>NZ_JBXANI010000005.1:0-372007 GCF_058801495.1 Cupriavidus sp. GW822-FHT03E04
GTTCGACGCCTGCCCACACGCGCCGCTCCCTCTCACAGTCCTGCAGACGAGGGCAGACATCAAACAATCCTTAACAAACGCGGCCGTCGGATCAGGTCTTTCCCCAAAAGAGCGGCGATGAGCTTTTCTGCCTTTATGCCGGTCACGTCGACATCTGAAACTCGATGCCCGCCTTGTGGAGGCGCGCAAAGATGTCCCCCACTTCGGGGTACCAAGCCTCAGGCATGTCGACCTGCAACCCTAGCCCACCGGAGCTGATGCTGCGATCCAGATAGTTTCGCTCGTCGTCGGTGATTTTTACGATTGCCAGAAACCGGATGATGTCGCTTGTGGCTTGCTCGGCCGTACCTCCCTGCGTCAATAGGTGCACGCAGTGCTTTCGGATGTAGGCAAGCGGCACCACGTGCTCGTTGTAGGTTCCTCCATTCTTCCCCTGGCCCGTCGGTACGTCGTACACGCCGCGGAGAAAATACTCGAAGCAACGCGTGTCGGAGTCCATGCCTCGAAGGCTTAGGTAGCGAGCCAGTCGGACGAAGGAGCGCTTCCTTATCGCTGCTGGATCGCTGACCAAGGTGAATGGACGTGAGGCGGACGAGCACATGATGCCCAACTCGGAAAGGTCATCGTCGTCGACCGCAGGAGCAAGACCTCGGTCACAGCAGTATTCAACTAACGCCATCGATGCCTCTAGCAACCCCATCCGCCGAGTCTGGAAACACGCATGGAGTACGAGTTTCCGAAGCTGGAGCGGCGCGACCTGCGAGGAGGGGCGCAGAAGCTTCATGATCTTCGTGTGGCCGCTATTTCCTTCCTCCCACATTTCCGAACAATAGCGGACGGATTCGAAGACGAACCGCACGAACGAAACACGAGCCGTGGTGTCTTCGTTCTCGAACGCCTTCGTCAACCGGCGAAAGCCATCTAGGCGAGGGGTCAACACATCCTGATGTTGCAGGGCATTGAGAACTGCCTCTGTGCCTGAGTAGGGCAATTTCAGGGTGCGTTGCAGAAGGCGGGTCGAAACCCGTTGTTTGGAGAGAAGGATCGCCTTGGCGGCTTCGATTTGGTCGTGCGTGATGTTGGTCGTGGTTTGAGGATGGTGTCACGGCGAATGCCGGCCGCTAACAGCACTGAGTAGCTCCTGACCTTCCCACTGTTACAATTTTCGCCGCCTGGATTCTACATGCGACCGTCAGCGGGTCGTCCGGTGGACGACTCAAGATGGCCGGACTCTGACTTCGGCCCTCCGCCAGGGCCGGCCGTCTCAGACCGACCCAAACCAGCCGACGGGCTAGTCGCTACTGAGAGACCGGTCTTTGGTTCGCACCACGGACGTTGATGCCCGTATAAGCACTGTTAGACTGCGGACGCCTTCCCCGCGCATGTACTCAACCATTCAGGATAGTGACATGACCGAATGCGTTCTAACATTTACAAGTCAGACCGAATGGGAAAGTTGGTTAGGGAAAAACGGCAGCACTTCGACGGGAGCATGGCTGCGTCTAGCGAAAAAAGGCACCGAGCAGCGAACCGTAACCTACGAACAGGCGTTGGAAAGCGCCCTCTGCTATGGCTGGATTGATGGTCAAAAGCAGGCTGAGAGCGAGAAATACTGGTTACAGCGCTTCACCCCACGCTCCGCAAAAAGCATCTGGTCCAAACTTAACAAAGACAGGGCTGAAGCGCTGATCGCCGCAGGCAGAATGCGCCCGCCCGGCATGTGCGAAATCGAGAAAGCTAGGAAGGACGGCCGCTGGAAGGCTGCTTATACGTCGGCCAGTAACTCGATAGTGCCGGACGACCTGCAGGTGGCTTTGGACGCAAATCCGGAAGCCAAGAAGTTTTTTGCAACACTGAACAGCCGTAACCGCTATGCCATCCTGTTTCGGGTACAGAATGCCAAAAAACCAGAAACAAGGGCGCGTAAAATCGAGGAATTCGTCAACATGCTGAACCGTGGCGAAACCTTCTATCCATAGATCTTGCGCTTCTGACGGAGAATTTGCCAAACGGGGGCATGGCATATAAACCCCTAATGGCCGCTTCGCACCCAGCAGTCGTCATTCGTGAGACACGCCCGAAGGGCTGTTACTGGCCCCGTGAAGCGACCTCCGGCAGCCGTGTCGCATTCGGCTCTTGTCAACCCTCAGCGGTCGACCAACTTTCTCGACGACGGACATTCACGCAAATTTTGTGTCGCGCGTCGCGAAGGAGCCGGCAAATGGTGGCCGCGATCAACAGCACCGACCACCGACTCAAGCGTATTGCGCGAGGCCGTTGCCAAGGGACCAATTCTCTTTTGCGACCTCGACAAGGCTCACGAACACGTCCTCCGGCCGGATGCCGGGGCTCTCGCTGAGCAACTCCGCGATCCGCTGGAACAGCACTTTCTTCTGTTCCACGGTGCGGGTGTTGTTCGCGGTGATCTGGATGAACACGAGATCGTCACTCCGGGCGATGCCATGATAGGACGCGCCGTAACGGAAGTTCGCGGCGTCATGCTCCGTGATGGTCAGGAACTGGTCGCCCTCGGGCACGTTGAACGTTTCGTGCAGCGCGCGATACAGGTTGTCGAAGATCGCCTGGCGAGAGGCTTGCGGCTGATCGCGCGCTCGCTGGATTTGCCGGGGTCCGGCAGCGTCTCGTCATTGGTATCAGTGACCATGTTGCGGGACCGGAGCTGCCCGCGCTGATCGCGCGCATGAACGCGCAAAGCCCGCAACTGCTGATCGAGATCCGGATCGGCTCGTCGGGTGACCTGCTTCAAAGTTTCGACCGGCGGGAACTCGACACGGTGATCGTCCGCTTGCATGTCGGTCGAAGCGACGGAGAAATTCTTACCGACGAGCAATTCGGCTGGTTCGCAGCGCCAAGCTGGGAGCATCGCGCCGGCGAGCCCCTGCCGCTTGCCACACTTGCTGAACCTTGCGGTGTGCGTGCGATGGCCGGCCAGCTTCTCGATGCGGCAGGCGTGCCTTGGACAGAAGTTTTCGTCGGCGGCGGCGTTGCTGCAGTCGCTGCAGCCGTCGTGGCGGGGCTCGGCGTAGCAGCATTGGCTCCTCGCATGCTGCCATTGGGCGCAGTTGACGTAGGCCCCAAGCTCGGGCTGCCTGACTTACCACGCTTGCCAGTTCTGCTTCACTCACGGGTCAACGACGGCCGGCCGCGCGATGCGCTTGCCGTGCTTTCAGCCGCCTTCAGGAGCGCGGTGCGAGGCTAGCAACTAGCCGGTCACATATTCAAAGCGCGGCGAGTTCGAGGGTTTCACAGCGGGGGGCGATTCAGGGCGACCCAATGCTGAACAGACGGCCTTTGCCACTGATGCGCAGCGTAGTCAGCCAACCTTCCCGGCACCGCATCACCATTGAGGACGAGCCGGTTCAGCATTAGAGCAAGGTCGACGTCTGCGATGCACCACTCGCCAAAGAGGTTCGGTGAGTGGTCGGCAATCAGCACCTCGCAAGCAGAAAACAGTTTTCCTGCGGCCGTACGTGCTGCAGCAGATAGGGGCGCTGCGGGAGCGCCATAAAATACCACCTCAGTGGAGCGCTCCTGCCGGATGGGCATGAGATCGCTTCGCAGCCACGCCTGGACTTGGCGTGCCCGAGCGCGACTGATCGCATCTTTTGGGTATAACAAGGTGCCCGGAAAAACCTCGTCGAGATATTCAGTTATGGCTGACGACTCGGACAAAGCGAAACTGCCGTGAATCAGCGTAGGTATGCGCTGCGTGAGTGAGCTCTGTGCATAACCAGGTTCGAGGTTCGCATTGTTGGCCAGGTCGATGGTGACAAGCTCAAACGACAATCCCTTTTCGTGAAGGGCCACGAAGGCCGACATCGCATATGGACTTGCGAATTGAGCGTCGGCGTAGAGACGCAGATTCGTTGAAGGCAAAGTGGGCTCCTGTTTGCTTACGCAAGGAAAACGATTGTCAACGATCTAGGCGTCGATGTCGACCGGCCGCGCTTGTTCGGCATGACATGCAATAAAGCTACTGTCCCAGCAAGAACGAACCGAAGCGGCGAATGGCGAATGGCGATTGGAAAATGGCAACGCCTACGCCAATCGCAGATCCCACAACACATCGAGTACGTGTTGCGTGGAACGCTCAACGTACCCCGCACGATGTGCAATGCCGAGCCGGCGCCACAACGCCGGGCGCAGCGCACGCATGACGATGCGCCCATCGGGTAATGGCGTAGTGGCCTCATGGGGCAACAGCGCTGCGCCGTAACCTGCCGCTACCAGACTCTTGATCGCGTCGTTGTAGTTGAGCTGGATGCGCGGCGCAGGATGGTGCCCCCCGGTCGCGAACCACTCCGCAGTCAGACGCGAGAGACGCGTGGTCGCGTCATTGAGAATGAGAGGTTGGGCAGCGAGCCATTCCGGCGTGACGCGGGCCGGACACCGCCAATGCGCCGGCAAAAAGGCCATCACGGGGTCGCGGCGCCAAGGCTTTATCACGAGTCCAGCCACCGGGGGCTGAGGCAGCGCGATCAGCCCAACATCCAGCGTTCCATCCGCCAGTCGGGACAGCGTTTCATGCGAAGTGAGTACTGCAACCTGAATGTCGATAGCGGGATGGTGCTGGCGCAGCACCTCAAGCGCTTGCGGCAACAGGTGCGCGATCACGCCAGTCGACGCACCGAGCCGCGCGCGCCCTTCGAGCCCCTGCACCTGGCGTTGAATATCGTCTAACGCCTGCTCCGCATCGGCCAGCAGTCGACGCGCGCGCTCCACCAGCACCTCCCCTATCGCCGACGGCCTGACATGTCCGCGCTTGCGCGACAGGAGCGGCGCCCCAATGCGGTCTTCGAGTTCAGCGATGTGGAGGCTGACCGTTGGCGGCGCCAGGTGCAATGCACGCGCCGCTTCGACAAATGAGCCACGGTCGGCAATGGCGACCAGAGTGCGCAAACGGTCCAGGCTGATCTCTCGCATATTGGCGTCCAGATTCAGAAAAACTGAATATTCACGTTATGAAATACAACTTTCTCTATTCTAGCGGTCCATGGAACATAGGGGCTCGTTCTCCTTGTCAAAACCCACAGTCACCGGAGTATTCCACGTATGAGCTCTCCCGTTGTTTTCATCGACGGCGACCAAGGCACCACCGGGTTGCAAATCCACGAACGGCTGCGCAACCGGACCGACCTTAGACTGTTCACGCTTGCCGCTGCGGAACGCAAGGATCCGCGGCGTCGCGCAGAAGCCATCAATGCCTGCGACATCGCCATCCTCTGTTTGCCGGATGCTGCCGCGCGCGAGGCAGTGGACGCCATTGTGAATCCTGCCGTCCGGGTCATCGACGCAAGTTCCGCCCACCGCACACAGACGGACTGGACGTACGGCTTTCCGGAAATGACGCAGGGACAGGCTGAGCGCATTGCCAACGCACGTCGGGTCACCAATCCCGGTTGCTATCCGACCGGAGCCATTGGCTTGCTGCGTCCCCTGTTGCAGGCCGGGCTCGTACCAGGCGACTACCCTATCAGCATTCATGCGGTGTCGGGCTACTCCGGACGCGGGCGTGCCGGCGTGGAGGAACATGAGGGACAGGGTGCCGTCAACGCGCCTTCATACCAGGTATATGGTCTGGAACTCGCGCACAAGCACACCCCGGAGATCCAGCAGCACGCCGGGCTCGCGCAGCGTCCCATCTTTGTCCCTGCGTTGGGTGCGTTCCGCCAGGGCATCGTGCTGACGGTGCCCTTGGCGTTGCGGCTGCTGGCACCCGACGTGGATGGCGTCACGTTACAGGCATGCCTCGCACGCCACTATGCCGAGGCGGCCCACGTCCATGTCTTGCCGCTGCACGAATCGTGCGCCTTGAAACACCTGGATCCACAAGTGCTGAACGGTACGAACGACATGCGCTTAAGCGTATTTCCCAACATGGAACACGGGCACGTCCTGCTGTCCGCGGTGTTCGATAATCTTGGCAAAGGCGCATCCGGCGCTGCGGTTCAGAACCTGAACCTGATGCTCACGCGGCAATAGTGGCCGAGGTCGGGCTAGCGGTCAACACGCTTCGCTTGCCCGGCCCCCAACACGGCGTGGCGATACAGATGCACCACTCAAATGGGTTCATCGCAACGAGACGACTTCACCGTGCCAGCCGGCGTCGGCCCTGCTCGCGATGACCAGCGCGGCCCCGGGTCCGTCCGCCGCGACGACGCAGCGGCCGTGCTCGTCCCAAAACGCACTCTTGCCTATGGATGACCATCCGCCTGTGTCTGCGCCGTGGTTAGCCATCAGCACGGCGAAGCGGTGCTGTGCCGCATAGCGCCGGAGCAACGCGGTATCCGCAGCGTAACCGTTCGCGGTGAATAGCACGCCCGCCGCGTACAGGATCGCACCCATGGTGGATGCTTGCGCTGCATGCTCTGGATGGCCCGTGTCCGCACAAACGGCGAGCGCGACAGTCTCGCCGTCAACGGAAATCGGCGGCCCGCCCGATCCGGGCGCGAAGGTCGCGTCTTCTCCTGGATGCAGGTATTGCTTCGTGTAGCTGGTGACCTTGCCGTCCGGTGTCAACGTCAGCGCGCCGATCCGCACCCCATCGTCGAAGCGCAAGGGAGCGCCCACGACGGCGGTCAGTCCGCTTCGCGTGCATTCGTGACGCAGGGGCGCGAGTCGCGCGTCGTCGTTGTGGATTGCGACTTCGTTCGCAATGGTGCTCTCGTATCCGGTCAGCGAAAGCTCGGGAAAGACGACGAGACGCGCGCGTCTCGCGGCGGCTTCGCGTAAAAACGAGAGATGCCGGTCGACGTTCTGCTGTATGTCACCGGCGACGGAAATGGACTGGGCTGCTGCTACGACGAAAGACGCTGACATCGTGGGGATCTCTCAACGGTCAATCAGATAAGACGTCCGGGAATGCGGCTCGGTATCCATCGACCGCCGTCACATTGCCGTGTGCCGCCAAGGCCGCACAAAGTGAGGAACGCAATACCGAATAAGAGCATTGAGATTGTCGACGATCCCGACACCAATGTCGAACAGTCGAACAAGCGAAACTGGCCGGGATGGGCCGTGCAGGCACGCCGCTCAGCGTCCCAGTCCCGAGAACGAAGGCTGGCGTTTGTCGAGGAACGCCGCTACGCCCTCACGGAAGTCGGTCCCCTGCAATGAAGCCGCGATCTCGCGCTCGGCCTGCGCAACACTTTCACCTAGAGTCTGGCCGAGCGCGCGGTACGACTGTCGCTTGGCCGCTGCCATTGCGCTAGGCGAGCACAGGGCGGCCAATACTGCGGCGCGTTCGAGCACCGTCGGCAGGAAGCGATCGGCTTCGAACACGGCGGAAACCAGACCGGCCTGTTCGGCCTCCTGCGCGCCCATTGACCTGCCGCTCATCAGCCACTCGAGCGCACGTGACAGGCCGATCATCCTGGGCAGCATCCAGGCTATGCCGTGTTCGGCGGCCAGCCCGCGCCGCACGAATGCCGGCACCAGCCGCGCTTCGCGGCTGGCGTAGCGGATATCGCAATAGAGTGAGAGCACCAGGCCGACCCCGGCTGCGGCACCGTTCAGGGCGCAGATGATGGGCTTGCCGATCGCCAGCAAATAGCTGTAGCGCTGGCCAAAGTCCTCCCGGGCGGCGACATCGTTGGGCGCGTGAGCCGCCGTACTACTGGCGTGTCGCGGGCTGGACTCCGCCAGCCGCGCGCGCGCCGCCGACAAGTCGGCGCCTGCGCAGAAGGCCTTTCCGGCCCCGGTCAACACGATCACACGGACCTCGCGATCGTCCCGGCAGCGCTCTAGTGCGGTGCGCAGTCCAGCTTCCATCTCAGAGTTCCAGGCGTTGAGCTGGTCCGGCCGGTTGAGGGTAATGACGGCAATCCGGTTCGCCACGTCGCAGAGGATGGTCTCGTTGGTATTGGTATTGGCATTGGTGTTGGTATTGGGGCTGGCCGCGCTCATGATTTTCTCCCCACGCGTTCAGTCATCAAGCGCAGCGCCTGACGGTGCGCTTCGGTGCTGTGCGCCAGCGCCTGCATGCTGGCGGAGATCGTCTGCAATGGCGTTGCGGGTATGCGGGTGGTTCAGCGTGATGACGGCGATGCCGTCCTCGCGGACAATCTGGACGAAATCTGACATGGCTGGTGTTTTCTCTTGGCAGGGGGCTGGTTCTTGCTTCAGAACGCGCCTTGCTGGCGCAGGGTGTCGATTGCCGCGGCCGACAGTCCGAGAAGCTCGCTCAGTACCGCCTTGTTGTGCTCGCCGAGGTCCGGGTTGGGCCTCAGTGCCAACGGCGGCGACTGGTGAAAGCGCAAGGGGCTGTTGGGCAGGACCACCTCGCCCAACTTGGGATGCATCACATAGTTCAGCATGCCGCGCTCGTGCATATGACGGTCGTGCACGACCTCATCGAGCGTGCGAACCGGCGCGCAGGGAAAGTGATGGGCCTGGCCGGCCGTCATGATCTCGGCGCGCGTGAGGTTGCAGGTCCAGGAGGCAACCAGTTCGTCCACCTCGCTCATCACCGCACAACGCGAGGCGTGCGTCGCGTAGCGCTCCTGTCCACCCAGGTCGGGGCGCCCCATCGCCTGGCACAGCCCCGGCCAGTGGCCTTCGGTGACGCAGATAATGGCGATGTAGCCATCCTTGGCCGAGTAGGTGTTGTAGGGCGACATTGCGAGCGCCCCATGCCGGTTTCCGGTGCGCGGATTGCGTTCCGGGTCCTCGTAATACATCGTCAGGTTTGAGGCGAGAGCAGGATACATCGTGTCCTGCATGGCGATCTCGACAATCCTTCCGCGGCCGCTGCGTTCGCGCTCGAACAAGGCCGAGACGATGGCCCCATAGAGGTGGATACCGCCCAGGAAATCGCTGATGGCCGGCCCTGCCTTGAGCGGGGGGCTGTCGGGATAGCCGGTTACGTGCATGGCGCCGCTCATGGCCTGAATGGTCAGGTCCATGGCAAGATGATCGCGATTCGGCCCACTGGTCCCGTAGCCCGAGGCGGACGCGTAGACCAAGCGAGGCTGGATCTCCAGCAGCGCCTCGGCCCCGAGGCCGAGGCGCTCCATCACGCCCGGCATGAAGTTCTCGAGCACCACGTCTGCCTTGGCCACCAGGTCACGAAAGACGCTGCGGCCTTGCTCGGTCTTGAAGTTGAGCGTGATGCCGCGCTTGTTGGAATTAAGCATGGCCAGGGGCAACAGCGACTCGCGGCGCGCGCGCACCGGCTCGCCATGTGGTGGTTCGATCTTGATTACGTCGGCGCCGGCCATCGCCAGAAGGAAGCCGCAGTAGGGACCCTGATAGATCTGGCCCAGGTCGAGTACGGTCAGGCCGGCAAGGGGAAGCTGGCGAGCCGGAAGTTGCTCGGTCACGCTCTTGGTCAGGTTCGTCGTCATGATATGGCTCTCATTGTTTCTGTATCCCGGCCTGCCGGGCTGCCTGCTCCCAGCGGCTGATTTCCTCAAGCTGGAAGCGCCTCAGTTCGTTGGCATCGCCCACAAACGGCTCGCCGTACGATTGCCGCACCTTCATCGCTGTTTCCGGCAAGCGGTAGATCGCCTGCAACTGCTTGTCGAGCAGGTCGACGACGGACGCCGGCGTACGAGCCGGAACGAAAGCGCCGGTCCAATTGACCATGTAGTAGTCCCGGAAGCCCGACTCCTGCAGCGTCGGCGCCTTGGGGAAGGCGTCGAAGCGCCGGTCGCTGCTCACAGCCAGCAATCGAACCTTGCCGGACTGGAGAAAGGGAACGACGGCGCCGAGGTCGACAAAGGCGAAATCGAGCTGGCCGCCAGCCAGGTCCGACAAAGCTGGCGCCACGCCCTTGTAGGGCACCGGCGTAGCGCGGCCACCCGCAAGTTGAAGGAAGAGTTCGGTGGCGACCTGGTATGAGGCCGCACCAGCGCCATAGTTGAGCGTGCCGGGCTGGGCCCGGCTGCGCGCCGCCAGGTCGCCGATCGTTTTCACACTCGAAGAGCCTGGCACCACCACCGCCATCACGCCACGCGTCAGCCGGGCCACCGGTGCGAAGTCCTTCACGGGGTCGTATGGCAAGCGCTTGAAGATGGCAACATTGGTCGCCATCGGTGAATTGCTGGCCAGGAAGATCGTGTGGCCATCGGCGTCCGCGCTGGCCACGGCCATGGATGCGATGAAGCTGTTGGCACCGGGCCGGTTCTCCACCACCACCGGCTTGCCCAGCCGCTCACCGAGCTTCTGCGCGACATAGCGCGCAGTAGTATCGGCGCCGCTGCCGGGCGGGAACGATACGACTAGTCGGATTGGCTTATCAGGGTAGGCGCCCGCGTTGAAGGGCTGCGCCAGCAAGAGCAATGCGACCGCTCCGGCAAGGCGCAGTGAGGTGCGTCTGTTCATCTTGTCTCCACGCTAACTGATCGGGGGCGAGCTCTGTCTCTGGCTCGCGTGGCTGCAGAATAGACAGCCACAGACACGGCACCAATCGGGGTGGGTATATATCAGCCATACCACTGCTGGTATGACCTTGTAACCGTGTTAGTGCGCGGGGAGTACGTTGCTGATCTCGGCGCGCAGCCAAGCGCAGGCCGCGTCGCGGTGGGTGAGGTTGTGCCAGAACATCGAGACATCCGTGGCAGGCGCCTCGAAGGCAAGTTCGGCCACCGCAACGTTATCTGGCAAGGCCAGTCGCCTGGCTGTCCTTGCCGGGATGGCGCAGATCATGTCGGTCTCGCTGACGATCTGCGGCGCCGCCATGAAGCTGGAAATGGTGTACACCACCCGACGCGAGCCACCTTGCTTGCGGATGGTCCGGTCGATCAGTTCACCGAGCAGGGTGAGGCCGGTTGGCGAGACGTCGAGGTGAGGCAGGTTGCAGAAATCCTTCAGGCTTATCCGTGCATTCGCCCCGGTACGGCGCGGCTTGCGCATCACACAGACAAAGGCCTCGGAGTATAGGAACCGAGTGCGGATCCCGGGTGCGGAGGGAAAGGCCGAGCCGATGCAGAGATCGAGTTCGCCGCTTGCCAACGCATCAACGGCGCCGCTCCGATGCAATGGACTGAACTGTGCCGTGATGGAGGGGGCGGCGCACCGCAGTGCGCTTAGCAAGGAGGGGGCCAGCGAGAGCTGGATATGCTCATTGCAGGCCAGCGAGAAGTGTCGCACGTGGGTGGCGGCATCGAAGGGCGCATTGGCCCCCGCCAACTGGGCCGTGGTTTCCAGCAGTTTTTCCACGATCGGCAGCAACTCCTTGCCGTGCGAGGTCAGCAGCATATGGTTGCCTTCACGCACCAGCAGGGCATCCTGGAAGACGTTGCGCAGGCGATCGAGGGTTCGACTCATAGCCGGCTGCGACACCTCCATCTGGGCCGCCGCGCGCGATACGCTGCGGCCTCGCAACAGGGCGGCAAGCGCGTACAACGTATGGAAGTCAACATTGCCCAGCCGGTCCAGACCGGACATCGGGTTAGCTTTGCCTGCTTTAATTTCGGGCTCCACGCTATCGTAGACAGGGCCACATGATAGTACCTGGCGGCTGGGGGCGATTCTGGTCGCACGGAGCCAGCGCGGCATCTGCGCCATCCTGCTCGGCGACGACCCCGAACAACCCACATCTGGCCATGTTGACCTGCCTGGCGGCTGTGCCTGGATGGTGACACAAACGCAGAGCCTGCACTGGGCCACCTCCAGCAGCCCCGGGGCGCACATTTGACCAATGGGACCTTCCTGGACTATGTTCTATCGTTGGCGAAGAAGAGAGTCGTGGAAGCACTTCAACGAAAACGGGGACCCTACGTCACGACGCTTGCGCCCCGCTATTTGCAACTGCACGGAGGACCGAGGCACCTATGTCAAAGACCACCAAGAAGCAATACCTCAAGGCACTCAACCGGCGCCTGAAGAAGGAATCGGCAGGCAGGTTCGATACGGAGTTTGTGTGCTATCCGGTCGGCTCAAAACCGAAGGACGCGACTGGCGTGACAGCAAGTGCACCCGCCGATGCGCAGGTCCTCGCCGTCATGGATGCTGTCCAGGCTCGGGTGTTTGCCAAGTTCGAGGACTTGGCAAAACACGGATAGGCCGATGTTTCGGCGACGGCAGGCCGCGCGGGCGCGCTACGAGCGCCCGGCGTGGCCCGAAGCGCTCTCGCCGCTGCCGGAACCCGCCGCCCCAGGCACGCCGCTCAGGCCTTGGCGGGACGCCCGGTCTTGATGGCTTCGACTTTTGAGACCGCGCTCAGCAATTGCTTCGGCGAGCTTGCAGCAAGCAGCAGCAATCCGGCGCGCAGGATCTCGCTTTTCTTGATGTGCACGCCCGCGTCGAGGCACCGCTGCTTGAGCTCGGCGAGCTTCGCGTAGTCGGACTTCGGCATCGTGAAGCTGTCACGCAGCACCTTTTCTTTCTTGGCGCCCTGCGCTTTTTTCGGCGCGGCCACATCGGTGCGAGCTTCCACCTTCGATGGTTTGCTCTTCTGGGGTTTCGTCTCGGCCTTCGTTGCGGCCTTGGTCACGGCCTTCTTGCTACCCGAGCCCCTTGGCGTCTTCCCCTTGGGGGCGGCTGCGATGCTGTCGGCTACTGGCGCGCTCGTCGGAAAATGAAAGACCTCTTTCGTCGGCGGCTTGATGATGGGTGAATTCACGGCAATTCTCAGTTCAGAAACAGGCTAAACAGTATATACCGTTTAGCGACGGGCATCAGGCGGCCCCTCAAGCCGCCACCCTCGCCCGTTAGGGGCGCTTCGGTTATTTGCTAGTGGCGTCAACAGGGATCCCGGCGGCGCTGCCGGCCGCGCCGCCTCGCCCGGGCCGGCGCACGGCTCTTACCTTCCCGCTGCTTCCGCCTCCGCAGAAGAACTGGTCGCTGCCATTGGACTCGAGCCCCGACACGCCGACGCCGCCTGGCATCTCGATGCTCTCCAGGACCTTTCCCGTGCGGGGATCGACTTGCCTCAACTCGCTCTGCTCACCTTCCCAGGTGCCGTGCCAGAGCTCTCCTTCGACCCATGTGACCCCGGTGACGAAGCGATTGGACTCGATGGTGCGAAGAATCTCCCCGGTTCGGGGATCGACCTGATGGATCTTGCGCTCCCGGTACTGCCCCACCCAGAGCGTCCCTTCAGCCCATGCAAGTCCCGAGTCGTTGCCGCCGCCGGGGGCCGGAATCGTGGCGACCACGCGGCCGGTCTGCGGATCGATTTTCTGGATGCGATCCTCGGCGATCTGGAACAGGTGCTGGCCGTCGAAGGCCGTTCCTGCGTGTGCGGCGACATCCATCGAGCGCAGCGTCTTCCCGCTCGCCGGATCCAGCGCGATCAGCTTGTCGCCGGTGGCAAACCAGACTTGCTGACCGTCATACGTGACCCCATGCACGTTGTCGACACCCGGAAAGGGACCATACTCGCGAATGATTTCGGCCGCTGATCGTTTCATGTTTCCATCCTCGTCACGCTGTAGTGAATCCGCTGTAGTGAAGTGCAATCCATGAAGCGCATTCTAGTCACCCGGCAGTGGCGCGGGGAGTAACAAGGTCGTCGTGAATCCCTGCACGGGCGGCGTCAGCCAGCGGCGCGCGCGCCCGCGGCCAAACGACTGCACCTTGCCTGTTGCCGCAAGCGCGTCGAGCGCCCGCTGCACGGTGCGCTGGCTGGCGCCAAGGGCCACCGCCAGGCCCGAGCTAGACCATGACTCACCGTCCGCAACGAAGGCGAGCACCGCCGCGTGCGCTTCGTCGACGGGCCTCGCCAGCACGACAACCTCACGGGCGACGCGCGGCACCAGCGCAAACCCGCGCTGGGTCGCGCTCACGCCGGCCAGCGGCCCGAGCACCGAGCGAAGCCGCCCGATTTCAACGCGTAGCCGCGCGCGATGCGACGCATCGGCATGCTTGGCGCGGAATGCCCGCGCAACGAGCGCGTCCCTCGGCACGTCCGCGGGCCAGGCTTCGGCCAGCGCGCGTGCGAGCGCGAACAGCACCGGACGCCTTGCCAGCGAGACCACCGTGCCCGCGTCACGCACGGCATGACGGCACGCGTCCACGACAAGCGTCTTGGACGCCAGCAACGCTTCCACCTCATCGAGCAGCAGGAACCGCTCCTCGCCACGCGCAATCAGGCGCGCCGCGGGCGTTTTCAGGACGAGGAATGCGCTCTGGACCTCTGCCGTCAGCGCGGGGATGCCTGCGTGGCGCGCGGCGTGCTCGGCCCGGACGAGCGCGCCGCGCGCCGCCTTCGTGCGCAGGCGCCGCATCGCAATCCCCGCGACGACCAGCGCATGGGCGGCCCTGGACGCGGGCGGAAAGGGCGCGGGGTCAAGCTGGGCCAGCGTAAGCTCGGCCTCGTCGAGGCGTCCTATCAGGAGGAGACGCCGGGCTTCGAGAAACCGCGCGTGCGCGGCGTTCACCTGATCGCCGTGCGCCTCCAGGGTTGCGCGCGCCGCGTCGAGCGCCTTCGCCGGCCAGCTCAGGTCGCGCGAGGCCAGTGCGATCTCGGCCTCGGCGACGACGCACCGCGCGCGGGCCACGGCCTCTTTCGGGCCGAAGGCGCGCGCCGCGCTTCGCACCAGCGCCTTCGCGCGCACGAGATCGCCAAGCTGCGCCATCGCGATGCCGCGCAGCGCAAGCGCAGGCGCGTCGCTGCGCAGGGCGACCCGGTTCAGCGCGCCGAGCGGGTCACCCGCCGCGAGCGCGCGCGCCGCGGCCGTGATCAGCGAATCCATCTGAATCCCAATCGCGCCACACTTGTCACTCCCATCGTTCGGATGCCCGGCACTAATCTATCACGACCACCAACCCGCACATCGTACCTAGTACCTGGTACCTGGTACTGAGCGAACGACGATGGACACCCAACGGAGGAAAGCATGATGACGCAACACATGACCGCGACACGCGAAGAGTGGCTGGCAGCGCGGCTCGCGCTGCTCGAGGCGGAAAAGGACCTGACGCGGCGCAGCGACGAGCTGGCGCGGCGACGCCAGGCGCTGCCGTGGGTCCGGGTCGACAAGGCGTACCGGTTCGAGACCGACGAAGGCAGCGCCTCGCTGGCCGACCTCTTCCGGGGGCGCTCGCAGCTCCTTGTCTACCACTTCATGTTCGGGCCCGACTACACCGCGGGGTGCCCGTCCTGCTCGTCGATCGCGGACGGGTTCGACGGCGTCGTGGTTCACCTGGCGAACCACGACGTCACGCTTGCGGCGGTGTCGCGCGCACCGCTCGCGAAACTGCAGGCGTACAAGCAGCGAATGGGCTGGACGTTTCCCTGGGCGTCCTCGCTCGGCAGCGACTTCAACTTCGATGCCAACGTCTCCTTTACCGAGGCGCAGCAGCGCGACGGGTTCGTCGAATACAACTACAAGCGCGGCGGCCACGCGATGGACGCCACACCGGCCCCGGAGCCCGTCGCCCGGTTCGCAGCCACATGCGGCACCGACGCAGCCACGTACTCGCGCGATCGGCCGGGCCTGAGCGCATTCGTGCTCGAGGATGGCGTGGTCTATCACACCTACTCCACCTATGCGCGCGGGGTGGACGGCCTCTGGGGCATGTACCAATGGCTCGACCGCGCCCCCAAAGGACGCAACGAGACGGGCATCTGGTGGCGCCGTCACGACGAGTACGGCGAGCGCTGAGCCAGGCCATGGGCAACGCAGACGCAACCGAGGGACGGGAGGCACCTCGAAGCATGGTCTGCGCGCGAGCCTTCCTGGGCGTCTCGGCGCTGCTCTTCTTCGCCTGCACGGCGGTGACGATCGCCTGGTCCGCGTCCATGTCGGCAATGGGCGCGATGCCGATGCCCGGCGGCTGGACAATGTCGATGGCGTGGATGCGGATGTGCGGGCAGACATGGCCCGGCGTTGCGGCGTCGTTCCTCGGCATGTGGGTCGTGATGATGGCAGCGATGATGCTGCCGTCGCTGGTGCCCATGCTGTGGCGCTACCGCCAGGCCGTCGGCACGACAGGCGGGACGCGCCTGGGCCGGCTGAGCGCGCTGGTGGGCGTGGGGTACTTTTTCGTGTGGGCCGCGATCGGCATGGCCACCTTTGCGCTGGGCGCCGCGCTGGCGGCGCTCGATATGCGGCTGCCGGCGCTGGCGCGCGCGGTTCCGGTCGCGGCGGGCGTGGTCGTCCTGAGCGCCGGCGCACTCCAGTTCACCGCCTGGAAGGCACACCACCTTACCTGCTGCCGGGAGGCGCCCGGGCACGGCCGCGGGCTGCGGGGGGATGCCGGCACGGCGTGGCGAGTCGGCCTGCAACTCGGCTTGCACTGCAGCTGCAGCTGTGCCGGCCTGACAGCGACCCTCCTCGTCGTTGGCATCATGGACCTGCGCGCGATGGCTGCCGTGACGGCTGCCATCACCGTCGAGCGTCTCGCACCGGCCGGCGGGCGCGCCGCGCGCGCCATCGGCGCTGTCATCATTGCAACTGGGTTGATCCTGATCGCGCTGGGGTGAGCGCCTTGTTCCAGCGCACGCCGATGCCGTGCCTCAGCGCGCAGCCGCTGCGTTGCCAGCGAAGACGCCGGTGGACGGCACCAGAAGCCGTGCGCAAAGCAGGCTGCCGATTCCCATCAGCGCGATGACCCATCCCATCGGCCACGGCGTGCCGTCGGCAAACAGGCCGACCAGCGCCGACCCCAGGATGCCGGTGCCATACTGGATCGCGCCGATCAGCGCGGACACCGCGCCAGCGCCTTGCGGGAAGCTGCCGAGCGCGCCGGCGATCGAATTGGCGACAATCAACCCGGTCGCTGAAACGAACAGGAAGAGGGGCACAACCAGGCCCATCAGCCCGCCCCACCCCGTCCATGCGTCGACCGCCAGCAGCATGCCCGCGAGCGCCGCGCCAAGGGTGCCGGCCCGCATCAGGCGATCGCTGCCGAGCCGCGCCACCAGCCTGGCGTTGACCTGGTTTGTGAGCATGATGCCGATGATGCCCGCGCCGAACAGCAGGCCATAGTGCCGCGGCGAGACCTGGTGATAGCTGATGTAGGCAAACGGCGTGCCGGCGATGTACGCATAAAGGCCGCCATAGAAAAAACCGCCCGCGCCTGCGTAGCCAAGCACCCGGCGATGACGCAGCAGTGCGGCGTAGTCGGCCAGCGCGCAGCGCAGCGGTGTGCGATTGCGGCGCTCCGGCGGCAGGGTTTCCGGGAGAGCGCCGAGCATGGCGAGCGTCGCCAGGCCGACCCCCACCAGCGTCCAGAAAATCGCCCGCCACGACGCGACGTGCAGGATCTGCCCGCCCACGCTTGGCCCCAGCAGCGGCGCGATGGCCATCACCGTCATCAGCGTGGACATCATCTGGGCCGCGCGGTGGCCGCTATAGAGATCGCGCACCATCGCGCGGGCGATCACGACACTGGCGCAGGCACCCACGGCCTGCAGCGCGCGCCAGCCGACCAGCATGCTCGCATTGGTCGACAGCGCGCAGCCCGCGGAACCGAGGATGAACAACACTAGCCCGATGCAGATCGGCAGGCGGCGACCGTACCGATCGCCGACAGGACCCCACAACAGCTGGCCCAGGCTGAAGCCGACCAGATAGCCCGAGATCGTCAGCTCGACCATACCCGCATCCGCATGCAGCGCCACGGCCATGGCAGGCAGCGCTGGCAGGTACAGGTCCGTCGAAATCGATGCAAAGGCCATCAACGTGCTCAGGATGGCAAGGATCCGCAAGCTGTGCGCGTTCGCGGCGTGACGTGGGGCAGTGCTGGTTCCGGGCGACATTGCGTGAATTAGCGGTCGACGCGCTGCTGCAGGTGAGCCGGGTAGCGATCCCCCACGACCGTGATCTGCCGCAGCGCGGCTTCGATGGCGGACAGGTCGTCAGCCGACAGTTCGACCGTGGCCGCACCGGTGTTCTCTTCCAGCCGATGCAGCTTGGTGGTGCCCGGAATCGGCACGATCCGATCCACGGCTTCTGCGCAAGCAGCCAGGCTACGTTTTTGCATCATCCATCTCCTGAAGCAACTGAAGCAGCCGAAGCAACGCCGGCCTCAAGCGGCTCGACGACCTTCGACCGGATATCCGGGATCCGTGTAGCCCGGCGTCGACGCGTGGCCGGGAGCCACCAGGCTATCGACGAATCGTTCGTCGTCCGGGCCGAGCTGCAGCTTCAGCGCTTCGACGTAGCTATCCCAATGCGCCTGCGTCCGAGGCCCGGCGATGGTGGCACTGACGAGCCGGTTCTTGAGTACCCAGGCCAAGGCGAAGGCGATCGAGGTCGTGCCGCGCGCGGCGGCGTGGGCAGCGAGCTGTTGCGCGATCGCCAGGGACTCCGGCCGCCATTCCGTCTGCTGGATACGCCTGTCGCCGCGGCCTGCGCGCGAGTCGGCCGGCGGCGCGGCATCCGCTGCATACTTCCCGGTCAGCACGCCCCGGGCCAGCGGGCTATACGACACAACGCCGACACCGTAGTGCGCTGCCGCGGGCAATTGCTCGACTTCCGCAGTGCGGTCAACCAGGTTGTAGAGCGGCTCACTGGCGACCGGCCGGTCGATGCCAAGCTGGTCGGCCAGGCGCACGATCTCGGCGATGCGCCACCCGCGGAAATTCGATATGCCGAAGTATCGGATCTTGCCCTGGCGGATCAGATCGCCAATGGCACGCACGCCTTCTTCCAGCGGCGCATCGACCAGGGCGCGGTGGAAGTACAGGATGTCGATGTAGTCGGTGCCAAGACGCTTGAGACTGGCTTCCACCGACTGGACAATCCACTTGCGCGATTGCCCCTGTTCGTTCGGGCCTTGCGATGTCGGATACCCGAACTTCGTCGCCACCACCCAGTTGTCGCGCTGCTCGGCGATGGCGCGCCCGACGATCTCTTCCGAACGGCCGCCGTGGTAGGCGTCGGCGGTATCGATGAAATTGATGCCCTGGTCGAACGCCTTGTCGATGATGCGCTTCGAGGTGGCCTCATCGGTCTCCCCGCCGAACATCATGGCGCCCAGGCACAAGGGCGAAACCTTCAAGGCACTGCGGCCCAGATATCGATAATCCATCATATTTCTCCACGCAGGCCGTGCCTGCGGTTTGTCAGGGCACGGACGCTTATCGGGCCGTGTAGCCGCCATCGACGGCGAGCGCGTGTCCGATGACGAAGCTGGCCGCGTGGCCTTGCGCGTTAAGCCAGCTGAGATGATAGGGACGTACCGTCTATCGAAAAAGCCCGGAGAACCGCAAGCCTTTATGAACTGGCCTCATGAATGCCCGCGCCGCTATCGAACGGGAGGTGCGTGAGGTACGTGAGGTACGTGAGGTACGTGAGGTACGTGAGGTACGTGAGCCAGGTTACGTCAGCTACGCACGGTAGCGAAGCGCATCGATGACAAGCGCCATCGCTCGTGAAGACTGGCGCCGGCTGGCGTAATAAGCGTGCAAGCCAGCAAACGTGGGACACCAGTCTTCAAGCACACAGACGAGGCGGCCCGCTGCCACGTGCGCCTGGGCCAGATCCGCGGGTACGTACGCAAGGCCGTACCCGGATAGCGCCGCATCCAGCATCTGATAGGTACCGTTGAAGGCAAGCTGGCCCTCTACCCGCACTTGCACTTCACGCTTGCCTTTCTTCAGCTCCCATGCGTAGAAGCCGCCAAGCGTCGGCAAACGCAGGTTGATGCAGTTGTGCGTGGTCAGGTCCTGAGGCGTTTTCGGCAGCGGCCTCTGTTCCAGATAGGCGGGCGAGCCAACGATGGCCATACGCATGTCGGGTGCGATGCGCACCGCGATCATGTCCTTTGCCACCTGATCGCCGTTGCGCACACCGATGTCATAGCGATCCGCGACGATATCGGAGAGTCCGTAATCCGTGATGATTTCCACCTTGATCTCCGGATACGCCCGAAGCACCTTGGACAACCTCGGCCACAGGACGGTCTTGGTGGCGTAGTCGGTGGCCGTGATGCGAATGGTGCCCGTGGGCTTATCGCCAAGCTCGGTCACCGCGGTCAGCTCGGCTTCGATCTCCTCGAAGCGGGGGGCCACCGTCTGGAGAAGGCGCTCTCCGGCCTCGGTTGGGGAAACGCTGCGCGTGGTGCGCGTCAACAGGCGCAGGCCAAGCCGCGTTTCAAGCGCGCGGACCGTGTGGCTCAATGCGGATTGCGACACCCCCAACTGCGCCGCCGCGCGGGTGAAGCTGCGCTCGCGCGCAACGGCAATGAAGGCAAGCAGGTCGTTAAAGTTCTCGCGCGGCATTGATGAACCCATCTCATAGGTGTTTGCGGATTCTAGCGTCTGGTCACACGCGAGCGCGATGATTGGATTTACGGGGTGCAGGTTGGCTTACGTTGCAGGCGAAGGAGCGGTACACACAGGGCCCTCTCCACGGCGCTTTGTGGAGGCGCCCCGGATAGCGGTCACGGACAGCGGACACGGACAGCGGACACGGATCCGCGACAGCGCCTATTTCGGCGGACGCTGCGATGTGCGCATCAGCCGGTTGAGGAACCAGCGGCCGGCGGGGCCGGGCGGCGTGTCCTTGCGGTAGACCGCGAACATGGCGATCGGCGGCGTACGCGGCTGAAAGCTCTCCAGCCGCAGGGTGACCAGCTCGCCCGCATCGAGATCCCCCTGCACCATGGCCGCTGGCATGTGCCCCCAGCCGAAGCCGGCGCGCAGGAAGGCATGCTTGGCGCCCAGGTCGGCCAGGCGCCAGGTCAGCGGCGAGAACACGCCGAAGGTTTTCCCTTCGGTCAGCATGGTCCGGTCGGTCAGGACCAATTGCACGTGCTCCTCGAGCTCACGTACCCGGATCACGCCCCTGCGCGATGCCAGCGGATGCGAGGGTGCGGCCACGGTCACCATCGGCACGTCGAGCAGCTTTTCCGCGTCCAGCGTCTCGGGAACGGCCGGCATCGATCCGCTGATGCCGAGCCGGCAAACGCGCTCCATCACCGGGCGCATGACCGCGCCCAGTGCCTCGACATACAGGCGCAGCGGCGTATGCGGAAACGCGTCGCGGAACTCGCCGACCGCCCCCGTCAGCGGGGCCATCGGGTACATGACATCCACCACCACCGACAGCTCGGGTTCGAGCCCTTCGGCAATGGCGCGCGCCTTTGACTTGAAGCCGTCCATGCCGCCCACCACCACACGCGCCTGCGCCAGCAGCGCGGTTCCCTGCTCTGTCAGGCGCGGGAAGCGGCCGCTGCGATCGAACAACTGCACATCGATCTGCCCCTCCAGGTTGGCCAGCGTGTGGCTGACCACCGACTGCGCGCGCCGCAGCTTGCGCCCCGCCGCGGAGAAGCTGCCCTCGTCGGCGGCAGCGATAAAGGTGCGGAGCTGGTCCAGGGATACGCCGTCGAGCATGTATCAACTCCTTAGATGGATCTCATCGAGAAATATAGGCTACCAAGAGAGATGTCAAGCACCTAACCTTCGGTCATGCGATCACCGAAGGAGACTTTCATGGAAAACGCAGCGCAGGCCCGGCACGCCGGGGAGCCGGCCCGGATCCATCACCACACTGCACGGCCGGATGCGGCAAGCAACCGTGGCATCGTGCTTCGCACTGGCGGCCGCCGCCATGGCGCCGTCTCGCGGATCGTCAGTCCCGGCGACGTCGGCGAGCTGATCAAACCCTTTGTGTTCCTCGACTACTTCGACTTCGCCCCCTCCGGCGACGCGCTGTTCCCCATGCACCCGCACTCGGGCATCGCCACCCTCACCGTGCTGCTCGAGGGCGAACTGCAGTATGAGGACACCACCGGCGCGGCCGGCGTGTTGATGGCGGGCGGCCTGGAATGGATGCGGGCGGGCAACGGCATCTGGCACTCGGCCAGCCCCGCGAAGGGCGACCGCGTCCAGGGCTACCAGCTATGGCTTGCCCTGCCGCGCAGCCTGGAGAACGGCACCCCGCACAGCCAATACCTGCCCGCGTCCTCCGTGCCGCGCACCGGACCGGCGCGCGTGATACTCGGCTCGCTGGCTGGCAGGGACAGCCCGGTAGCCGCACCGTCCGGGGCGGCACTGCTGCACGTGCGCCTTGCCGCGGGCGAGCGCTGGCACTACCAGGCGCCCGCAGGCCACACCGTGGCTTGGGCACACGTCAACCGCGGCACGCTAGCGACTGGCGGCGGGCGGCTGAAGGACGAACTCGCGGTCTTCACGCAGTCCGAGGACGCTCTCGATTTCACTGCCGAAACCGATGCGGATTTCATCGTCGCATCGGCAGTTCCCCATCCGCACGACCTGGCACTTGGCTACTACTCCGTCCATACGTCGAACGACGCGCTGCGCAAGGGCGAAGCCGGAATCGCCAGGATCGGCATGCAGCTACGTGCCGATGGCCGCCTGCGGTAGCCCGCGGCACGCGCGCCGCATCAGCGCATTGAATGTCACGTACCCAAAATCCGGGAACCCGCAGCGGCAGGCTGGCGGCGCGTTGCGCCACTGCTGTGCCCCACACGCATGGAGAACATCATGAACATCGCAGCTGAGCTATTGCAGCAACACCTCCGGTGGCTGGTTGATGACAACCAGCAATGGCAGGAACTGATTGCCGAGGACATCGTGTGGGAGTTGCCCTACGCGCCCGGCATCGGGCATCCGGCGCGATTGAGCGGCCGGGACGCGGTGATCCGCCATGTCTCCTGGTTCATCGGCGCGGTTTCTGAATTCCGCTTCTTCGATGCGCAGATCCTGCCCGCGGCGGATCCCCAGCAAGCCGTTGCGCGGGTGCATGCCGAAGGGCTGATCAAGTCGACCGGGCGCGTCTACCGGCAGGAGTACGTCGTTTTCCTGACCGCCCGCGATGGCAGGATCGCGCACCTGCGCGAGTACTTCGACCCCGTGCAGGCCGCACTGGCGCTGGAAACCCCGATTGTGGGCATTGCCTCAAGGAGCCTTTGATGAAAGCCATCCGTGTAGCCGCTTACGGCGGCCCCGATTCATTAGCACTGCAGGAACTCGCTGATCCCCGCCCTGGCGACGACGAGGTGCTGATCGATGTTGCCGCCACCTCGGTCAACCCGATCGACTGGAAGATCGTCAGTGGCGCCATGCAGGCGTTCATTCCGCTACCGTTGCCCATCACGCCTGGGGTGGATGCTGCCGGGACTGTCATCGCGGTTGGGCGCAATGTCACCACGCTGGCGCCGGGAGACGAAGTGCTGGGATTCATCGGCATCGTCGGTGGCTATGCAACCCGCGCCGTGGTGGATGCCGGGCGCCTTGCCCGCAAGCCGAAGCATCTCGGGTTCCTGGAGGCTGCCAGTATTCCCGCGGCTGGCTTGACTGCCTGGCAGGCGCTGCACGAGCACGGCAAGCTGCAGGCAGGACAGAAAGTCCTGATCCATGCCGCTGCCGGCGGCGTCGGCAGCGTGGCCGTGCAACTGGGAAACCTGGCCGGCGCACAGGTGATCGGCACGGCTTCGGCCGCCAACCGGGGCTACCTGCGAGACCTGGGGGCGACGGAGGTGATCGACTACACCGCGGAAGACTTTGCCACCAAGGTTGCGGGTGTCGATCTTGTCCTCGACCTGGTCGGCGGCGACACGCAACGGCGTTCCTGGCCGGTACTCAAGCGCGGCGGCGTGCTGGTCTCCACCGTCAGCCCACCGGATGCCAGGCGCGCCCAGGAAGCCGGCGCAGCGGGAAAGCACTTTGCGACGCGCTCCGATGGCGCCCAGCTCCACACGCTGGCCTCGCTGTACGCGTCCGGAAAGCTGCGCGCTGAAATCGACGCCACGTATCCACTCGCTGCTGCCCGCGAGGCGATGGCAAGGAGCATGGCTGGGCATGTGCGCGGCAAGGTGGTCATCCAGACGGCTTAGGGAGCCGCATTGCCTCGGCGAATATAATGCCAGGTTTGCTCCGTTGCCTCGCATCCGTCCATGAAGAAAGCCGCATTGTTGACCCTGGCGCTAGCCTTGCACGCAACCGCGCAGGCCGCTGGCGACGCGCAGGCGGGCAAGGCGGTATTCACCTCGAAGTGTGCCTCCTGCCACAGCGTCGGGCCCTCGGCGCGCGCCGCGTTTGGCCCCCAGCTCAATGGGATCTTCGGCAGGGTCGCCGGCGCCACGACCGACTACAAGTACTCCCCCGAGATGAAGAAATCGGGCGTGGTGTGGTCCGAGAAAACCTTGAGCGCGTTTATCCAGTCGCCCAGCAAGGTCGTGCCCGGCACCAGGATGCGCTTCTGGGGGATCAGCAATGAGCGGCAGATCGCGGACCTGCTGGCCTACCTGTACACATACCAGCAGCAAGGCCGGTAGCAAGCGCTACAGAAAGTTTCAAACGCTCCGTAACCGATAGAATAGGTGCCAGCGCCACAAGGCATGGCGCCCCCAACAGATCTGATCCGGAGTTGGCATGGAACCCCTTTCATTCGAGTTTGTTACCGTCGAGGAAGCGAGGCTGATCCTGGATGGCGCCGTGCCCACGCATGGCAAGCCCGACTGGACTGGCCAGCGGCAACCTGAATCCGCAGAAGCGAAGGCCCTCACGGCCAACGCGCTCAAATGGCTGGCCGTGCTGCCACCGCAGGCGCGGCCCCTGGAGTTGTGCCGCAGCTATCCGCGCATCGGCAACCAGCTGGCAGCGCTGTGGGCCGACCCAGCCGCGCTAACGGCCTACCTGGCCGACCTGCTGATCGACAAGCGCGGCGGCCGCCAGGGGTTCCCCGACGGCGTCGCGCTTGAATTATCGCGACTGCAGGAGCACCTTCTGCGCACGATGGAGCCGTAACGGCATAGCGCCATTACCGCTTTACCGCTTTGCCGCTTTGCTGCTTTGCTGCTTTGCTGCTTTGCGGCGTGCCGGCAAGGATTCTGCGTTGCGCTTAGTGCGCTCTTCCCGGCGTGCAGTCTTCCACCATGCCAGAGACGCGGCTGGCGCTCAGCAGGGGGTGCCATTCCCCGGAGCTGCGGATCTCGACGTCGGTGCCTTCGACGCCCTCGGTAGCGCGGCGCAGGCTGACCAGGTGGATGAACTTGTATTCATCCGCGTCCGCACGCCCGACCCGGATATCAACCTTGCCGGGTTCCGGGTACGCGATCACGGTGGCGTCGTCACCCAGCCGCTGCTTCAGGCACAGCACCAGGTCGCCTACGCTGGCCTTGGAGTGCACGCGCTTCGGGTCCATCGCCTGGATGGAATTCGCGGTCACGCCGCCCGAACAGGCTGACAGCAATTGCGCTGCCATCGCGACAACCAGCAATACACGTACACGTACCCGTACCCGACCTTTTGACATTCCCGCTCCTTGGCTAGATGAGTCGGATGATGTTACATCAAGTGAATTCGGATGCTGATGCGCACGCCGCGCGCGAAACACGATGCAGTGGAGACCAAAAAGCAAAAAGCCTGCACGGATGCAGGCCTTTTGCTTTCAATCTTGGTGCCCAGGAGAGGACTCGAACCTCCACAGTGTTGCCACCGCTAGGACCTGAACCTAGTGCGTCTACCAATTTCGCCACCTGGGCTAGGTGAGGTTGCGAATTCTACCCAACGTAACGAAATTTGCAAGTACTGGCCCCACTGAATCAGAAGAAAAGTACAACTTTCCCCGGGCGCCGCCCGCTGCCGGCCCTGCTGGTATCCGCTCAGTCCAGGGAAATGGAAAGGCAGCCGGAAAGATTTCCATTGATCACATGGCGCGCAGTGCACGGCCCACGCCGGTTGGCCGCCCTCCCTGCCCCGCGTATTTTTTTCTAGCATTCCTCCCATGCCCTGTCGATTTCGGCGGCTCCCGTTCGTCGTCCCAATGACGGCGCGCGCAAGGCTCGCCGCTTCGCAGGCAATCCCAAAGGAGATCGGACATGCATTACATCGATGGATTTGTTGTCGCCGTGCCCACGGCCAAGCGCGACATCTACCGCGCGCACGCCGAGGCCGCCGCCGTGGTGTTCAAGGATCATGGCGCGCTGGGGCTGGTCGAGTGCTGGGGCGACGATGTGCCCGAGGGCAAGCTCACCTCGTTCCCGATGGCCGTCAAGCTCGAGAAGGACGAGACCGTGGTCTTCTCCTGGATCACCTGGCCATCGCGCAAGGCCCGGGACGAAGGCATGAAGGCCTCGATGGAAGACCCCAGGCTGCGCAGCCAGGGGCCGATGCCGTTCGACGGCAAGCGAATGATCTTTGGCGGTTTCGAGATGATCGTCAACGCTTAGCAGCTTGACGACGGTGCGTGATGGACCTTGCCCGGGGTTCCCGGGCTGGGTTCGTTTTGGCCGCAGGGGCATTGTCGCGCGGTGGCGGGCGCCACCGGGGAGGTTGAATCGGCTTATATCACCGGAACAATTTTTCTAATTCCCTTTCCCCCGTGCACCAGCGAAAGTGCTGTCTGTAGGAATCCCGCTCGCCAATGCGCGATGCCAACAGACCAAGAGGGATCGAACGTGAAGATGAAACTGACCTCCGCCTGCGTTTGCGCCGCCGCCCTGTCCATGGCCAGCGCCGCCCATTCACAGCCAGCTGCCGCGCCCGCCAGTGGCGCCCCCGTTCCGGTGACCGCCGACAACTTTGTCCGAGCGGAGAGCGACATGTACTTCGCCGGGCTGGCCAAGCAAGGCGGCGTGGGCAAGCTGCTGCATCGGCGCGAGCCCGCATCGATCGATCACCAGAGCGTCATCCGCCTGAATCGCGACACGCTCTATACCTCCGGCATCTTCGATCTCGAAGCCGGCCCGGTGACGATCACCATGCCCGACCCGGGCAAGCGCTTCATGGCGCTGCAGGTCATCAACGAAGACCACTACGTGCCAGACGTGTTCTATGGCGCGGGCGCCCATACGCTCACCCGGGAGAACGTCGGCACCCGTTACGTAGCCGTCGCGGTGCGCACCCTGGTCAACCCGAACAGCCCGGACGACATCAAGCAGGTCCACGCCTTGCAGGACGCCATCAAGGTCAGCCGGAAGGCGCCAGGAAAGTTTGAAATCCCCAACTGGGACCCGGTCAGCCAGAAGAAGATCCGCGATGCCCTGCTGGTGCTGTCCTCGACGCTGCCCGACTTCAAGCAGGCATTCGGCACCAAGGAGGAGGTCGAGCCCGTGCGTCACCTGATCGGCTCCGCATCAGCCTGGGGCGGCAACCCGGACGAGGACGCCACCTACCTCAACATCACGCCGGCGAAGAACGACGGCAAGACCGTTTATCGGCTCAACGTCAAGGATGTGCCCGTGGATGCCTTTTGGTCCGTGAGCGTCTACAACGCCGAGGGCTATTTCCAGAAGAACCCGGCCAACGCGTACACACTCAACAATCTCACGGCAAAGAAGGCCGGCGACGGATCGATCACGATGCAGTTCGGTGGCTGTGAAGCGCAGGCAGCCAACTGCCTGCCAATCGTCCCGGGCTGGAACTACACCGTGCGGCTGTACCGCCCGCGCGCGGAGATACTGAGCGGCGCGTGGACATTCCCGCAGCCTCAGCCGGTCAATTGAGCGACCTTCCCACAAACGATCCGGCGGCTAGCATGATCCCGCGTCCTCCTTGGGCTCGCGTGGGAGGGACCTGACGACGGAGGCCGACTATGCCCAGGCACAACCCAGCGCTGCACCGTACCCAGAAGGCCCCCATGACGCCGGGGCAGCGGCGGCTTCTCATCATTAGCGCGATACTGCTGCTGGCAGCGCTGGGCTGGGCGCTGACGATCGTGCTCAAACCCGCCATCCAGCGCACGATCGTCATCACCACCGGGGCCGACAAAGGCATCTATCGCGGCTTTGCCGAGCGCTACGCCCCCATCCTGAAGCGCGACGGCATCAAGCTGGATATCCGCGGCTCTTCCGGGTCGATCGAGAATTATGAGCGGCTGAAGAACCCGGACAGCGAATACGAAGCAGGCTTCATCCAATCGGGCACCGCCACGCCGCAGGAAACAGATGGCCTGCAAACCATCGCCGCGGTCTCCTATGAACCGATCTGGGTGTTTTACCGGGGCGAGGCCACCGTGGACCGGCTCGCACAGCTACGCGGCAAGCGGGTTGCCATCGGCGTTCCCGGCAGTGGCTTGCTCAACGTCGCCCGGGTATTGCTCGCGTACAGCGGCATCACGGCCAGCAATACCGAGCTGCTGGAAATGAATGCCATGAAGGCCTATCAAGGCCTCGAAGAGGGCCGGCTGGATGCGGCCTTCTTTATCGGCCGGCCCGATGCCGAGATGCAGCAAACGTTGCTGAACAGCAATCTGAAGCTGATGAGTTTTGCCCAGGCCGATGCCCTCGTGCAGAAATTCCCGTCTCTGTCCAAGATTGTCTTTCCGCGCGCCTCCACCAGCATCGTCAACGATCTTCCGCAGGCCGATGTCACGCTGCTTGCTGCCACGGCCCTGCTCGTATCCAAGGACACCCTGCACCCCGCCCTGGTCTACCTGCTGCTGGAGGCCGCCAGATCCGTCCACGGCGGCGATGATTACTTCACGCCGCTCGGCACGTTTCCCAACCTGAATACCAGTGAGTTTCCCGTTTCCGACGAAAGCACGCGCTACTTCAAATCGGGCCGTCCCTTCCTGCAGCGCTACCTTCCGTTCTGGCTTGCCAGCTTCATCGAACGACGCTTGCTGATCCTGCTCCCCTTCATGGCCTTGCTGCTCGGCTTGCTGCAGGCATTGCCACGCATGGCGCAAGCGCGGATAAAAAACCGGCTCGTGGTCTGGTACCGGGAAATCAAGGCGCTGGAGGATGAAATCTGGACGAACACGCAGCCGACCCCCAGCCAGATTGCGCAATGGCGCGATGAAATCGAGAACATCGATGCGCATGCTAGCCGGATACGGATTCCGGAGCGCTATTTTGAGGATGTCTACGCGCTCAAGCAGGCGATCGGCGTCGTACGGGACCGGATTGCCCAGGCGGCGGAGAAGGTGAAAGCGTAGCTGCGCAGACGCCCGCGCGTCTTTTGGCGCTGCCTCGGACAGCGTTGTCTTGCCGATGGCCTCGACAATGCTAGAATAATCAATCCATCTGGCTGGATTGATCATGTCCGAAGCAAGCAAGCGCGCCAAGAACCCCGAACTAATCCGAGCCCAGTGCCTGTCCGTGATGCGGGACCTGCTGGTCTCCCAAGGCCCTGAATCGGTGACGCTCGACCTGGTGGCACAACGCGCCGGCGTGACCAAAGGCGGGCTGCAATATCACTACCGCAGCAAGAATGCCCTGCTCGAAGCGCTGAGAGACCAGCTCTTCGAGGAATTCGACAAGACCTATCAACGCGCGCTGTCTGCCGAGCCAGATCGTCCAGGCAGGCATGCCCGCGCCTACATCAAGACGTGTTTCGACGATACGGCTTCCAACAACGCGATCGGAACGCAGCGCGCCATCGCCATGCTGGCCTTGACGCTCCCCTCGTGCCGCCAGACATGGAGCGAGCGCATGACGGACGCCGTCGCGCATGACCTCGCCGGCACCGCCGCCGAAGACCAGCTCCTCATCTGCAGGCTGGCGGCCGATGGCATGTGGTTTGCGGGGATGTTCGAAGTCTATGACGTCGATGCGCCACGCAAGGCGCGCCTGCTTGCCCTGTTGCTGGACATGTGCGACAGGGCCACCTCCTGACCAGGCTGACCAGGCTGATAGACAAGACTGACAAGACAGACCAAATTGACCTGGAGCGTTTTCCACGCTGCCACGCTGCCACGCTCCCACCGCGAATTCCATGCCCGCCCCCACTCCCCACACCATCAGCAACACCACACTCTCGCGCACTGACATCGTTGAAATTCTTGCGCAACGTCCGGCCCAGCTACGATTCGAGCAATGCGGATTTGACGATCAAGACCTGAACGGGCTGGATTTTTCGTCCGTGGAATTCCTGACGTGCAACTTTGCCGGCGCGCAACTGAAAAGGGCGAAGCTCGTCGAGTCGAAGTGGATGCGCTGCAAGGCCGCCGGCGCCGACTTCACGCTGGTGGACGCGGTAGAAGCACGATTCTGCAGCAGCGACCTGAACAACACGCAATGGGACCGCGCGCGGCTGTCCAGCGCCATCTTCACGGAAACCAAGCTGACCGGCGCCCGGTTCCGCGAGGCCGCCACCCTGGGCCTGGTGTTCCACAACACCCTGCTCGTCGGCAGCGACCTGCGCGGCTTGTCATTCCGCAAGCAACACCTGGAGCAGCTCGACTTGTCCGATGCCGACCTCGCCGGCTGCGACTTCCGGGATGCCCTGTTCGATGGCGGCACCCTGCGCGGCGCCAACCTGAAGCAAGCCCGCTTCGATGGCGCGGACCTCCGCCTGGCCGAACTTGGCGGACTGAACCTGATGGCTGCCGCGGCTTCGTTCAAGGGCGCCATCATCTCGGTGGAACAAGCCGCGGAGATTGTCGGGCAAGCCGGTATCCGCGTCGGCTGAATGGCCGCGCAAGGCCATGCGAATCGCATCCGAGACGCAAAGCACGACGCGACCCAGGCCTTGGACGGCCTCAGCCTCGGCGTACCGCGGTCACCTTGCCACCCTTGACATCCAGCGTGCGGCGCTGCGGGTTGTAGTCCATGGTGCCGGGCATCTGCTGGCCTTCCCGGTCACCAAATCGCCATGCGCAGCCGTTGAGCAAGGCGACGGCATTGGCCTCGCTCTTGCCGATCAGGGCTTCGTCGCCAAGCTTGTCCGCCTGGCAACCCTCCGGCGTGCCGCGGCCGCCCTGCGGGCCCGGGTCGGGTACCGCACTGACGGGGGGCTGGGCGGCGCATCCCGCCATGAGCGTTACGCACACGATGGCGCCCGCCGCGACATGCCGGGCCCATGTGCTTTGCTGTTTTGGCATTCAATTACCTGATGGTGAGGTGGAAAAAGCCAAGTTTAGAGCAGAAAGGCGCCGTCAGAGCGCCTTGGTGCGCATGCATTAACACGGCCTCAACACTGCCTCAACACTGTCATGACCTGGCCTTGGCTTAGCCTTAGCGCGTCCTCTTCGCAGCGTCTTGCGCCTCCGCCCACAAGCGCTCCTCCTGCGCCCGCAGCTCAGGCGTGAGCTCGGCACCAAAATCGTCGAGCTCGAACAGCGGGCGAATCTCGATCTCGGAGTCGCTCTGCATGGGGTTGGGGCAGCGCTTGACCCATTCGACAGCCCCTTCCATGGACTTGACTTGCCACAGCCAGAACCCGGCGACCACCTCCTTGGTCTCTGCGAACGGTCCGTCGACCACGGACCGCTGGCTGCCAGAAAATTGCACCCGCTTGCCCTTGGCGCTCGGGTGCAAGCCCTCGCCCGCGAGCATCACGCCGGCCTTGACGAGTTCTTCATTGAAGTTGCCCATTGCGGTAAGCAGCTCCGTGCTGGGCATTTCGCCAGCCTCTGACTCTTTCGTTGCCTTCACCATCACCATGACACGCATCGTCGCTCTCCTTGAGTGGATTGAGGGTGCCGCACGTCCTGAGCCCGGATCAGGATTGACGGGCGGCCCTGATACTACGACGAATCGGGATACCGAAAATCGACACCGCCGCCAAAATATCTGGCGGGGAGCCTGCCCGGCCTGAATCGGCCCCACTTGGCCTGATGCGGCCTGATGCGGCCGCGAGGCGCGACAATCACATCTGATCGGCTTTTTTTAAGCCTCGCTTAAGACTCGGCCCGTAGACTGCGATCACACAAGACAACCCGGATCCCGGATAGGAGCTGCCATGACCCCCCAAGAAATGCAAGCGCTGGAAGGCTTCCTGACCCAACTCACGCAGGCCAGGGCTGGCGCCAAGGACCCCCAGGCGGACGCCCTCATCGCCGACGCGGTTGCCAGGCAGCCGGATGCCGCCTACCTGCTGGTCCAGCGCGCCATGATGCTTGACCATGCCCTGGCGACGGCAAAGGCGCAGATCTCCACGCTGCAGAGCCAGTTGCAGATGGCGCAGGCCAACGGCGCCAATCGCTTCCTCGACCCGGAAAACGCCTGGGGCAACAGTGCCAACCGCGTGGCACCCAGCCCCGTCATGCCGCCGCCGATGGCCGCGCCCGTGGCAGTGCCGCAGGCCTTCCAGGCGGTCCAGCCTGCACCCGTGCAGCCATCCCGGCCCGGTTTCCTGAGTGGTGGCCTGGGCGGCGCGCTGGGCGGCATTGCCACGACGGCAGCCGGCGTGGCCGGCGGCGCGCTCCTGTTCCAGGGCATCGAGAACATGTTCCATCGCAACGGCAATGGCAACAGCGCAAGCGGCTTGCTGGGACAGCCAGGCGCAGGGGCGCAGCCAACGGAGACCGTCGTCAACAACTACTACGGTAATGACGACCGCTCGCCGCTGGGCTCACCGGATGCGGCACTGGACAGCGGCCTTCTGGATGACGCATCGGGCAACGACGACTTCCTGAGCGACGACACCTGGAACGCCTAGCGCGTTGGGGGGCTTGCCAGGCGTGCATGGCAGCGGCCTGACAAGCCCCACCGCACTGATTGCACTGCGGCACCCCGGGTGGAGATGGCACCGGCAACGGCGATACACTCTTGCACTACGCGCTCACCCTGGGAACCCGATCCATGCCGCAACCTCGCTCGCTCTATCCCGCCATCGAACCCTATGAAACCGGCACGCTCGATGTCGGCGACGGCCACGTTGTCTACTACGAACGCGTCGGCACACCCGGCGCCAAGCCGGCCGTCTTCCTCCATGGCGGCCCTGGTGGCGGCATATCGGCCGACCATCGCCGCCTGTTCGATCCGGCGCGCTACGACGTCATGCTGTTCGACCAGCGCGGCTGCGGCCGCTCCACGCCCCACGCGGGGCTGGAGGCCAATACCACGTGGCACCTGGTGGATGACATCGAGCGCCTGCGCAAGCTCGCCAACATAGAGCGCTGGCTGGTCTTTGGCGGCTCCTGGGGCTCCACGCTGGCGCTGGCCTATGCGCAAAAGCACCCCGAGCGGACCAGCGAACTGGTGCTGCGCGGGATCTATACCGCCACCCGGGCGGAACTCGATTGGTACTACCAGTACGGCGTATCCGAAGTGTTCCCCGAGAAATGGGCCCGCTTCCAAGCGCCCATCCCGCAAGCCGAACGCGGCAACATGATGGCCGCCTACCGCAAGGTCCTGACCGGCAGCGATACGGCAAAGCAGCTGGAGGCCGCCCGCGCATGGAGCGTATGGGAAGGGGAAACCATCACCCTGCTGCCCGACCCCGCTAACACCGCCAAGCATGACGACGGCCATTTCGCGCTGGCGTTTGCGCGGCTGGAGAACCACTACTTCACGCATCTCGCCTGGCTGGAAGACGGCCAGTTGCTGCGCGACGCGCATCGCCTTGCCGGCATCCCCGGCGTGATCGTGCACGGGCGCTACGACATGCCCTGCCCGGCCCGCTACGCCTACGCGCTGCACCAGGCATGGCCGGGCTCGGATCTGCATCTGATTGAAGGGGCGGGGCATGCCTGGACCGAGCCCGGCATCATGGATCAGCTGATTGCCGCTACCGACCGGTTTGCGGCGGCGCAATGATCGTCCTGGTGCTGCCAGCCCTGCGGGGCACAGCACCGACAGCACCGACAGCGCCGAAGCGGACTTTTGATGGCCGGCGGTTGGGGTCTTGAACACCCATGTCCTAGACTTGAAGACCGCATTGCCACCACCCGGCTGCGCATTGGCCGGCGGATAGCAAAGCGGCATTCAAGGCTCTCACCGACAGGGTGCACTATGGAATTCCTGAACTCCGGCAAAGTCCTCCCCGCAGGGCTGCCATTCTCCGAGGCGGTGCGCGTTGGCGATATGCTCTACCTCTCCGGACAAATGGGCATCGTCCACGGCAGCACCCGCCTGGTGCCCGGCGGCATCCGCGAAGAAGCCAAGCAGGCGCTGATGAACATCCGCATCACACTGGAAGCACACGGCCTGTCGCTCAAGCACGTCGCCAAATGCACCATCTTTCTGGCCGACATCAGCGAATGGCAGGTGTTCAACGAGGTCTACAAGGAGTTCTTCCAGGCGCCCTATCCGGCGCGCAGTGCACTTGGGGCGAATGGGTTGGCGCTCGGGGCCAGGGTGGAGGTGGAGTGTATTGCGGTGTTTAGTGGCTGAGTGGCTGAGTGAGCGAGTGGCTGATAGGGCGGCTACGGGCGGCCACTCCCCCGCTTGCGGGAGGGTGGCACAACTTGCCCTGCCGCGCTGGCTTAGAGCATGCCTTGCACGCGGTTCAATGCCTCGTCCAGCTGCTGCTTCAACGGGGTCAGCAGGCAGTGCAGACCGTGGCTGTCCTCCACATCGTCGCTATCAAAATCCAGCAGCCTGAGAACGGCACCAAGCCCTGCACTGACGCGCAGCAGGTCGGCGCAGCTTTCTTGCGCGATGCTTTGCGCGCGACTACGAAGTTCCTCGAGTTGGTAGGCTAGTTCCTGGACGCTGAGACGAGACTTGCTCGCTTGTAGCCCCGCTGACGCGGGGGGTGTCTCTTGGGGGCGGGGTTTTACTGCTTCTAGCTGCTGGCGCGGCTGTACGGTGTTGGCCGTTTTGGAACGTGTGAGATGTTACTTCTCTTTACTCGTAAAGAAAAGTAACCAAGAGAAAGCGATCCTTGCAGGAGGCTGGCGTGGCGTCATTGGGAATCCCAATGGTTTCGTCGTACGGCCCTGGGTGCTAATGGCCTCGTGCCGTTACCGGTTTGAATGGCCACGATCCTGTCAATGACACCGGTTTCGTGGTGAGGCTGCTCGGTAGCGGCATCCCTGCTCATTCACGCATCTGCCGGTACCGGTTCGCAGCGCCACGATATATCACGCTATGATGGTTTCGTGGTGAGGTGGGCGCGGTGAAGGAGTTCTTCGGCCCTTCAATCCGGTGCCACCGCGCCCACGACGGAAACGGGACGCATGCAACTTCGTGGCCAGTCACTCCGCGAGCGACAGACGGCTTGAAATTCGTGGTGGTGGCTACCGGTGGGGGCCACCACGAAACCCTGGGCATTAGCAAGGTCGTGGTGGTCTAAACTGGTAACGGCACGAGTCCATTAGCACCCGGGGCCGTACGACGAAACCATTGGGGCTCCCAATGACGCCACGCCAGCCTCCTGCAAGGATCGCTTTCTTTTGGTTACTTTTCTTTACGAGTAAAGAAAAGTGACATCTCACACGTTCTAAATCGGCCAACACCGTACAGCCGCGCCAGCAGCTAGAAGCAGTAAAACCCCGCCCACAAGAGACACCCCGCGCGTCAGCTAGGCTAAAAACTCTCACGTCAGCGCGCCCCCAAACCCGCAGGCCGCCCACCAAGGGCAACACCAAGAATTACCGCATTCTCCGTGCCCTACCTCCGAACAAACTCAAGCAAATCCTGATTGATCAATTCAGGATGGGTAGTACACATGCCATGCGGCAGCCCCTTGTAAACCTTCAGCGTGCCCTGCTTCACCAGCTCCGCTGACAGCAAAGCCGAATCCGCAATCGGCACGATCTGGTCATCGTCCCCATGCAGGATCAGCACCGGCACATCGATCTTCTTGAGGTCTTCCGTAAAGTCCGTTTCCGAGAACGCCTTGATGCAATCGTAGTGCGCCTTGATCCCGCCCATCATGCCCTGGCGCCACCAGTTCGCCATGATGCCTTCGGATGGCTTGACCCCCTCCCGGTTGAAGCCGTAGAACGGGAACGGCACGTCCTTGTAGAACTGTGCCCGGTTGGCGGCTAGCTGCCTGCGAAAGCCGTCGAACACCTCCATCGGCAGGCCGCCCGGGTTGGTGGCGCTCTTGACCATGATCGGCGGCACGGCGCCGATCAGCACCGCCTTGGCTACGCGGCCGGCGCCGTGCTGCGCGACGTAGCGTGCCACCTCGCCGCCGCCGGTGGAGTGGCCGATGTGCACGGCGTTTTTCAGGTTCAGATGGGCGGCCAGCGCGGCGACATCCGCGGCGTAGGTGTCCATCTCGTTGCCGGTGTCGGTCTGCGTGGAGCGCCCGTGGCCGCGGCGGTCGTGTGCGATCACCCGGAAGCCCTTGGAGAGGAAGAAGAGCATCTGCGCGTCCCAGTCGTCCGCGCTGAGCGGCCAGCCGTGATGGAACACGATGGGCTGGCCCGTGCCCCAGTCCTTGTAGAAGATGTGCGTGCCGTCCTTGGTAGTGATCTCACTCATGGAATGACCTCCTTGTGGGTTGCAGCGGGACCTGCCGGATTACTGCATCGCCTGGAAGAAAGACAGCGTCCGCGCGTTGGCGGCCTTGGCTGCGTCGGCGTTGTAGTGCACGCCAGCGTTGCGCGCGAAGGCGTGCATGCAGCCGGGGTACGTGTGGATTTCCACCTTGGGGCGCTCGCGCAGGGCTTCAATGATGGTTGCGCGCGCCTGCGGCGGCACGAACTCGTCTTCTTCGGCGATGTGCATCAACAGCGGCGCTAACAGCTTGCTGGCTTCGGCCAGATGCTTGTCGATGCCAACGCCGTAGTAGGACACCGCGGCATCTGCGTTGGTGCGCACCGCGGTCAGGAACGCCAGCAGGCCGCCAAGGCAATAGCCGACCGTGCCTACCCCGCCGCTCACGCCCGGCGCTTTGCGTGCGGTCTGAATGGTGGCATCGAGGTCTGCCACGCCTTTGTCCACGTCGAACGCGGTGTAGAGCGCCAGCGCCTTTTTCCATTCGGCCTCGGTCTTGTCGGTCAGCTCCACATTGGGCTCTTGCCGCCAGTACAGGTCGGGGCAGATGGCAACGAAGCCCTGGCTGGCAAAGTCGTCACACGTCTGCCGCATGTCCGCGTTGATGCCAAAGATCTCCTGGATCACGACGATGGCGGTGCCGCGCGCGTTGGCGGATGGCGTGGCCAGATAGGCGGCAAAGCTGCCGTCGGCTACGTCGATGGTGATGCGCTTGCCCATGGAAAGTCTCCCTTGCATTGGTGTGCCGGACGTACCACCGTACAGTTATAGGCGAAATCGTTGGAGACGACAGACCAAGTTGCGTGCGCCGGGCGACACCGGCTGCCGCGCGCGCGGGCAATCGGCGCCCCCTCAATCCCCCTTGAATCCCGAAGCCTTGATCACCGGCGTCCAGCGCGCGGCAAGGGCGTTCGCATACCTGGCCACCTCATCCGGCGCGCCACCCGGCAGCAGGTCATACCCGGTGCGCGCCAGCTTCTCCCGCACGTCCGGCATGGCTAGGACCTTGCGCACGGCGTCGCCCCACTGCGCGGCCACGTCGGGCGCGGTGCCCGCGCGCACATACAGCAGATAGCGCGACGAGGTCACCAGGTTTGGGAATCCGGACTCCGCAAACGTGGGCACATTGGGCAGCGCATCGGCACGCTTGTCGCCGGCCACCGCCAGCACGCGGAGTTTGCCGGCGCGGTGATATTCCATGAAGGTGGTGGTTGCGTCCATGCCGGCGGATATCTGGTTGCCCATCAGGTCGGTGACCAGGGGGCCGCCCCCGCGATAGGGCACCAGGGTGCTGCCCGTATGGGATTGGGCAACGAATTCCACCGCGAGAAAATGAAGCAACGTGCCAACGGTGCTGATGCCGATGGAATGTTCGGCGGGACGGGCCTTGGCCGCCTGGACAAAATCTGCCAGTGTCTTGATCGGCGAGCTGGCGCTCACCGCCAGCCCGAACTGAACGCCGGCCACATCGGTGATGGCCTTGAAGTCGGTAACGGGATTAAAGCGCATGTTGTTGTAGATCAGCGGACCGATGAACATCGGGTCCACTGGCGCCAGCAGCACGGCGTTGCCGTCCGCGGGCGCGTTCTTCAGGACTTCGGCCGCCACGCGGGTGCCGGCGCCGGGCCGGTTGTCGACGATCACGGTGCGGCCCATCGCATCCTTCAACTTCTCCGCCAGCAAGCGCCCCATGAAATCGGCTGGCCCGCCGGCCGGGAACGGCACGATGATGCGCGAGACAGTCTGGCCCCACGCTGCACGCGAGATCACGCTGCCCGCACACAGGACGGCGGCAGTGCCGGCCAGCATGGCGCGGCGCGAGAGCCGCACAGCGGCGTTATGGTTGCGGTCGTTCATTGGATGCTCCTGGTTGGTTTGCGGGGAGATTACCGGGCGGTGAATGGTGTGAAGCGTGCTGCGTCTTCGATGACCTGCCCTGCTCGCAGCAGCAGGTCTTCCCTGAAGCGCCAGGCCATCAGTTGCACGCCAACGGGGATGGCGCCGGCCATGCCCGTGGGTACCGAAAGGCCCGGCATGCCAAGCATGGCGGTGGCGAGCAGCGGGCTCTGGGCGTCGAGCAGTGCGTGCGTTTGTTCAAGCGTGCCGATGTCCGCGTCCTGCGCGCAGGGCCGCTGCCATGACACCGGCATCAACACCAGCGGATAGCTATCCAGGAAGACCGACCAGTTGCGCGCCAGTGTCTGGCGCCGCGCCAATGCATCGAGAAAGCCATCGCGGCTGGTCTGCGCCATGCCCTCGATCATGTTGCGCTGGCTGCGCCGCATGGCTTCGTCGCCGTGCTGGTCCACCCCGGCGATGATGTTGCGGCGGCTGTCGTCCGTGATCAGCGTGCGCCATAGCGCGGCGGCTTCAAGGAAATCCGGCAAAGCGGCTTCTTCCACCGTGTAGCCGGCTTGCTGCAGCCAATGGGCGGCGCTGTCCAGTGCGTGGCTCACCGCCGGGTCGATGGGAATGCCTGGGCAGTGCTTGAAGAGCGCCACGCGGATCGGGCCCACCGGCGGCGGCAACTCCAACGGCGCCGGCACCCACGCTGGATCGCGCGCGTCGTAGCGCGCCATGGCGTGATAGCCAAGCTGCAGGTCAGCCATGCTGCGGGCCATGGCACCCTGTACCGACATCAGTTGCGGCGTGATGCTGCGCTCAGCGCTGGCGCTGGGGTTGTACGCGGGCACGCGGCCTATGGTGGGCCGCAAGCCGGGCACGCCACAGGCATAGGCCGGATAGCGGATGGATCCGCCGATGTCGTTGCCATGGGCTAGCGCGCCCATGCCGCAAGCCACCGCAGCGGCGGCGCCACCACTGGAGCCGCCGGGCGTGATATCCGGATCCCAGGGGTTGAGCGTGCGGCCGTGCAGGCCATTGTCCGTGAACCAGCGCGACGAGTAGGTGGCGGTGTTGCTGCGCCCCACGATGATGGCGCCGGCATTGCGCCAGTGCGCCACCACGGGCGCGTCTTCACGCGCGATGTTGTTCTTGAGCGGGATCACGCCGTTGGTGGTGGCGTGCCCGGCCTGATCCACATTGATCTTGATCGTGACGGGCACACCATGAAGCGGGCCAAGTTGCGCGCCGCTGGCGACTTGCTGGTCAGCCGCATCGGCACTCGCCAGCGCGTCTTTGGCCAGCACCTCTGCCAATGCGTTGATGCGCGGGTTGAGCTGTTCGATGCGTGCGAGCGCGCTGGCGGTGGCCTCGCGGCAGGAAATGTCGCGGCGGCGCACGGCGGCGGCAATATCGACGGCGCTCCAGCGCCACAGCGTTTCGGGGGTATTCACGTTGAGACTCCAGGAATTTCGGGCAAAAGCGATCCCGCCCCCAATGCAAAGTGGGAGTTTGGCGAGGCGGATGGTGGATGCCGGCGGGCGGGCCCGCGCGGCGGTGGCTTAGTCGCTAGGGCTCATCAGCAGGCTTGCCCGGTCGACGCGTGATTCGGCCTCAAGGGCCAGGGCTTCGGCGTGCTCCATATGCTCGTGCATGAGCGCGCGTGCACGGTCGGCATCGCGCGCGCGGAAGGCGTCCATCAGGCCCGTGTGGCTGTGGATGATTTCATCGTCGAAACGCTCGAAGCTGTCCTGCGCATTGCGCACGACGATCACGCGGCGAATGATGTCGTTGAGCAAGCGGCAGAACAGCGCCAGCATGGGGCTGCTGCACGCATCGGTCAGCCGGTCGTGAAACAGCAGGTCCGCTTCGCGCCGCTCGTTCCAGTCCGCGCTGCCTCCGTGCGCCGGATGGCTCAGCCCGATCAGCGCGTCGAGCTCGGCCAGGTCAGCGTCGGTCAGGCGCAGTGCGACGTTGGCAGCCAGTTCGGGCTCTACCGCGCGGCGCAAGGCGTACAGCGTGGCAATATCGACCGGCTGGAAGTACAGGAAATTGGAGACAGCCTCCAGGCACCGATCGTACGAGGGCTGCGCCAGCGTGGCGCCGCCGTTGGGCCCGGTGCTGACGGTAACCAGGCCCTGCACCTGCAGGGCGGCCAGCGCCTCGCGCACGGTCCCGCGCGCCACGCCCATCTGCTCGATGAGGGCCGCCTCCTGCGGCAGCTTATCGCCGACCTTCTGGTGAGTCTGGACGATCCAGCGCTTGATGTCGGTGACCACCTGGTCTGAGCGCTTCACGCGCCTGGTGCCAGAGATTTGGGGCTTGGGATCCTTGGACATCGCTTACAGCTTATTTATGATCATCATTATCAGGATTATGATCGGCTGGATGATTCTTCCAATACGGGTATTCCCGGTGCGCGGAGGGAGCGCCTACAACGCCCCGGCCCCACAGGCCCGCCCGGCACCAGCAAACGCTTGCGCATTGCCAATCGTGGCGCAGCTATCATTTGCCTGGTGCCCAAATGACGGCAAGCAAGAAAATGAACCGTGAGATCACCGACGCAGCCACGCTGCGCGACGCGCTATCAGAGTTGGGAGCGGATGACATCAATCACCACGGCCGCCCCCTGTCCGCGCATCTGATCGGAACCTATGCGCTTCTTGCCGCCTGGGGCAATCCCGACTTCGTTGCACGGGCCGGAGCATTCCACAGCATCTACGGCACGGAAGAGTTCGCGGCCAAGGCACATCCGCTTTCGCGCCGCGGGACGATTGCCGGCCTGATAGGGACCGAGGCGGAGAACCTTGCCTACGCCTTCTGCATCGCCGACCGCAGAGCGCTATACAACGTGCCGATCGAGGGCCCATTTCACAGGGTTGCGCCAAAGCATGGGCATCGGGTTGCAATCAGCAGAGGCACCTATGCAGCGCTGTTGGAAATCGAGGTGGCCAATATTGTCGAGCAAGCTGCAAACCAGAAGGGCGTTCCTCAAGCCGTGGTTCAATTCTGGCTGCGCGCATTTGAGTCACGGCGGCTGTTTCTTTCGCGTGGTGCCGTCGCGGCCTATCGGGTGGTACTAGCTGATTACAAGGCTCGTGGGGTGTAGAAAAGCCCGCATCAGCCAGAGACGTCCCCCGGCACCAATGCACTCCATAGACAAGGCTGCCATGCCAGAGACCCTGAAAATCCGGAAAGCGACCAAGGCAGATGCCCCGGCGCTTTGCTCGGCCGAGCGGACTATAGCCGCCACCCCCGGCCTGCTTATATCGCGGCAACATGAGTTCCACGAATCCGCATTCGCGCAAAAGATCGAAGTCCTCTCCACAAAGGGCGCCTATCTCGTAGCCGAGGTCAACGGCAAGCTGGTGGGCCACGCACTGCTTGAGCCGTTGGGACTGGAGTCCATTGCGCACGTGTTCACGCTGACGATCGTCGTCCATCCCGGGCACCTTGGCCTTGGGATCGGCACCGCGCTGATGGCAGCACTGCTTGCGTGGGCGGATCGCACACCGGCCGTCGAAAAGATCGAACTGCGCGTGCGCGAGACCAATAGGCGGGCTCGCATTCTCTATGCACGTTTTGGCTTTGTTCAGGAGGGACGTTTCGAGAAGCGGATACGTCTGCCCGATGGGTCATACCTGGCCGATATCTCCATGGCCAGATTTCCTCAGCCTGGATAGAGGCCAATTGGCGCCCCCCGAAAGCGAAGCCAGATACACCCGGCTCCGGCTACCTCGCCCGGGACCGGCAGCTACGCGCTGGCGACTCGACCTGCACCGCCCGCACTTCGCGACACCATCCGGCGTTTCATCGCACTGATCCGCACACCGAGCCGGCATCAGCCGAACATGAGCACCATCGCGTTTCCCCCTGACAAGACTGGTTGCCCTCATGCTCACTGAAATGCTCCACCACACGCCCCGATGGGTCTGGATCCTGCTCGCGGGCCTGATCGCGCTCGGCCTCTCGCAAACCGTCCCCAGGCGGATGACGCCGGCACGCGCCACGGCTGTGCCCGTGGCCATGGCGGCGGTCTCGCTGGGCGGCGTCATCTCGGCTTTCTCTGCGCAGCCGCTCGCGCTGCTTGGATGGGGAGTGGGTGTAGCTGTCGCGCTGGCGCTGGCCCACACCATCGGCGCCTGGAGCGGCATTCGCTGGCTGGAGGCCGATCGCCGCCTGCTGGTGCCCGCAAGCCGGGTGCCGCTGGCGTTGATCCTCTGCCTGTTCATCACCCGCTACGGCGTGAGCGTGGCCATGGCGGTAAACCCCGGCTTGCTGTGGCACGGCGGCGTGGCGATGCCGATCGGCTTTATCTATGGTGCCGTTAGCGGTATCTTCCTCTCACGTAGCCTGGTGACCTGGAGGCTGACCCGGCAGGCAATGCCCAACAGCGTGCCGGGCTGATCACTCAGGCCGCTACTGAAACCAGCCACTGAAGCCAGCAACCGCTATCCGGAACCACGTCCAGGTCTACAGCCATGAACGCACTCGATCAGTTTCAGCTGTTTATCGCGGCCCCGTCGGTACTGGCATTCGCCTTGATCGAGGCCATCGTCTTGTCGCGCCGCCAGCGCTACGACTGGCGGGCGTTCGGGGTGTCGGCGCTGGATCTGGTGGCGCGCATCGCGGTGGGCATTGCCTTGCCGCTGTCGATCGCGGCGCCGCTGGTGCGGCTGGCGTTCGAGCACCGCTGGATGACGATCCATCCCACCGGCTGGATCGCGTTGCCGCTGCTGTTTATCGGGCAGGAGTTCTGCTACTACTGGTATCACCGCGCGGCCCACAGGGTGCGGTGGTTCTGGAGCAACCACGCGGTGCACCACTCGCCGAACCAGCTGAACCTGTCGGCGGCATTTCGCATCGGGGTGCTCGGCAAGCTGACCGGCACGGCACTGTTCTTCGTACCGCTGGCCTGGATTGGCTTTGAGCCGCGAATCGTGTTTGCCGTGTTATCGCTGAACCTGCTCTATCAGTTCTGGATTCATGCGACGTGGATTCCGCGCTTGGGCTGGCTGGAGGGGATCTTCAATACGCCTTCGGCGCACCGGGTGCATCACGCATCCAACCTTGAGTACCTGGATGCGAACTATGGCGGTGTGCTGGTGGTGTTCGATCGCTTGTTCGGCACCTACGTGAAGGAGCGCGAGGACCTGCCCTGCCGGTATGGCCTTGTGCATCCGATCGAGAGCGCGAATCCGTTGCGCATCGAGTTCACGCAGTGGGTGCATCTGTTGCGCGACCTGGCCGGGGCGCGCAGCTTGCGCGCGTTCCTTGGGTACTTGTTCATGCCGCCGGGCTGGACGCCGCATGGCGAGGGCAGTACCACGGCGGAACTGCGCGCGCGGCGCCCGCAGGCTGAGATGCCGCAAGGCGTTGCTGGTGGCTGACATCCGGCCACAGCGCATCATGCGCTATCCCGCCAAGGAACTGGCCTGGCTGTTTCGCGAACTGCGGATTGGCGTGCCCGTGGCGTTCGGCTCCGCCGGCTTCTTCTCCGTCGTGTTCCGCGAGCCGTTTGGCATGAACCTGGCCTATGCCCTGTGCATCACGATGATGATACAGGCGCTGGTGAAGCTGGGCCGCTATGGCCTCACGCGCCGGCTGCCCAATGCCTCGCCGGGCGCTTCCACCACGCCGCGGCGCTGGCCGGACTGGAAGTGGATGTTTCCGTGGATCGTCGTATCTGGCGTGGTGGGCTATTTTGGCGGGCATGCGATTGCCAACGTGCTCACCGGTAGCCACGGCACGCCGTTGGAGCTGATGCGCAATCCGCGCGCCCTGCTGCTGAGCATGACGGTGGCGCTGGTGCTGGCGCTCGGCATCTCTTACTTCCACTATGCACGCGGGCGCATGGCGGCTGCGGACGCGCGGGTGCAGGCGGCCATGCGCAGCGCCGCGGAGAACCAGCTGCGCTTGCTGGAGTCGCAGCTGGAGCCGCACATGCTGTTCAATACGCTGGGCAACCTGCGCGTGATGATCGGGCAGGATCCGCAGCGCGCGCAAGAAATGCTGAACCAGGTGATCTCGTTCTTGCGCGCCACGCTGCAGGCGTCGCGCTCCGGCCCGCATCCGCTGTCATGCGAGTTCGATCGCATTGCCGACTACCTGGCGTTGATGCAGGTGCGCATGGGCGCGCGGCTGCAGGTCGAGCTCGACCTGCCCGCTGGCCTGGCCAACCTGCCTGTGCCGCCGCTACTGCTGCAGCCACTGGTTGAGAACGCCATCAAGCACGGGCTGGAGCCCATCGTCGCGGGCGGCTGGATCAAGGTGACGGCCCGCCGCGAAGGCGGCACGCTGGTGCTCGCCGTGCGCGACACCGGCGTGGGCTTGAGCGAGCTACCGCCTGGCTCTGACTGCTTTGGCACATCGCAGGTGCGCGAACGGCTCGCCCAGCTCTATGGCAAAGCCGCGAGCTTCCAGCTGCTGCGCGCCGGCGATTGCGGCGATGGCAGCGACGGCGGCACGCTGGCCATCGTGCGCCTTCCGCTATCCTGATTGACTGCCGCCCACCCTGCCCGATATCGCCTCCATGCAAACCACTGCCCTGATCGCCGAGGATGAAGCGCTGCTGGCCGCGGACCTCCAGGCGGAGCTGGCCCGCTTGTGGCCGACGCTTAACATCGTCGCAACCGTAGGCGACGGCGAGGCTGCCGTGGCGCAGGCGCTCGCGCTGCAGCCCGATCTGCTGTTCCTGGATATCCGCATGCCGGGTATGAGCGGACTGGAGGCAGCGCAGACGCTGGCCGAGGATTGGCCCGACTCGGCCAAGCCGTTCCCGCTGATCGTCTTCGTGACGGCTTACGACACATACGCCTTGCACGCATTCGAGCATGCGGCAGTCGATTACGTGCTAAAGCCCGTGCAGGCCGGCCGCCTGGCAAAAACCTGCGCGCGCCTGCAGGCCACGTTGCAACAGCGTGCGGCCCCGCAAGGCGCCCCGCCATCGCTGGACGCCGCCATGGATCAGTTGCGCGCGCTGCTTGGCGTTGGCATGCCCGCGCCGCCAGCCGCACCGGCGGCCAACCCGTTGCAGGTAATCCAGGCCAGCGCCGGCAATACCATCACGATGGTGCCGATTGACGAGGTGCTGTATTTCGAGGCCGCGGACAAGTATGTGCGGGTGGTCACCGCGCAGCGCGAGCACCTGATTCGCATGTCGCTGCGGGAGTTGCAGATGCGGATCGATCCGGCGTGCTTCTGGCAGGTCCACCGCAGCACCATCGTACGCTGCACGGCCATTGCCAGCGCGCTGCGCGATGACAGCGGCAAGCTCACACTGAGCTTGCGCGACCGGCCGGAAAAGCTGGGGGTCAGCCGGCTTTATGCGGACGCGTTCAAGGGGATGTAGGCGCAACGGTGTCGCGCAAGTCACGGACAAAAATCCTGCGCAGGTGTCTGTGCGCCGCCGACGCTTGCCCGGCGTGTTGGCGCGGCACCATCGTTTTCCACCGGATTTATGCCCGCCCGCGCACACTGCGCGGCGCCGGGCCATGGCATGCCGTGTGCGTGGTGAAGGGGGAGCGTCGAGCCCGGCGCTCTTCCACCGCAACCCACTCAGGAGAAGGCCATGTCCACCCTATCCATCGGAAACCTGCCTCGCCTCAGCGAGCTTGAGCAGGCCGCCCGGATCGCCGTGACCGGCGGCACCGGTGTCTACCCCATGCCCATGGTCGTCCGCAGGGACCCCGGCTATGGGGAATTTCCGAAGCTGCCCGGAATGCCGGAAATGCCTGCGATCCCGAACTCGTTCCCGTGCGGCTCGCCGAGCTATCACGGGCCGCTGATGTGGCCCGACTCCGGCGAGCCGAAGATCGTTCCTCTCTGACCCCTCCCCATTTATGTCACGAACGTCAAGAACGTCACGAGACCCAACGGCACGCAAGAGGCCGAACCCCGCTTTCAAGGAGCACACCATGCACAACAAATTTGCTGTTGCCACCCTCACCGCCGCAGCGCTTGCAGCGGCCTTGCTCGCCGGCGCCGCCCAGGCCGCCGGCCCCCAGGACCGTGCCCTCTACAGTGACCGCTATGGTGACCGCTATGGTGACCGCTACGGCTACAACTTCCGGGCCGGCAAAGTGGACCCATACACCGACGGCGGCCGCACCGGCAAGTTCGACTCGTTCGGCGAAGGCGCTCGCCAGGTTGACCCGTACACCGACGGCGCCAGGGCCTGAGTAGCGCCCGGCGAGCGAAAGCACGCGCAGGCGTGCTTTCGCTCGATCAGGCTTGAGGGCTTCAGAACCTCAGGACTTCAGCTCAGAGGGCTCCAGGTTCCACAGCTTGCTGTCGCTGGTGGACACCGCCACGGCGCCTTCCCGGATCGCGCTGCGGATGTCGTCCTTGTTGCAGACGAACCCCGAGGTCACGATAGGCGGCAGCGCCTTGCGGTCCTGGGTGGAAAGATGCGCGAGCATGGGCGCGGGCATCAGCTGCACCAGGTTGGGATCGCTTTGCTCCAGCGCCTTGACGCTGCGCGGCCAGGTCGAACGGTCGGTCACGAACACCTTCTGCATGGTGATCAGGCCGGCCCGGTTGGCGCGCTGGATGGTGGCCACCCGGGTCGAGACGAGACTGGTCACCCCGATATCGGCGAGATACTCGACGCCACCCTTGTCCTGCGACAGCCCTTCGCAGCTGTCGATATTGACGATGACGTACTTGCCGGCCTTGGTCAGCGTGGCCACCACGGGCTGCAACTTGCGCAGCTCCACGTTGGCAACGATGCAGACCTCGGCGTGGCTCTCGATCAGGATATCGGCCTGCTCGACACCGAAGAGCGTCGCGATAACCGGGTGCCGCGTCAGGCGTGCCCCGAGGGACTTATCCATGGTGCTTACCGATCCGGGTCGTGGGGCAGCGCGTCCGTCAGGCCGAGCTTTCCGGGGTTGAGGATGTTCTTGGGATCCAGCGCTTGTTTGACCGCCATCAGCACCGCAAACGCACTGCCCAGCGATTCGCGCATATACGGCGCGCGCAGCAGCCCGATGCCGTGATGGTGGCTCAACGCGGCATTGTATTTGATCAACACCGCGTTGGCGGCATCCCAGGCCTGGCGATACCACTTCGCCCGGTTCTCCACCTCGACCTCGCCGCGCAGCGAGAAGTACAGGCAGGCGCCGTCCACATAGGCATGCGACTGGTGCGCGGAGCCGGCCAGCGTGCCGGGCACGGCGTTGATGGCGTTGACCACATCCGTGTAGATGGCGGGCAGGTCGCTCCAGGGGCCGGACATCTCCAGCGTGTCGGCGACAAAGCCGGGGCTGCGCTTGAAGCCTTCCGCGCTCTTGCCGGTCAGGTAGCGCGTATCCAGCCAGCGCTCGAAGATCGCTTCGCTGTCCAGCGCATCGCCGAGCCCCTTGCACACGCCTTCGCTGATGGCCATCACGGCATCGACCATCTCGCGCGCGCCTTCGTCGGCGATCAGCAGCACGTTGGTGTCGGGCAGGTTGAACTGCACGCGGCTCTCGAGCTCGTCATACAGGCGCAGGGCTGCGGGATTGGCGCCACGCTGCATGATCTCGCGGCAGGCTTCCAGGCCGATGGCGAAGGTCTTGAAGCCATAGGCGATGGCGCGGCCGTAGTCCGGCAGCCGATGCAGCTTGAGGCGCACGCGCACGATCACGCCGAGCGTGCCCTCCGAGCCGATGAACAGTTGCTGCAGGTCCGAGCCGAGTGCTGCGCGCGAGTAACCACCCACGCTGATCAGGCTGCCGTCGGCCAGCACCACATCCATGCCGAAGACCATGTCCTCGATCTTGCCGTAGCGCGTGGAAAGCTGCCCGGCGCCGCGGCACGCCACCCAGCCGCCCACGGTGCTGATGGCGAAGGACGACGGCCAGTGGCCCATCGTCATGCCGTAGTCCTTCTGGATGGTCTGCTCGAACACGTCGCCGAACAGACCGGCTTCCACCTCGACGATCTGGCTTTCCCTGTCGAAGCCCAGCACCTTGTTCAGCTCGCACACGTCCAGCACGATGCCACCGCGCACCGGCAGCGCAGCGCCGGTGACATTGCTGCGGCCCGCCGACACCGTCAACGGGATCGCCGCAGCGTGCGCGATCCGCATGACGGCCTGGATCTGCGCGATCGTGGACACGCGCACGATGACGGCCTGCGGCGTGGCCGGCCGGCCCGCGGTCTCGGTCATCATGGAGCCGGCCCACCAATCGCGCGTCCAGGCCACCACGCTGGCGGCATCCGTCAGCACCTCATCGGCCACGCCGCGCAGCGCATCGATGTGCGCGGCGTCCACGGCGACGGCGTTGCGCTGCAGGCCGGGCATCCCGGCGGTTTCCTTGATGGTGGCCGCATAGGCCGGCGGCGTGTGCGCGCCGACGATGTAGTTGCCACGGTTGTAGCCGCGCTTGATGGCTTCCTTGCTGATCATTGTGCATCTCCCAGTAGAACGGATTTTTCATGTGCGACGGCAGCCAGGTAGTCATTGACCTGCTGCGCCACCACGGATTCGGACAGGCCAAGCTCGGCCTGCAGGATTGCGCCCACGCGGGACGCGGCGCGCGCCGAGGCATCGCGCGCCATCAGGCGGGCGCGGATGCGGCGCGAGAGCACATCGTCCACGCTCCCCGCCAGCTCGTGGCGCGCGGCGTAGACGATCTCCGCTTCGGTATAGGGAAGCCCTTCGACAATCGGCGCCTGAAGGCGCGCATCGCCCTGCAGGATGTCGCTGACAAAGCGGGCTTCCGTGCCATAACGCTCGCCCAGGTGGGCGGACAAGCCGCCGGAGGCCACGATGGCCTGCGCGTCGTATCCCGCGGCACCCAGCAGGTACGCGGATTTGGTCTGGCATCTGTTGCGCTGGCCAATCACTTTCTGGGCCGCGTCGATGGTTTGCTCGGCCATGTGCCGGGAGGTGGTCAGCTTGCCCCCGACAATGGTGACAAGGCCATCGGCGGCGGTATGGATCTCATGGTTGCGCTTGATCTCCAGCGTCTTGCCCCCCGGCGGCGCCACCAGCGGCCGGCAGCCCGCGATGCTACCCAGCACGTCTTTGGCCTGCAGGTCCGTCTTCAACGCCCAGCGCGCGCCGTCCAGCAGGAAATCGAGTTCCTCGCGGGTGCAGCAGACGTTGTCGAGATCGCCTTCGTAGTCTTCGTCCGTCGTGCCCAGGTAGGAGACGTTGCCCCAGCGTGTGATGGTGGCGCGGCGGTTGCGCCCCGGCACGGGGATGGTCACGGTGCAGTCGTTGCGGACCTTGAGCCAGGGAATGGCCACGTGCACGCCCTTGGCCGGGCGGATATGCAGCGTTTTTTCCTCGCCCTTCTTGCGGCCGGTCCAGTCACGCAGCCACACGCCTGTGGCCATGACGACGACGCCGGCCCTGGCGCGGATCTCTCGATCCCCGGCATGAATGATGGCGCCGTCGACCTTGCCGTGACCATTGCGCGTGATCTCCACCACCTTCGCGTGGTTGACCACTGCCGCGCCGTGAAAGGCCGCGGTGCGGGCGATGTTCAGCGTGAGCCGGGCATCGTCCACGCGCGCATCGAAGTACATGAAGCCGCCGAGCAGGTTATCCTCGTTGAAGGTCGGGCAATGCGACAGCACCTCGGCCTTGGTGAGCTTTTGATGCAGGATGCCTTCGCGCCAGCCGCCCGCCAGGTCGTAGGTCCAGAGCAGGCTCTCGAATGCCTTGGACAGGCGCTTGTCGAACACGCCGTCCTTCTCCATCACGGGAAAGAGGAACGGCAAGCGCTGCACGAGGTGCCGCGCATTCCTGCGCAGGCGTTGGCGCTCCAGCAGGGAATGACGCACCAGCCCAAGGTTGCCCTGCTCGATGTAACGCAACCCGCCATGCACCATCTTGGAGGACTTGGACGACGTGCCGGAGGCAAAGTCGTTTTTCTCCACCAGGGCAACGCGATAGCCGCGCAGGCTGGCATCCAACGCGGCATAGGCGCCGGTCACGCCGCCGCCGACGATGAGGATGTCGAAGGTCTCGCTGCCAAGGCGATCGAGCTGCGCCTGGCGCACCAGGCGCAGCGGTTCGGTGGATGTCATCCCGGCGCGGTCCCGGCTGGGACTTCTGGATGGAAAAACCATCATGTTTCGGCGATCTCCTGGCTGGTCAGTGGTGATGGAAGGTTTGCGCGTGGCGCAGCTCGGACGCGACCCGTGCGTGCCAGAGCGCGCGGCGCTCGCCGCGCTGGTCGGCGCCAAGGCGCGGCTCGAACACGGCATCGGTTTCATTGGTCGCGCGGGCGTCCTGCAGCGAGTCCCACAGCAGCCCCGACGAGCCCGCGAAGAAGGCGATGCCGCGCAAGCTGGCGCGATCGGTCTCGCGCATGCGCCGGATCGGCATGCCGGTCAGGTCCGCCTGGATCTGGAGCAGTGCGTCGCTGCCGGAGAGGCCGCCACCCACGATGAGTTCGGCCACGGGCACGCCGGCGACTTCCTCGTTAGCCTCCATGCAGGACGACACCGCATGCGCGATGCCTTCCAGGACGGCGTAGGCCACCTCGGCCTGCGTGCTTGCGATCGAGATGCCCGTCAGCGACGCGCGGGCTTCGGGTTGCATCTGCGGGACGCGCAGCCCGGTGAGCGCGGGCAGGAAGGTCACGCCGCGCGCGGAGTCGACGGTGGCGGCCAGCGCGCTGATCTGCTTCGCGCTCTCGAACCAGCGCAGCTTCTCGCAAACCCAGTTCAGCGCGGAGCCCGTGGTGGCGACGAAGGTCTCCACGGAAAGATGCGAGACATCGTGCTGCCGGCGCGCGGTCATGGTCAGGGTGCCGTCGTACAGGCCGGCCTTGGCCGGTGGCTGCGGCCCGATCACCAGGTCCACGAAGCTGCCGGTGCCATGCACGCACATCGACTGCCCGCGCTCCAGGCATCCGAGCCCCGCAGCGCCGGCAAGCTGGTCGCCCGCGCAAGCGAGGATCGGCACGTCGATGCCCAGCAGCTCGGCGCGCGTGCGCCCGAAATCGTCGGCGTCCTGGCGCAACGCGGGCAGCAGCGTGTGCGGGAAACCCAGCGCATCGAGCCAGTCAAGGTGATAGCGGTGCCCCGCCAGCACGTAGGCGCTGGCGGAGGTGGCGTTGGTCGGCGTGGTCACGCAGGCGCGCTCGCTCGACAGATGCCAGAGCAGCCAGGTGTCGATGGTGCCAAACGCCAGGCTGCCCGCGCGGAACGCCTCGGCCACCTCGGGCGTGTCCCGCAGATGGCGCGCGGCCCAGAGGTAGGGAGAACGCACGCCGACCGGGCGCCCGACCTGCTCGAGCAGCGTCTTGTCCCAGGCCGGCGCCAGCGCGCTGAGCTCGCTGACATAGCGCGTGTCCTGCCAGACCATGGCGGGCACGATCGCCCTCCCGCTGCGGGTATCCCACAGCACCGCGGTGGCACGCTGCGTGGCAATGCCCAGCGCGACGATGCGCAACTGCGCTTGCTGCGCGCGTGCGATGGTGGCGCGGCAGACGGCGATCGTCTTTGCCAGTATCGCGTTGGCATCTTGCTCGACCACGCCTGGCCGTGGCGCGTCCACCTGCAGCGTCGTGTACTCGAGGCACGAGACATGGCCGTCGGCGGCAACCACGGCCGCCCGCGTGCCGGACGTGCCTTCGTCGATGGCGAGTATGACGTTCCTGTTGGTCTTCATCGTTGGGATTTCTCTATCGCCGGGTTGAGGAACGCCGGGGCCGGCGCCTCGTCGCCGCCAAATTGCGGGGCGTCGGCTTCGTTGTCAGGATGGATGGTGGTGCGCGTCGGGTCCCACTTGATGGCAAAGCAGATGATGCTGGCCGTCAGCGGCACGATCGAAAGGATGAGAAAGGTCGTCTCCAGGCCGTATTTCTCCCGGAAGAGCGGGAAGATCAACAGGCCCAGTGCGGCGCCGGTTGAGCCCAGTGCACCGATGATGCCGTTGGCCCCCGCGCGCAGTTCGCTGCGAAACGACAGCGACGAAAGGCTCTTGCCGTTGGCGCCGGGACCGCCTGAATGGAAAAGGATGAACAGCGACGGCACGATCACCGCCACCCAGATCGGCATCTTGCCGTTGAACAGGCCGAGGATCAGCAGCATGACGAAGACGGCCGCGAAACCAAAGGCGGAAGCACGGCGCAAACCCAGCTTGCGCCCGATCAGCGGCGACATGAAACCACCAAGGATGCCAAAGACATTGAAGACCAGCGCACCCACCGTGGCATAGACAAAGTCCTTGCCGAACAGCGCCGCGCTGATCAGCGGCAGATACCAGCCCACCGCGAAATACTGGATGGATTGCCCGATCTGCACCGTCGCCGCAAGAATGGTGCGCGGCAAATAGACACCGCGAAAGATCAGCAGCACATTGGCCAGCCCGCGCTTTGCCTGGTTCAGCACGGGCAGGCGCTCATCCACCGGCGCGGCGGCAAAGGGACGGCCATAGATCCGCGTCATTGCCCTGGCGGCGTCGACCAACCGCTCCTTGCGCGCCAGCCAGATCGGGCTCTCCACCAGGAACGCAAGCTGCAGCACCAGGATGCCAAGCCCGAAGATGGCGGTGGCCGCCACGGAGTAACGCCAGATGGCGTCGCCCACATTCCACCAATGGAACAACAACGCCAGCAGCAAATTGCTGCAGACCGCGGTGTACCACATGCCCTGCCAGGTATTGAGCCGGCTCTTCAGCCTGACCGGCGTGAACTCGGCCAGCACCGCCATGGCGATGGCAAAGTCGATACCGTAGGCCGCGCCGACAAAGAAGCGCCCAACGAGGATCACTTCGAAGCCAGGCGCGAACACCACCAGCAGCGCGCCGATCACCGCCAGGAATTTCGCGAGTATCAGCGGGCGGATGCGGCCCCACCGGTCCGCCATCCATCCGCCGATGGGATTGAAGGCGATCGCGACCCACGAAGCAAACGACGTCAGCAGCGCGACTTGCGAAGCGGCAAGCTGCAGGTTCCGCGTCATGGGCCCGAGCCCGGCGCTCAATGCGGAATTGGAAAATGCGTCCAGGAACAATCCTCCCAGCGCGAGCCACCAGATGAGGCCGGCTCTACCTTTTATGCCTGGGCAGGAATCAATAAACGAGATGACATCATCGATGCCACGGATCTTGATCGTGGATTGCACAGCGGTCTCCTTGTTTTATTTCTGTAAGAGGCCGAGCAATCTGCACGCAGGAAGAGACCATCTTACAGATGGTCTCTTATCTAGATCTGTAGGCGAACTCTAGGTTGAAAGGTTCAGGGTGTCAAGGAGGGGAATCGCGGGGACGGGGGGATTTCTGCCCACCTCTATCAGTGCGATGCATGATCACCCGTCGGCTCGCGCATAACCTGGATTTCCGGTCCAGTACGGGTTCCACAAGAACTTGCTACATTGCTGACTGCTGGCGAAAACGGCCTCACGCGGCCGCCCCGCTCACCGCAAACCGACTTACCAAGGAGACATCAAATGCACACCGCACTTCAACTTCGTTCGCTAATCAAAAGCAGCGGTGAACTCGTGCTGTCGCTGGACAGCATCGACACGCCGCAACCCGGCCCGGATGAAGTGCTCATCCGCATTGAAGCCTCTCCCCTCAACCCGTCCGATCTTGGCCTGCTGTTCGGTGCGGCCGACATGAGCACGGCCAAGGCCAGCGGCACGGCAGAGCGCCCGGTAGTCACCGCGCGCGTCCCGGAAGCCGCGATGCGCGGCATGGCAGGCCGCCTCGATGCTTCCATGCCGGTTGGCAATGAGGGCGCGGGCGTGGTCGTCGAGGCCGGCTCGTCCCCCGCGGCGCAAGCGTTGCTGGGCAAGACCGTGGCTGCCATCGGCGGCGCGATGTACTCGCAGTACCGCTGCATTCCGGCGGACCAGTGCCTGGTCCTGCCCGAAGGCGCCACGCCCGCCGATGGCGCGTCGTCATTCGTCAATCCGCTCACCGCGCTGGGCATGGTCGAGACCATGCGGCGCGAAGGGCATAGCGCCCTGGTGCACACCGCCGCGGCTTCCAACCTGGGCCAGATGCTCAACCAGATCTGCCTCAAGGATGGCATCAAGCTGGTGAACATCGTGCGCAAAGAAGAGCAGGCGGACCTGCTCAAGGCACAGGGTGCGGTCTACGTGTGCAACACCGCGTCGCCCACATTCATGCAGGACCTCACCGAGGCACTCGTCGCCACTGGCGCAACCATCGCGTTCGACGCCACGGGCGGCGGCAAGCTCGGCGGCCAGATCCTCACCTGCATGGAAGCGGCCTTGAACAAGACGGCCCGCGAATACAGCCGCTATGGCTCGGCCACCCACAAGCAGGTCTACCTCTACGGCGGCCTGGACACCAGCCCGACCGAGTTCAACCGCGGCTTCGGCATGGCGTGGGGCATGGGCGGCTGGCTGTTGTTCCCGTTCCTGCAGAAGATCGGGCGCGAGCGGGCCAACGAACTCAAGCAGCGCGTGGTGGCGGAGCTGAAAACCACCTTTGCCAGCCATTACTCGAAGGAGATCTCGCTGGCCGAGGTGCTGGACCTGGACGTGATCGCGGTCTACAACAAGCGCGCGACGGGCGAGAAGTACCTGATCAACCCGAACAAGGGCCTGGCAGGGTAAGTCATCCCGGGGCGCCTTGCGCGCCCACCGTGTCAAGTATCAGCCGCTGCGCCGCGGCCAGCGGCGCTGGTCGGCTCCATGGATCCTGGCAACTCGGCCACGGCTCTGTCTGGCAGCGCCAGGTACGGCTATCGCCTGCTGGCCGTCATGGCCGCGTCCAGTCTCACCGCCATGCTCCTCTACAATGGATCACCGAGCGCGTTCAAGGCGTGGACCGGTAGTGCGCCGGGCGCGCATCGGCGAGTCGGGAGCGGTAGCTGGCCGCTGCCGATTTACATAACGAGAAACACAGAGGAGAGACAACCCGTGCCCCACCCGCTCATCCGCACCGCCCTGTTGTCCACCGCCCTTCTGCTCGCTTGCCTCAAGGCCCTCCCCGCCCACGCCGACATCCGCGTGGGCATTGACGTCTCCACCACCGGCCCGGCCGCCTCCATCGGCATCCCGTCCAAGAACACGATCATGATGTGGCCGCAGACCCTGGGCGGCCAGCGCGCGCAGTACGTGATCCTGGACGATGGTTCCGACCCGGCCGCGGCCGTGCGCAATGTGCGCAAGCTGATCTCCGAGGAAAAGGTAGATGTGGTGGTGGGCCCCAACATCACGCCCACCGCCATTGCTGCGCTGGATGCCGTGGCGGAGGGCGAGACGCCGATGGTGGCGCTGGCTGCGTCGGCTGCCATCATCGAGCCGCAGTCGGACCCCAAGCGGCGCTGGGCGTTCAAGATGCCGCAAAACGATTCGCATATGGCTACGGTCCTGACCGAGTACATGAGCAACCACGGCATCAGGACGGTCGGCTTCATCGGCTTCAACGATGCCTACGGCGAGAGCTGGTGGCGCGAGTTCTCCAAGCTGGCGGAGGTGCGCAAGCTCAAGGTGGTGGCCAATGAGCGCTTCTCGCGCAACGATACCTCGGTGACCGGCCAGGTGCTCAAGCTGATGGCGGCCACCCCGGATGCAATCCTGATTGCCGGCGCGGGCACGCCGTCGGTATTGCCGCAGAAGACCCTGGCCGAGCGCGGCTACAAGGGCAAGGTGTATCAGACGCACGGCATCGCCGCCTGGGATTTCCTGCGGGTAGGCGGCAAGGATGTGGAAGGCACGCTGTTCCCGACCGGGCCGGTGGTGGTGGCGCGGCAGTTGCCGGACGGCCATCCGGTAAAGAAGGTGGCGCTGGATTTCGTGACGCGCTATGAAGCGAAGTACGGCACGGACAGCATCACGCAATTCGCCGGCGATGCCTGGGGCGCGTGGATCCTGCTGGACGATGCCGCGCGCCGTGCCGGCAAGAGCGGCGCGCAGCCGGGCACGCGCGAGTTCCGCCACGCCATGCGCGATGCGCTGGAGACCACCACCAACCTGACCATTCCCAATGGCGTGATGAACCTGAGCGCGATGGACCATCAGGGCTTTGACCAGCGCTCGCGCGTAATGGGTGTGATCCGCGACGGCAAGTTTGCCTACGCGTCAGACAAGTAAGGATGTTTGAGATGAACGATACGACGATTGGCTTTATCGGCCTTGGTGCCATGGGCACGCCGATGGTGCGTCACCTGCTCGCCGGCGGCCACGCCGTGCGCGTCTATGTGCGCCGCCCCGAGGCCGCCGACGCGGCCCGCGCGCTTGGCGCCGTGCCCTGCACCACGCCGGCGCAAGCCGCGCGCGGCGCCTCGGTGGTGTTTACCAACGTCACGTCATCGGACGATGTGCAGGCCGTGCTGCTGGGCGAGCACGGCGTGATCGAAGGCGCGGCGCCGGGCACCATCTGCATCGACCACAGCACCATCTCGCCCATCGTCACCCGCGAGATTGCCGCCAGGCTGGCCGAGCGCGGCATCGAAGCACTGGACTGTCCGGTCTCCGGCGGCACGGTCGGCGCCGAGGCCGCCAGCCTCACCATCATGGTGGGCGGCAAGGCCGAGATGCTGGAGCGCGTGCGGCCGCTGCTCGCGCTGCTCGGCAAGACCATCACCCACATCGGCGATCATGGCGCGGGGCAAGTCGCCAAGCTGTGCAACCAGATCGCGCAGGTGGTCAATATCGAAGGCATTGCCGAAGCCATGCGCTTCGCGCAGGCGCAGCAGGTGGACAGCGGCCGCGTGCTGCAAGCCATGGCCACCGGCATGGCCGGCAGCCGCATGCTCGACATGATGGGACCGAAGATGGTCGCCCACGACTTTGCCCCCGGTATCGAAGCGCGGCTGCACGACAAGGACTTCGGCCTGGCCGCGCAGATTGCACGCCAGCTCGGGCTGGAGCTGCCGGCCATGCAAGCCACCTCGCGCCAGCTCGGCACGCTGATGGAAAAGGGCTGGGGCAAGGACGATACGTCGTCGCTACTGCGGGTGCTGGAGGGCTGAATGGCCGAAGAGTGGCCAAAGAGGAGACGCTAAGCCACCCCCATCATCCGCCGCACAGCCAGCAGCAGCGGGCTGTCCTTGTCGGCGAAATCATGCATCACGTTGAAATGGTGCCTGTCGGGCATCGGCACATGCGCCGCGCCCGCTGCCTGCGCGTTGGCGGGCCAGCCGGCGCGCAGCAGATCGGTCTGCCGGTGGTATTCGCCCGGCTCCAGCCCGCCCACCGCGGTGACCAGCGGCGCAGCCGTGGCCGGCGGCAGGAAGGCCGGCGAGAGCCGGTCGACATCCCCTTCCGACAGCTTCAGGTCGACCTGCAGGAAATCCGCCCGGCGCAGCGGCTCCAGGTCATGCAGGCCGCTGACCGAGACCACGCCCTTGACCAGGTCGGCCGGCAGATCGCTGCCTACGCGCGGCCATAGCGTGGTGAGCATCATCGCGGCCATGTGACCGCCAACGGAATGCCCGCCCACGAAAATGCGCGCTTTGTCGTGGCCAAGCCGGCCGGACTCCCGGTACAGCCACGCCACGCTGCGCACGGCCTGCAGCACGATGGTCTCCACCGTCACCGCCGGGCATAGCGAGTAATTGATCACCGCCACCGACACGCCGCAGTGCGGCAACGCATTGGCCACCAGGCTGTGGTCGCGCTTGTCCAGCGCGCGCCAGTAGCCGCCATGGAGGAACACCAGCAGCGGCGGCGGCCCATCGGTGGCGCCCGGCTCGGCCGGAAAGTAATCGAGCCGCTCGTCCGCCGCGTGCGGGCCAGGCTCGGCACCGGCATAGCTCAGGTCCTCCAGCCAGCCGGCGCGCTTGCGCACCTGCAGCGACAACGCCGCCCAGTGGGCCATGTGGGCGGCATTGTCGGGCACGTTGGCCCGGTTGTTGTATTCGCGTGCATAGAAGGCGGGATCCTGCGACGGCAGCTGTGCAAGGCTGGCGAGGGAGGGCTGGGCTGACATGTGGCTCCGGGGTGGATGGGAGAAACCGGGCGGCGCCACGGCTCCAAGCATGCTAGCGCGTTCGCACAGCGTCAGATATCGACAACTTCCCGGATATCTGCCCTACCGTCCCCATCGCCCTATCGTCGTCTAACGCCATCCGCGCGCCGGCCAGGACCACCTGCCGGGTCCGCGCCCCTGGCGCTTCGCCCGTGTAAAGGCATCGCCTCGCGCTGAAGATTTGGGGTGACCACAAGGGAGCCCCTATACCCATACCCCTACCCATACCCCTACCAATACCCCTACCAATATTGCCTCCAAATTCAAGACTTTTCCTATTCTATTTTTTTCCCGCGGAAAATATACTGCAGTTGCGCGATCAAAAGCCGTTGCATCGCCTATGCACTTCCGGCACGCAAGAAGAGGGGAGTTCCGAACGTTGCCAGCAGATTGAGGCGACCTGCCCAGTAACGTCAACGCATTGATCTAAATCGCCACTTAAGCCGAATTCCACAGCAGAAATCGGGAGGCGAAATATTCGCGCAACTTGCGCGGGATGCGAGACGAGAAGCTGTGGCCACAGCAGCGCCTGAAATCAGATTTTTTCTCGGCTAAAAATAATTTACGCATACTTGCTGGCTCCTGGACTAGTTACAACGGGCGATTCGCCTTGTGACGATGCCTTGGCCAAACCTTGTCTATTTGGTGGAATGATGAAAAAACTGATCAGAATTTTTGCCTTTTTTAGCATCGCCATTTTGTTGAATGCAATACCTTCGATAGCGCAAGCCCAACTAGCGTGTCCCTACACGACGCTTATGGCACCGCCGTCGACAATCGCTTTCGATCCAACGGTCCCGGACGGGACGGTACTGTGGAGTAGAGGTATTCAGACGCAGTTTCGTAGTACCAGCTCAATTAATGGCGCCCGCTGGTGTCCGAAAGGGCTCACTAGATTTGGCATCACAGGATCAAAACCCTATCTGGGCAACAATCTTTACGAGACTGGCATACCCGGTATTTCGTATCGTTTCAAGATGCGTGATCCGGTAATCGGCCAGCAAATGTGTTGGACGCAATATTTTCCAGGCGTCTGCGTAATCGAGTCGGGAGGAATGGTAAACCATACGTTGTCCGTTGAACTTATAAAGACAGGCTCAATTACCGGCGGCGGGATATTGTCAGGAATGTTTGCGCACTGGTACTATGACGGTGATTATGCCACCTACTCTTGGGGGGGCAGCGTCGTAATACAGCCAACTATCCCGACATGCAAGGTATCGACGCCATCGATTGCGGTCCGTCTTCGAGACGTGAATGTCAACGTCTTTAGCGGAGTCGGAAAAACGTCACCAAGCCAGCCATTTGATATCGTACTGCAGTGCTCTGGCGGAGATACCGGAACAAAAACAAATATCTATACGACGCTGACCGACCAGACCGATCCAAGTAACGTTTCAGATACCCTGTCCCTTACCAAGGACTCCACTGCCACCGGCGTTGGCATTCAGGTTTTAAATGGGAGCACGGTGATCAAATATGGCCCGGATTCCAGCGCCGCGGGCAATAAGAATCAGTGGAAGGCAGGTTCAACTGGTAATGGCACATTCACCATACCGCTGACAGCCCGGTACATCCAGACCACGCCCTCGGTGAAAGCGGGAACTGCAAATGGTCGTGCGACTTTCACGATGAACTATCAGTAAAGAACAAATATGTGATTAAAAGTGTGAAGCCAGGGTGAACGGACCGCCCTGGCCATGGACCTGCTCTGCCGCCAGAAGACCCATTCCGTCTTCACCGAGGCCACCGGCCCGCGCCTGCCACGACTCGGCGCGCCTGCGCGGCTAGCCCACCTTCGGCGATCTCATCCGCCGTACCGCCCGGAAGCCGCCTGAATCCTGCGATCGCAGCCGGGCGACGCGGGACAAGCGGACGCGCCAGGGCCGCGGATGGGGCGCGTTGGGGGTCCGCTACCGGGGCCAGTTGTGGCCCGGCAGGATTTGCGGCATAATTCCCGGCTCAGCACCGTGCTGGTACGCCGGACTCCCGGCAAATCCGCCAGCACCCACTCAGCCCGGGTGGTGAAACAGGTAGACGCAGGGGACTCAAAATCCCCCGCCGCAAGGCGTGTCGGTTCGAGTCCGACCCCGGGCACCACTACATTTCCCAAAAGAAACAAGCCGATACGCCCAAAGGGTGCTGGCCCGACGCTATGCGGGAAAAAACTCAACCCGCTCCCCGGCGCCAGCCATCGACTGCCCAAACGTAATCCAGCCGTGCCCTCTGAGCGCGACCTCATCACGGCGCAGGATGATTTCGTCATCGCCATCGATGGCGACATGCGTGCCATTCGCGCTTCGGTCGATCAGCATGTATTTACCCGCGCGGAACTCGACCGTTGCATGGAACCGCGATGTCTGCGGATCCGCGACGACGATCGTCATCGCGGCGTCGCGCCCTATCGTGACCGGCGGCGAGGCGCCGTTCATGCGAACCTCCATCTGCCGATACCGCAGCGTTAGCAGCGCGGGGCGGATCGCGCGCCGGCTTACGTCGGCGAGAATCGTCATGTCTGCGTTCTCTTGCCATATCGCTTCGAACAATTCCACGGGCGCTTCCTTCCCGCGCACCTGTATCGGGTAGAGGTAGCGCATCACCTGGCGCAGCGTCGCCGGCAGATGTGCCACGGCATCCTTGCTGGTGATGATCTGCCCTTGCGATGCGAGTTTGGAGAGGCGCGCGGCAAGGTTCACCGTGTCACCAAATACATCGCCCGATGCGTCGCGCAGGATCGGGCCGTGGTGAAAGCCGATATGGATCGACATGGGCAGGCCGGATACCGGCGGCAGTTCGGCAATCGCCACTTGCATGTCGAGTGCAGCCTGCATGGCATTTTCGGCGGACGGGAACAACACCATGACTTCGTCCCCGATCGTCTTCACGACCCGGCCTTGCTGCGCCGACGAACAGGATTTCATCAGGGCGATGCACTGCCCGATTGCGCCGAAGGCAGCCGCATTGCCGGCCTTCTCATATAGCTTTGTGCTGCTGCTGACATCCGCGAACAGCACGGACCCGTCTGCGTCGGCCTGCGCAGGTATCGATTCCCGGTCCATATGTGTCTCAACCTGTTTGTGTCTCAACCTGTTCGCGTCTCAACCCGTTCGCGCGCCTCGCGCGGCGCCCTGCACTGATGGTAGTACGCGGCCAAACGCTCAAAGGAATGTTTCAGCGATATCGATCGAAGAGTGCTGGCCAAGTGCCTCGAAGTTTGCCGCGAGCCAGGCGTCGGCCCGCTCGCGCCCGAGCGTGAACAGGCCGCGCAGGAAGGCCCAGTCCGCGTTGAACTTGCTGGGCGCGCCCAGCCGCGCCATCTCGGTTTCTGCATCGATGCTGTGGATCAGCATGCGGCGGTAGCGTGACGGGTCGAGCGCGCCTTCATCGATCAGCCGGGTGATGAACTCGATGGCGCGCATCTCGCGCATCAACGAGGAGTTGAAGCTGAGCGTGTTGATACGGTCCAGGATTTCGCGTGCCGTGACAGGCACCTGGGGAATGTGGATCGGGTTGAGGCGGATGATCAGCACATCGCGGCTGTCGGTCTCATAGATCAGCGGATAGATTGGCGGGTTGCCCATGTAACCGCCGTCCCAGTAATACTCGCCGTCGATCTCCACGGCCTGGAACAGCGTCGGCAGGCAGGCCGAAGCCATCACGGCCTTGGCGCAGACCTCGCCAGTGCTGAACACGCGGATGCGCCCGCGCAGCACATTGGTTGCGCAAAGGAACAGCTTGACGCTCTTGCTGCGGCGCAGCACCTCGAAATCGATGGTCTCATCCAGGATGTTCTGCAGCGGGTTGAGATTGCAAGGATTGAGCTGGTAAGGCGAGTAAAAGCGCGTGAGATGGTCGAACATCATCCACGCGGGCGACATCTCCATATTGCCGCCGGCACCCATCAACCGGTCCAGCCAGGTAGGTTGCAGGGGACTCAGCTTCGCGCAGTCGGACACATTGCGCCAGCACGTCTCCAGGGCCTGCCGCGCGCCTTCCGGCCCACCGCTTGCCAGGCCGTAGGCGAGCACGGTGGCGTTGACGGCACCGGCGCTGGTGCCACTGATGCCGTCGATGCCGATGCGCTTGTCTTCCAGCAGCCGGTCCAGCACGCCCCAGCTGAATGCCCCGTGGGTGCCGCCCCCTTGCAACGCGATGTTGATGCGGCGGATCGCGGGGGGGTGATTGGCTTGCATGGTGGCCTCCGGTTTCTGTGCCTCAGCACCTCAGCGCCTCGGCGCCGCAGTGCTTCCGTACCGGGGAGCGGCGCTGGCTTCGCGGCGAGCGAGGAACATCTCCGTATGGTAGATGCGGGCGAACAATCCGCAGTGGCGTCATCTCCAGAGGCTTGCGCCGGATGCCTGTCGAACAAGTGTCCCATCGAGCATGGCCATGCATCCAGACCATGCCGACGGTGGCCTGCCAGTTGCTCAAGGACTTCGGGCTGGCGGCCTTTGTTGCCATCGTCGGCATCAACTCCGGGCTGCAGGCGGTGACCACGCTCAAGCAAAGCGGGCTGACCATCTTCCTGCTGGGCGCGGTGGTGACGCTGCTGCCGCTGTTTCTCACCATGCTGTTCGGCCGCTACGTGCTCAAGTACGACAACGCCGCACTGCTGGCCGGCGCGCTGTCGGGCTCGCGCAGCGCCAACGCGGCCTTCGGCGGCATCCTGGACAAGGCGGAAAGCCCGGTGCCAACAGTGCCCTTCGCCATCACCTACGCACTGGCCAACGTACTGCTGACCCTGCTGGGGCCGCTGGTGGTCGGCCTGGTGTAGCGCGGTGCGCCTGCAAGCCAGCAGCAGCCCCCCCGCACAAGCACTCTTTGCCTTCCCGGGCCCGGCCGCGCCGGCCAGGTCCACCCCCAACAAGCCTTACCCCTGGAGCCTGTCATGACCAAACCTGACCTTTCCAAGCTGGCGAGCCTTTCGCCCTTCGAACTCAAGGACGAGCTGATCAAGCTCGCCAGCTGTCGATCGACGCGGACCCGAACCAGCACTGGCAATACGCCAACAAGGAGCTCGACAAGCTGCGCGACCCCAAGGTCAAGGCATTCTTCCTGGTGAACCCGAGCGACCCGCCGTCGGTGCGCATGAGCGACGAGAGCCTGGAGTACCTGGCCTCGATCGTGGAAGAGCGGCCGGACCTGATCATCCTGACCGACGATGTGTATGGCACCTTTGCCGACAACTTCGTCTCGCTGTTCGCGATGTGCCCCAAAAACACCATCCTGGTGTACTCGTTCTCCAAGTACTTTGGCGCAACAGGCTGGCGCCTCGGCGTCATCGCCACGCACCAGGACAACGTCTTCGACGCGCTGATCGCCAAGCTGCCCAAGCCCCAGCACGACGGCCTGCACAAGCGCTACAACTCCATCACCACCGAGCCGGACAAGCTCAAGTTCATCGACCGCCTGGTCGCCGACAGCCGCACCGTGGCGCTGAACCACACGGCCGGGCTGTCCACGCCGCAGCAGGTGCAGATGGTGCTGTTCTCGCTGTTCTCGCTGATGGACACGCATGACGAGTACAAGGCCGCGATGAAGCGCCTGATCCGCAACCGCAAGGCCGCGTTGTACCGCGAGATCGGCATTGCGCCGGACAACGATGACCCCAATGCCGTGGACTACTACACGCTGCTCGACATCGAGCAGCTCGGCGGCAAGGCCATCGGCCCGGACTTCGTCAAATGGGTGCTCAACTCCGCCGAGCCGGTGGAGCTGCTGTTCCGCCTCGCCGAGGCAGCGGGTGTGGTGCTGCTTGCCGGGCCGCGGCTTTGGCACGCGCCATCCCTCCGGCCGCGTGTCGCTGGCCAACCTCAATGAATCGGACTACGTGAAGATCGGCCGTTCGATCCGCAAGCTGTTCGAGGAGTACGTGGAGCGGTACAACAAGGCCACGGGCAGCAAGGCGCGCAAGGACGTGACGAAGAAGTAAGCCATAGGCTGTGTCAGGCGGATGCCGGCATGATCCGGCATCCGCCTGACACACGCTCCAACGCACGGCTCTGGTATGGTGGGCGGTCCGCCCTACCAGAGCCGAGCCGCCGAGCCGCATGTCCCCTTCCCTTCTAGATACCTTCCTGCCTGCGCCTTGGGTCGCCTCGCTGCAAGGCGCCATGCCGGTGGGCTTTTCCTGGTGGTGGCCCTCGCTGTTCACACTGGCGGAATGGGCGATCCGCCTGGCCATGCTGGTCTACGTGCCACAGCGCCGTGCCCCGGCGGCCGCGCGCACCTGGCTGCTGCTGATCTTCTTCCTGCCATGGCTGGGGCTGGTGCTCTATGCGCTGTTCGGCCGCATCTACTATCCCAAGTCGCGCCGGCTCAAGCTGGCCCGCATCAACCAAGGCATCGCAAGCGTGCGTGACCGGGTGGCACGCTTCGCGCCATTGCAGCCGCTGCCCGCCGCCGTTGCCGCCGATGCGGCCGGCCTGATCGAGCGGCTCGGCTCCTACTCGCCGATGCGCGGCAATGCCGTGACGCTGCTCGACGACTATGACGCGACGGTGGCCGCGATGATTGCCGATATCGACGGCGCCAGGCACCAGGTCCATCTGCTGGTCTATATCTACGCCGCCGACGCAACCGGCCGCGCCTTTACCGACGCCCTGCTGCGGGCCAGCGCGCGGGGCGTGCGCTGCCGCCTGCTGGTGGATGCGCTGGGCGCGCGCGCGGGCTGGCGCATGTTTGCCGATACGCTGCGCGACGGCGGCGTGGAGGTGGTGCAGGCCCTGCCCATGCGCTCGCTGATGGCGGTGCTCAAAGGCAAGAGCGCGCGCTTCGACCTGCGCAATCACCGCAAGATCCTGGTGGTGGATGGCAGCATTGGCTACATCGGCTCGCAAAACGTGATCGATGCCGAGTCGATGCCCGGACTGCCCAATGAAGAGCTGGTGGCGCGCGTGACCGGGCCAGTGGTGGCGGAGCTGCAAGCGGTCTTCCTGGCCGACCGCTACCTGGAAACCGGCGACGGCAACTTCGGCCTCGACAGCTTCCCGCCCATGGAGGCGCAAGGCCCGCACATCGCGCAGATGCTGCCCAGCGGCCCTGGCTACGGCACGCAGAACGCGCAGATGGCGCTGATCAGCATGATCCACCGCGCGCGCAGCGAAGTGGTCATCACCACGCCCTACTTCGTGCCGGATGAAGCGTTCCTGCAAGCGCTGCACCTGGCCTGCTACCGTGGCGTGGCGGTGCACCTGGTGCTGTCGCAACGGATCGACCAGCGCTTCACGCAGGCCGCGCAGGAGGCTTACTTCGGCGTGCTGCTGGACTCGGGGGTGCAGATCCACTTGTACCGCCCCGCCTTCCTGCATGCCAAGCACGTCACCATTGACGATGAAGTTGCCATGGTGGGATCGACCAATATGGATATCCGGTCGTTCGCGCTCAATGCAGAGGCCGCGCTAGTGATCTATGACCGTGATGTGGTAGCGCGCATGCGGCGGATCCAGCAGCGGTATCTGGCCAATAGTGAGACGGTGGTGCGGGCGGTTTGGCAGCGGCGGCCGCTGCATACGCGGACCTGGCAGAATCTTTGCCGGTTGGCGGATTCGTTGCTGTAGGTGTGGGAACGCGGCCGGTGGCCCCGCTGACGCGGGGGGCGTCTCTAGTGGGCGGGGTTTTACTGCTTCTAGCTGCTGGCGCGGCTGTACGGTGTTGGCCGTTTTGGAACGTGTGAGATGTCACTTTTCTTTACTCGTAAAGAAAAGTAACCAAAAGAAAGCGATCCTTGCAGGAGGCTGGCGTGGCGTCATTGGGAACCCCAATGGTTTCGTCGTACGGCCCCGGGTGCTAACGGACTCGTGCCGTTACCGGTTCAGAGCACCACGACCCAGCCAATGCCCAGGGATTCGTGGTGGTCCCCCCGGTAGCGGCCACCACGAGCTTCAAGCCGTCTGTCGCTCGCGGAGTGACTCGCCACGAAGTTGCAAGCGTTCCGTTTTCGTCGTGGGCGCGGTGGCACCGGAATGAAAGACCGAGGAATTCTTCCACCGCGCCCACCCCACCACGAAACCATCGTAGCGTGATATATCGTGGCGCTGCGAACCGGTACCGGCAGATGCGTGAATGAGCAGGGATGCCGCTACCGAGCAGCCTCACCACGAAACCAGCGCCATCCGCAGGATCGTGGCCATTCAAATCGGTACCGCCATGAGGCTATTAAAACCCGGGGCCTGACGACGAAACTACCGGGCTACGCAACCCCGACAAGCCAGCCTCCTGCAAGGATCGCTTTCTCTTGGTTACTTCTCTTTACGAGTAAAGAGAAGTGACATCTCACACGTTCTAAATCGGCCAACACCGCACAGCCGCGACAGCAGCTAGAAGCAGTAAAACCCCGCCCACAGAAGCACAAGAGACGCCCCCCCGCGTCAGCGGGGCCAGCAGACTTAACGCGCCTCCACGTACCCCAACACCGTCTCCAGCATCATCTTCAGCGTAGGCTGGATCCGCGTAGCCCGCGCTTCGTCATAGGCGAAAGGATAGCTCTCGCTCATATAGGCCGACTGCGTCAACTCCAGCTGCACGGCTTGCACACCTTGCGCCGGCACCCCGTACTGCCGCGTGATATAGCCTCCCTTGAAGCGCCCGTTAAGCACCGACGTATAGCCAGGCAACGCGCCAGCGATATCCAGCAGCTGGTTGGCCAGCGCGGCGTCGCAGCTGGCACCATTGGCGGTGCCCAGGTTGAAGTCGGTCAGCTTGCCCTCGAAAAAGCGCGGCAGCACCGAGCGGATCGAATGCGCGTCCCACAGCGCCACCGTGCCATGCTCGGCGCGCAAGCGGGCCAGTTCTTCAGCGAGCGCGCCGTGGTACGGGCGCCAGATGGCGTCGCGGCGCGCGGCGATTTCATCGTCGGCGGGCAGGCCGATGGCGTCGGCGTAGATCGGCGTCTTGTCGAAGGTATCGACCGGGCACAGGCCGGTGGTGTCCTGGCCGGGGTAGAGATTGGCGTTGTCGGGCGGGCGGTTCAGGTCCACCACGTAGCGCGAGTGGGTGGCCACCAGGATGGAGGCGCCGAGCTCGCGCGCGAAATCGTACAGGCGCTCCAGGTGCCAGTCGGTATCGGGCACGGTGCGTGCCTCGGCGGTCAGCCGGTCGGACACGGAGGCCGGCAGGTGGGTGCCGACGTGCGGCATCGACACCAGCATCGGGCGCGTGCCGCGATGCAGGGTGAAAGCGGGGGTATCGGTCGAGAAGGCCATGTTTTCTTGTTTGCTACTTTGCAACATAAAGGCGCAGTGCTCATCAATACGGGCCTGAAGCTTGTAGCATCAAGCTTCAGGCCGCGTGGTGCGCCGGGTTTTAGTCAGTCAGCAGGCTGGCGCGCGCAGCGGCAAAGCGCTTGCCAGCGTCAGCCTGCAAGGCGTGCATACCATGCTGCACGCGCGTGCGGCCCGCCGTGCGGACTTCCGCTAGTGTCTCATGCCCATGGTTGGTGAACACATGGACCGCCAGCGCCTGGCTGCCCGACAAACCTGAGAGCGCGGGATGCGCCCCGTCCAGCACGACGAAATCCGCCTGCTGCCCGACGGCAATCGCGCCGATATCCCGGCCCGACGCACGCGCGCCACCAAAGGCGGCATCAAGGTAAAGGCGGTCCGCCACCTGCTTGTGCGCGTCCGAAGCCAGCACGTTGCGCTTTTGCAGCGCCAGCCGCTGGCCGTACTCGAACAGCCGCAGCTCTTCCACCACGCTGACGCTGGCGTGGCTGTCCGAGCCGATGCCCCAGACACCGCCCTGCCCCAGGTAGGGCGCGGCATCGAATACCCCATCGCCCAGGTTGGCCTCGGTGGTCGGACAGATGCCGGCCACCGCGCCGCTGTGCGCCAGCCGCCGCCGTTCGTCCCAGTCCAGGTGCGTGGCGTGCACCAGGCACCAGCGCGCATCCACCTCGGCATGGTCGAGCAGCCATGCCACCGGGCGTGTGCCCGTGAGCGTGATGCACTCGTCGACCTCGCGCTGCTGCTCGGCGATATGGATGTGCACCGGCGCTGTTGCATCCAGCGCGTGCAGGCCCGCCACGGCGTCGGCAAGACTCTGCGGCGGCACCGCGCGCAGCGAGTGCGGGGCAAGTCCCAGGCGAGCCTGGCCATGGCATTGCGGGGCCAGCCGGCCGAGCAAGGCGAGCATGGCGTGCGTCTCATGCAGGAAGCGGCGCTGATCCGGCACCGCGGGCTTGTCGCCGAAGCCGGCCGTCTGGTACAGCACCGGCAGCAGCGTGATGCCGATGCCAGCGGTCCGCGCGGCGCGCAGCAGGCGCAGCGACATCTCGGCAGGGTCGGCGTAAGGCTTGCCGTGCGTGTCGTGATGCACGTAGTGGAATTCGCAAACGCTGGTGTAGCCTGCGCGCAGCATCTCGATATAGAGCTGCGTGGCGATGGCTTCCAGCGTATCGGGCGAAAGCCGCAGCGCGAAGCGGTACATCAGCTTGCGCCAGCTCCAGAAGGAGTCGCCCTCCTGGCCGTCGGCCAGCGTCTCGCTGCGGAACTCGGTCAGCCCGGCAAAGCCGCGCTGGAACGCGTGCGAATGCAGATTGGGCATGCCCGGCAACAGCGGCCCGGCGGCGCGCGGCACGTCCACGGCGGGTTTCGCGCCGGCCTGTACCGTCGTGAATGCGCCGGCGTCGTCCCAGGCCAGCAGTACATCGCTGGCCCAGCCCGTGGGCAGCAAGGCCTGCGCGGCAAACAGGCTTCCGGCGTTCATGGCCGTACTCCTTGCGCTGGCGTGGCGGCGGGATAGACCTTGCCCTGGCGCACCACGGCGGCGGCGGGATTGCGCCCGAACCAGTAGGCCAGCTCGGCCGGCGAATCGACATTCCACAGCACGAAATCGGCGGCGCGCCCGGCGGCCAGCAAGCCGTGCCGGTCGGATGCGCCCAGCGCGCGCGCGGCGTGCGTGGTGACGCCTGCCAGCACTTCGGGCACGGTCAGCCTGAACAGGGTGCACGCCATATTCATCATCAGCAGCAGCGAAGTGACGGGCGACGTACCGGGATTGTGATCGGTGGAGATCGCCATCGGCACGCCATGCCGGCGCAGCAGGTCGATCGGCGGCAGGTTGGTGTCACGCAGGAAATAATAGGCGCCCGGCAGCAGGACCGCCACCGTGCCCGACCCGGCCATGGCAACGACGCCGGCCTCATCGAGATGTTCCAGGTGATCGGCCGACAGCGCGCGGTAACGCGCCGCCAGCGCGGTGCCACCCAGGTTGCTGAGTTGCTCGGCGTGCAGCTTGACGCGCAAGCCGTGGCGCTCGGCAGCCTGGAACACGCGCTCGGTCTGCGCCAGGCTGAAGCCCACGGATTCGCAGAAGGCGTCCACCGCGTCGATGAGGCCCTCTTCGGCCAGCGCGGGCATCATGGTTTCGCACACCAGCGTGATGTAGTCGTCGGCGCGGCCCGCGTATTCCGGCGGCAGCGCGTGCGCGCCGAGGAAGGTGGTATGCACCGTCACGCCGAAGGCCTCGCCCAGGCGGCGCGCCACGCGCAGCTGCTTGCGCTCGCTGGCGAGGTCCAGGCCGTAGCCGGACTTGATCTCCAGCGTGGTCACGCCTTCGGCCAGCAACGGCGCGAGACGCGCGGCGGCCAGCGCGAACAGCGTGTCTTCATCGGCGGCGCGGGTGGCGCGCACGGTGGAGACGATGCCGCCGCCGGCGCGCGCGATTTCCTCATAGCCTGCGCCGGCCAGGCGCATGGCGAATTCGTCGGCGCGCTGCCCGCCGTACACCAGGTGGGTGTGGCAGTCGACCAGGCCCGGCGTGATCCAGGCGTTGCCCGCGTCATGGCGCGGCAGCGCTGCGTATGCCTGCGGCAGCGCTGCCTGCGCGCCGAGCCACACGATGCAGCCTTGCTGCACGACCAGCGCGGCGTCACGGATGGCCTTGGCGGGATCGCCGTCGGGCAGCAGGTGGCAGCGATGCCAGACGCCGTCGGCGGACAAAGAGGTAACGGCGGCCTGCGCCGGGTTCAGGTTCATTGCGGGTTCTCCAATTCCAGTTCCAGGGTGACGCACAGGCAAAGCGCGGGCTCCGACATCGCCTGCAGGCGATATGGCACCGCTACGCCTTCGGCAAACAGCATGCCGTCGTCACTGGCCAGCACGGCTTGGCCGCCCTGGCCGGCAACGCCGTGGCGCCATGCCCCCTCAACCACAAACAACAACACCGCATGCGCGCCGGGCGCGATCGTGAATTCGTCGCGCGCCGCGACCACGCTCGCGCGGCACTGGCCGCGCCGCGTCATCACATTGAAGTCGCGCGTGGTGCCATCCAGCAGCGTGGCTTGCACGCCGCGCTCGCCGGCAAAGGCAAAGGGCTCGCCAACGGTATCGAGGCGATGATCGAAGCTGCCATCGTCAGCCAGCAGGCGTACGCCCTCGCCGTCCAGCAGCACGATCTGGCGATCGATGCCGGGAAAGGCGGAGAACGGCCCATCGGCGGCGATGTCGGCCACGCTCACGCGCCACAGGAATGCGTCCATGCCGGCGCCCGGCGGCCACGCCGCGATCTCGCGGGTGACGCCGCCGCCGTTCTTCCAGGGCTGCGCGGCCAGCGCGCCGAGCGAGAAACGTTCGACGCCGTTCATGCGCCTGCCGCCTTCGGCACCATCGGCAGGTTCAGGCCCTTCTCATGGGCGCAGTCGATCGCGCTTTCGTAGCCGGCGTCGGCGTGGCGCATCACGCCGGTGGCAGGGTCGTTCCACAACACGCGTTCGATGCGCTTGGCCGCGGCGTCAGTGCCGTCGCAGACGATCACCACGCCCGAATGCTGCGAGAAGCCCATGCCCACGCCGCCGCCGTGATGCAGGCTGACCCACGTGGCACCGCCCGCGGTGTTGAGCAGCGCGTTGAGCAGCGGCCAGTCGGACACGGCGTCGGAGCCGTCGCGCATGGCTTCGGTCTCGCGGTTGGGGCTGGCAACCGAGCCGCAATCCAGGTGGTCGCGGCCGATCACGATCGGCGCCTTCAGCTCGCCGTTCTTCACCATCTCGTTGAAGGCCAGGCCCGCGCGGTGGCGCTCGTCCAGTCCCACCCAGCAGATGCGCGCGGGCAGGCCCTGGAAGGCGATGCGGTCGCGCGCCATGTCCAGCCAGCGGTGCAGGTGCGCGTCTTCGGGGAACAGCTCCTTCATCTTGGCATCGGTCTTGTAGATGTCCTCGGGGTCGCCCGATAGCGCAACCCAGCGGAACGGGCCCTTGCCTCGGCAAAACAGCGGGCGGATATACGCCGGCACGAACCCCGGGAAATCGAAGGCATTGGCCACGCCTTCGTCAAAGGCGACCTGACGGATGTTGTTGCCGTAGTCCAGCGTGGGCACGCCCATTTGCTGGAAGGCCAGCATGGCCTGCACGTGCTTGACGATGGAAGTCTTGGCAGCGGCCTCGACCGATTTGGGATCGGTCGTGCGCGCGGCTTCCCATTGCCCGACGGTCCAGCCCGCCGGCAGGTAGCCGTTGACCAGGTCGTGCGCCGAGGTCTGGTCGGTGACGATGTCCGGGCGCATGCCGCCGGCCTGCGCGCGTTTGACCAGCTCCGGCATGATCTCGGCAGCGTTGCCGAGCAGGCCGACGGAGATGGCCTGCTTGTTGCGCGTGGCTTCTTCGATCATGGCCAGCGCTTCGTCGATGCTGGTGGCCTTCTTGTCGACATAGCGCGTGCGCAGGCGGAAGTCGATGCGCGACTCCTGGCACTCGATCGCCAGCACGCATGCGCCGGCCAGCACGCCGGCCAGCGTCTGCGCGCCGCCCATGCCGCCGAGGCCGGCGGTGAGGATCCACTTGCCGGTGAGATCGTTGTTGTAATGCTGGCGGCCGGCTTCGACAAAGGTTTCGAAGGTGCCCTGCACGATGCCCTGCGTGCCGATATAGATCCACGAGCCGGCAGTCATCTGGCCGTACATCATCAGGCCGGCGCGGTCCAGCTCGTTGAACTTGTCCCAGGTGGCCCAGTGCGGCACCAGGTTGGAGTTGGCAATCAGCACGCGCGGCGCGTCGGCATGGGTGCGGAACACGCCCACCGGCTTGCCGGATTGCACCAGCAGCGATTCTTCCTCGCCCAGGTTGCGCAGGCTGTCGAGAATGGCGTCAAAGCACTCCCAGTTGCGCGCCGCCTTGCCGATGCCGCCGTACACCACCAGGTCCTGCGGGCGCTCGGCCACATCGGGATCCAGGTTGTTCTGGAGCATGCGGTAGGCGGCTTCGATCAGCCAGTTCTTGCAGTGCAGCTCGGTGCCGCGCGGCGCGCGGATCTCGCGCTGGCCACGCAGGGGGGCCGCTTTGGTGAATTGGTGTTCGTTGGCGTTCATGTCTGGTTCTCCTGCGTGTTGGGTTCAACCCTGCGCTGCGGTGATTTGTGGGGCGTCGCATTCGGGGGCGCCCGCCCTCTCCCCCAGCCCCTCTCCCACAAGCGGGAGAGGGGAGCAACCCGGCGGCATTGGCCGAAGCCGGCACGATGCGCCAAAGCCATCTGGAATGACGACGGTTGTCGCTCCCTCTCCCCTCACGGGGAGAGGGTTGGGGAGAGGGGCGGTTTGGCTAGGAGCCACTTGAAGCGAAGCCAATTGTTTTCTTCAGCACGGCGGCTTACGCCACGCCCACCTGCGACGGCAGCACCTGCCGCACGGACTCGGGCCAGCCGGCACCCGCATCACCCTGCTGCACCCACTGCTTCATTGCCTCGATATCCGGTGCGAAGTAGCGGTCGCCTTCCACAAAGGCCACGCGCTCGCGGATGCGTGCGATCTCGGTCTCGATCAGCGGCGAGGATTCCAGCGGGCGGTGGAACTCGATGCCCTGCGCGGCGGCCATGGCTTCGATGCCGACCACCACGGCGGTGTTCTCCGCCATATCGCCCAGGCGGCGCGCGCCGTAGGTGGCCATCGACACATGGTCCTCCTGGTTGGCCGACGTCGGCAAGCTGTCCACGCTGGCAGGATGCGCCAGCGACTTGTTCTCGGACGCCAGCGCGGCGGCAGTGACCTGCGCGATCATGAAGCCCGAATGCAGGCCACCGTCGCGCACCAGGAACGGCGGCAGGCCGGACAGGCCGGAATCGAGCAGCAGCGCGAGGCGGCGCTCGGAGATCGCGCCGATCTCGGCGATGGCCAGCGCGATGATGTCGGCGGCAAACGCCACCGGCTCGGCGTGGAAGTTGCCGCCCGAGATCACGTCGCCCTGCTCCGGGAACACCAGCGGATTGTCGGACGCGGCGTTGGCTTCGATCTGCAGCACGCGCGCGGCGTGCTGCAGGTTGTCCAGGCAGGCGCCCATCACCTGCGGCTGGCAGCGGATGGAGTACGGGTCCTGCACGCGGCCGCAGCTCACGTGCGAGTCCACGATCTTGCTGCCATCGAGCAGCGCGCGCACGGCGCCGGCCACGGCGATCTGCCCGGCCTGGCCGCGCGCGGCGTGGATGCGGGCGTCGAACGGCTTGACCGAGCCCTTGATGGCTTCGAGCGACAGCGCGCCCGCCACCAGCCCGGCAGCGAAGATGTCTTCGGCGGCAAACAGGCCCGCCAGCGCCAGCGCGGTGGAAACCTGCGTGCCGTTGAGCAGCGCCAATCCCTCCTTGGGGCCCAGCGTGAAGGGCGCCAGGCCCGCGTGGGCCAGCCCTTCGGCGGCCGGGCGGCGCACGCCGTCGATCATCACCTCGCCCACGCCGATCAGCGTGCACGACATATGCGCCAGCGGCGCGAGATCGCCCGACGCGCCCACCGAGCCCTTGGCCGGAATGCACGGCGTGACGCCCGAGTTGGCCAGCGCCAGCAGCGCCTCGATGATTTCGGGACGGATGCCGGAATGGCCGCGCGCCAGGCTCACGGCCTTGATCGCCAGGATCAGCCGCACGGTGTCGCTGTTCAGGTCCGCGCCGGTGCCCACGCTGTGCGACAACACCAGGTTGCGCTGCAGCTCCGCCAGCTTGTCATGCGGAATGCGCGTTTGCGCCAGCTTGCCGAAGCCGGTGTTGATGCCGTAGACCACGGCATCGGCGTCGATGATGTCCTGCACGGTGGCCTGGGACGCACGCACGCCAGCCCATGCGGATGCATCCATCACCAGGCTCACTTCGCCGCGATGGATGCGGCGCAGGTCGGCCAGCGTGACGGAGCCGGGCTGCAAGGTCAGCAGCGGGCGGGAAGTTTGGTTGGCTTGGGTGGCGCTCATTTGTATGTCCCTGTCTATACAGCCGGGTTCGTGCGTTGGCTGGTGGATCTGAAAAAATTAACGGCCCACGGCGGGTTCAGCCGAAGGCCGGGTTGCCATCGGCGCGGAATCGGCTGCCTAGGCGGTAACGGTTGCCTGGGTGCAGGCAACGTACAAAGGTCACGGGGGTGCCGCCCGTCCAGGTGCGGCGGGTCAGCAGCAGGCACGGCTGGGTAGCCGGCATTTCCAGTTGGGTGGCTTGCTCCGCCGTGGCGGAGATGGCATCGACCACGTGCTCGATCTGATCATAGGGCACGTGGCGCAGCAGGTATTCGCCGGGCTTCACCGCATCGGCGGCGGCGAAATCCTGGTTGATAAAGTCCGGCGCGACGCGCGGGTTCACATAGCGGTCTTCGAGCTGCACCGGCACGCCGTCCTCGCGGTGCACGCACACGGAGTGGAACACCGATTCACCGGTGCGCAGATCCAGTGCGGCCGCAACCTCGATGGAGGCAGCCACGCGTTCCACCACCATGACGTCGCAAGCGTAGTCATGTCCGCGCATGCGGATCTCGTCCTGCAGGTTGACCACGTTGAGCAGCGTCGACTGCGGCTTGTGCTCCGCCACGAAGGTGCCCACGCCAGCCACGCGCACCACCCGGCCCTGCTCGGCCAGCTCGCGCAGCGCGCGGTTCACCGTCATGCGCGACACGCCGAAGCGGGTCACCAGTTCCTGCTCGGACGGCACGCGATCGCCAGGCTGCCACGCGCGGCTCTGGATATGGCGCGCGATGTACTCCTTCACCTGCTGGTAAAGCGCGGCGGGAGGGGAATCGGGAACACCCCGGCGGTTGGCGGTGGCAGCTTTCATGGCTTGGTTGGCAACTCAGTGCTCGGCGCTGGCCATGGCCTCGGCGCGGATTTCCTCGGTCAGTACCGCCTTGAGTTCCGAGAACGCCGGCGAGGTCTTGATCGTATAGTGGCGCGGATGCGGGAAGTCCACATCGATGGTGCGCTTGATGCGGCCAGGCCGCGCCGAGAACACCGCCACGCGGTTGGCCATGAAGATGGCCTCGTCGATATCGTGCGTGACGAACAGCACCGTCTTGCGCGAGGCTTCCCAGATGCCCAGCAGCAGTTCCTGCATCAGCACGCGGGTCTGGTTGTCCAGCGCGCCGAAGGGCTCGTCCAGCAGCAGGATCTTGGGGTCGTTGGCCAGCGCCCGGGCAATGGCCGTGCGCTGCTGCATGCCGCCCGAGAGCTGCTTGGGGAAGTGATGCTCGAAGCCGCGCAGGCCCACGCGCTGGATAAAGAAGTCGCTGCGCTCGCGCTGGTCGGCCTCGCTCATGCCGCGCTCGCGCAGGCCAAAGCGCACGTTCTGCTCGATGGTCAGCCACGGGAACAGCGTGTACGACTGGAACACCATGCCGCGCTCCGCGCCCGGGCCGGTGACTTCCTGCCCGTCGAGCAGCACGCGCCCGGTGGTGGGCGTATCCAGCCCGGCGACGATGCGCAGCAGCGTGGACTTGCCGCAGCCCGAGGGGCCAAGGATGGTGACGAAGTCGTTGTCCGCCACTTCAAAATCGGTCGGCTGCAGAGCCAGGGTCTGGCCGCCGCGCGGATTGACGAAGGTACGCGAGACCTGCTGGATGGACAGCGCGCTCATTTGATCGAACTCCACGGAAACAGGCGCTGGTTGGCCAGCTTGAAAGCCAGGTCGGAGACCAGGCCGATGCAACCGATCACGATGATGCCGAAGATGATCTGCCCGGTGTTGAGCAGCGCCTGGCTGTCGGTGATCATATGGCCGATGCCGGAGGACGAGCCGATCAGCTCGGCCACGATGACATAGGTCCAGGCCCAGCCCAGCACCAGGCGCAGGATCTCGGCGATCTCCGGCGCGGCGCCCGGGATCAGCACGCGCCGCACGATGCCGCTGCTGTTGGCGCCCAGCGTGTAGGCCGCCTCCACCAGGTCGCGCCGCGCGCCGCCCACCGTCACCGCCACCATCAGCACGATCTGGAAGAAGGAACCGATAAAGATCACCAGCACCTTCTGCGCCTCGCCGATGCCGGCCCACAGGATCAGCAGCGGGATGAAGGCCGACGCGGGCAGGTAGCGGCAAAACGAGACGAAGGGCTCGAAGAATGCCTCCGCCGCCTTGTACGCGCCCATGAAGATGCCCAGCGGCACGGCCAGCGCGGCGGCCAGCACGAAGCCGCCCAGCACGCGCCATACCGTCATGCCGATGTCACCGATGAAGTTGTACTCGGTAAACAGCAGCACACCTTCATGGGCCATGGTCATCGGATCGGCCAGGAAGGTGCGCGGCACCATGCCGCCCAGGGTCACCGCCGCCCACACGGCAAAAAACGCCACGAAGAACGACAAGCCCAGGACCCAGCGCGCGCGCTGGGTGACCGGCGCCAGCGGCGCCAGCCAGGGATGCCGGCGCGTGGCCGCCGGAGTCACCGCGGCGGGAGCGGGCGTTGTAGCCGCACCGGCGGCGGGCGAACCAATGTGAACCTGCGTCATGGCACCGACCTCGTTACTTGATGAAGCGCGCGTCGTACAGCGCGGTGACGTCCGGCACCTGGCGAATCACGCCGATCTCCAGCAGCACCTGCGCCGCTTCCTTGCTGAAGCTGGCCAGCTCTGCGCCGAAGAATTTGCGGTTGGCGTCACGATCCTGCCAGCGCAGGTAGGCTGATGACTTGGCGAACTGCTCGCCGCTTTGCTTGACCGCCGCGCCCATGATGTCGTTCGCCTTGGCCGGGTCCTGCTTGATCATGTCGAGCGCTTCGAAGTAGCTGTCCACCAGCGCTTGCGCGGCCTTGGGATTGTCCTTGAGCCACTTGGGCGCGCAGCCCAGCGTGTCCATCACCATCGGGTAGTCCAGCGTGGTGGCTAGGATCTTGCCCTTGTCCGGGTTCTGGCGCACCGACGACAGGTACGGTTCATACGTCATGGCAGCATCGTTCTGGCCCGAGACGAAGGCCTGCGCGGCGGCTTGCGGCGACAGCGTCGTGGTCTTCACATCCTTCAGGCTCATGCCGTTCTTCTTGAGCATCCAGGCCAGGCCGAAGTAAGGCGCGGTGCCTGGCGCGTCCACGCCGATGGTCTTGCCCTTGAGGTCAGCAAAGCCTTTGACGTCGCCGCGCACGGCCAGGCCGTCGGCGCCGTAGGACTTATCGAGCTGCACGATTTGGGTGATGGGCACGCCGTTGGCGTTCCAGGCCACATGGGTCTCGACCGTGGTGGCGGCGCACTGGATGGCGCCCGAGGCGAGTGCCAGGTGACGGTCCTTCTGCGGAATCATCTTGATGTCGACGTCGACACCGTGCTTCTTGAAGATGCCGGCCTTGTCAGCCAGCGTCAGCGGCGCGAAGCCGGTCCAGCCGCTCATGCCCAGCGTGACCTGCGTGGCTTGCGCTTGCGCGGTGCCCGCGGTACCCAGCGTGGCGACGACTGCTGCAACGGCGACGGCTAGCGACTTACCGCTACGGATACGAAATCCCATCTTCCTGGCTCCTTTGGTGTGATGCGAACGGGGCCGCGCCAGCGTTGGCGGCGGCCGGACCGCCCGGCTCGGGCGGCGCCGTACTTGCGGCGCCGGTCATTTGCCAGGCAATTTAGCAACCCTGTATATACAAGTCAATGCAGTAGTTAACCCGAGGCGAAACGCAGAACTGGCGTGGCCAGCACTTACATGCCGCCGGGCCTGGAACGGCACGAAATGGGTACAAGACGGGCACAAAACGGCAACGTTACGGGATCAGGCCGGGTGCACGCCAATGCCCGTTGACGGGGCATCCGGCCCTTGCCACTTTCGCCTCCGCGCACCAGCTCCGCGCACGCTTACGCTGAATGCATCACTGGCTGTCTATACAGGATCGAGCGGCAACACCAATGCAAACGGCGTGCCACCGGGCGCCGCAGGGATGCGAAAGGACAGCGCTCCCGGGCAATGCCGAGAGCACCTGAGTTCAGGCGTCGAAAAAAGAAGCCACGGTGGGATAGCGCAGCCGCAGGCGCAGCTCGCGTTTGAGACGCGCGTTTTCCAGCCGGCGCGATTCGCTCATGAAGCTGAGCAAGGTTGGCTCCACGGCTTCGCGCAGTTGCGCGCGAGCCAGGCGCGGCGGGCGCGGCAGGCCGCGGCGGTCGGCTACCAGGTCGAAGTAATCGGCCATGCGCATTTCCGAATCGTCGCTGGCATGCACCACCCGCTGCGCGCGGCCGCGGAACAACGACGCCACCATGGTGCGGGCCAGGTCCAGGGCATGGATGTGGTTGGTATAGACGTCGTCCTGCGGCGCCAGCGCCGGCGTGCCTTTGGCCAGGCGGGCCAGCGGCAGCCGGTCCTCGGCATAAATGCCGGGGATGCGCACGATGGAAGCACGCCAGCCGGCATGGCGGCCGAAGTCCCGCACGGACTGCTCGGCCGCCACGCGGCGCCGGGCGCGCGCGGTTTGCGGGCGCACCGCCTGCGATTCCGCCAGCCTGGCGCCGCCCCGGTCGCCATACACGCCCGAGGTGCTGGCGTAGACGAACGCTGGCGGCGCGGCGCGTCGGCCAGACCTGCCGTAGCCTCGGTCGGGTAGAATAGCGGGCTTGGCAGACCATCCGCCAGGCCGTGCGGCGGACCGTCGCCAGGCACCGCGCCGCAAGGCGCGCAGCAGCGCCAGCGTGCGGGGATCGCCCTCGCCGCGGGACGGCGGCGGCGCCAGGTGCAGCACCCTGTCGGCCAGCGCGGCCAGGCGCGCCAGCGTGGCGGGCCGGTCCAGGTCGGCTACCAGCGGCACGGCGCCGTTGTCCCGCAGCTCGGTGCGGCGGGACGGCTGCGAAGTGATGGCAAAGACGCGCCAGCGCGTCGATAGAATACGCAGGCAACGCGTGCCCACATCCCCACAGCCAACGATGAGTAGGCGCGGGCGACCCAGGCGGCGTCGCGACAGATTTTTGCTCATTGAGTGATTATGGCTTATCAAGTTACCGTCATGCCCAGCGGCCGCACGTTCGAAGCGGCCGCGGATGAAACCATCCTTACCGCGGCCCTGCGCCACAGCATCGGCCTGCCCTACGGCTGCAAGAACGGCGCATGCGGATCCTGCAAGGGCCGTGTCACCGCTGGCGGCATCGAGCAGGGCGATCATGCCGCTTCCGCGCTGTCCGCGCAGGAAAAGACCGAGGGCCGCGCGCTGTTCTGCTGCGCCAAGCCCACCTCGGACATCACCATCGAATGCCGCGAGGTGCAAGGCGCCGGCGACATCCCCATCAAGAAGGTGCCGTGCCGCGTCGCCACGCTGGAACGCGTGGCCGACGACGTGATCGTGACCCGCCTGCAACTGCCCGCCACCGAGCGCATGCAGTTCCTGGCCGGCCAGTATGTCGAGTTCCTGCTGCGCGACGGCAAGCGCCGCAGCTACTCCATCGCCACGCCGCCGCACCAGGAAGGCCCGATCGAGCTGCACATCCGCCATATGCCCGGCGGCACCTTCACCGACTACGTGTTCGGCGCCAGGGAAGGCCAGCCGGCCATGAAGGAGCGCGACATCCTGCGCTTCGAAGGCCCGCTCGGCAGCTTCTTCCTGCGTGAAGACTCCGACAAGCCCATCATCCTGCTGGCCTCCGGCACCGGCTTCGCGCCGATCAAGGCCATCGTCGAGCACGCGGTCTACACCGGCATCACCCGCCCGATGACGCTGTACTGGGGCGGCCGCCGCCCGCGCGATCTCTATATGCACGCGCTGTGCGAGCAATGGGCGCGCGAGCTGCCCGACTTCCGCTACGTGCCGGTGATCTCCAACGCCCAGGACAGCGACGACTGGGACGGCCGCACCGGCTTTGTCCACGAGGCCGTGATGGAAGACCATCCCGACCTGTCCGGCTTCGAGGTCTACGCCTGCGGCGCGCCGGTGATGATCAATGCTGCGCGCAAGGACTTTTCCCTGCGCTGCGACCTGCACGAGGATGCCTTCTTCGCCGACTCGTTCACGTCGGAAGCGGACATGCATCCGGCAGGTTCGGTACCGCCGGCACCGGCGGCCTGAGCGCCCCGCTGCCCGTTTCCAAGCGACAACAATGCCCGGCTCCGCCAAAATTCGTTTTGACAGCCGGGCGCATGGGCCTTATATTGGCCGCCATGAACTACGCTATCAACAACCGACGCAGCTACCGTACGTCGCTCCCCACCGGGGTGCCTCGCGGCTGACCGTCCATAGCTTCTGTTCAGGTCAACAAGCCACGGGCAATCCCCGTGGCTTTTTGTTTTTCTGCTCTCCTCTCCCCTGTTTCACGCCGACCCCTGGAGTCCGCCATGGCATTTGCTGAGTACCCCGTCCAATCCCTGATGTACATCACCAACCGGCCCGAGCTCGTCTTTACCGAAGGCAAGGGCTCGTGGCTCACGGACCATAACGGCAAGCGATACCTGGACTTCGTGCAGGGCTGGGCGGTCAACTGCCTGGGACACTCCAACCAGGCCATGATCGACGCGCTGGTCGACCAGTCGAAGAAGCTGTTCAACCCCAGCCCGGCGTTCTACAACGAACCCATGCTCAAGCTGGCCAGGCAGCTCACCGATGCCAGCTGCTTCGACAAGGTGTTCTTCGCCAACAGCGGCGCGGAAGCCAACGAGGGCGCGATCAAGCTGGCGCGCAAATGGGGCCGCAAGCACAAGAACGGCGCGTTCGAGATCATCACCATGGACCACAGCTTCCACGGCCGCACGCTCGCCACCATGAGCGCGTCGGGCAAGGCCGGCTGGGACACCATCTTCGCGCCGCAGGTGCCGGGCTTCCCCAAGGCCGACCTGAACGACCTGGCCTCGGTCGAAAAGCTGATCAACGACAAGACCGTGGCCATCATGCTGGAGCCGGTGCAGGGCGAAGGCGGCGTGATCCCCGCCTCGCGCGAATTCATGCAAGGCCTGCGCAAGCTGGCCGACCAGCACAAGCTGCTGTTCATCGTCGACGAAGTGCAGACCGGCTGCGGCCGTTGCGGCACCATGTTCGCCTATGAACTGTCGGGCGTGGAGCCGGACATCATGACGCTGGGCAAGGGCATTGGCGGCGGCGTGCCGCTGGCAGCCCTGCTGTGCAAGGCCGAGGTCGCGAGCTTCGAAGCCGGCGACCAGGGCGGCACCTACAACGGCAACCCGGTGATGACGGCCGTTGGCAGCGCCGTGATCTCGCAACTGACCGCGCCCGGCTTCCTGCAAGGCGTGCAAGAAAAAGGCGCCTACCTGCGCGAGCAGCTGCTGGCGCTGACGTCCGAGTTCGGCCTGGGTGGCGAACGCGGCGAAGGCCTGCTGCGCGCACTGGTGCTGAACAAGGACATCGGCCCGCAACTGGTGGAAGAAGCGCGCGACATGCAGCCGCAAGGCCTGCTGCTGAATTCGCCGCGCCCCAACCTGCTGCGCTTCATGCCCGCGCTGAACGTGACCATCGAGGAAATCGACCAGATGATCGGCATGCTGCGCACGCTGCTGAAAAAGCTGGCCTGAGCCTCGTCTTGAAGCCGGCGCGCCGCCGGCCAGGCACAATGAAAAAGCCCCGCAAATCGCTTGCGGGGCTTTTTCATTGCAGCAAACCGCAGCGTCACAGAGGCGACATCACTCGCCCAGATACGCCGCGCGGACCTTCGGATCGTCCAGCATCTGCTTGGCGTCGCCGCTCATGGTGACCAGGCCCGACTCCATCACATAGCCGCGGTGGGCGGCCTGCAGCGCCAGCCGCGCATTCTGCTCCACCAGCAGCACGGTCACGCCCAGCGCGGAGACGTCGCGCACCACCTCGAAGATCTTCGCGACCATGATCGGCGACAAGCCCATCGAGGGCTCGTCCAGCAGCAGCAGCTTGGGCTGGCTCATCAGCGCGCGCGCCATGGCCAGCATCTGCTGCTCGCCGCCGGACATGGTGCCGGCCAGCTGGTTGGCGCGCTCCTTCAGGCGCGGGAAGATGCCGAACATGCGGTCGATGTCGGCCTTGATGCCGGCCTCGTCGATGCGCGTGTAGGCGCCCATCTGCAGGTTCTCGGTAATGGTCATGCGCGCAAACACCCCGCGCCCTTCCGGCACCATCGCCAGCCCTTGCTTGAGCAGCGTGTAGCTTGGCACCCCCTTGATGGACTTGCCCATGTACTCCACATCGCCGCCGGCCCATCCCTGCAGGCCGGTGATGGCCTTCATGGTGGTGGTCTTGCCGGCGCCGTTGGCGCCGATCAGCGTGACCAGTTCGCCTTCTTTGATTTCGAGGTCGATGCCCTTGACCGCCTGGATGCCGCCGTACGCGACCTTCAGGCCGGATATCTTGAGTAGTGTTTCTTTCATTGTGTATTTCCCCCGTCAGTGCGCCGGGGTACCGAGGTAAGCCTCGATCACCGCTGGATTGCTCTGGACTTCGTGCGGCAGGCCCTGCGCGATGACCTTGCCGTAGTCGAGCACGGTCAGGCGATTGCACAGGCCCATCACCAGCTTCACGTCGTGCTCGATCAGCAGGATGGTCTTGCCATCGCTGCGGATCTTGTCGAGCAGGCCGCGCAGTTCCACCTTCTCGGTGGCGTTCATGCCAGCGGCGGGCTCATCGAGCGCCAGCAGCTTGGGCTCGGTGGCCAGCGCCCGCGCGATCTCCAGGCGACGCTGGTGGCCGTAGGACAGATTGCGCGAGGTGAAGTGCGCGTACTTGCCGATGCCGACATACTCCAGCAGGTCATGCGCCCAGTCTTCCACCGAGTGCTCCTCGCGCCGGACCGAAGGCGGGCGGAACACCGCGCCAAAGAGGCCAGCCTTGGTACGCACGTGGCGGCCCACCATCACGTTTTCCAGCGCGGTCATCTCGCCGAACAGGCGGATGTTCTGGAAGGTGCGGGCAATCCCGGCCTTGGCGACTTCGTGCACGGCGGTCGGCTGGTAGGCCTTGCCGCCCAGCACGAACTCGCCGGAGTCCGGTGTGTACAGGCCGGTAATCACGTTGAAGAAGGTGGTCTTGCCGGCCCCGTTGGGACCGATCAGGCCGTAGATTTCGCCCGGCTTGATCTGCAGGCCCACATCGGACAATGCCTGCAGGCCGCCGAATCGCTTGTTGACCCCCTGTACGGACAGGAGGAGATTCTCGTTGCTCATGATGTCCTCCTGGTCAGAAACGGCCAACGCTGCCCGGGCGGCGGATCACCGGCCGGTCTTCCTTGCGCGGCGACGGCCACAGGCCCGCCGGGCGATACAGCATCACACCAACCAGGGCCAGCCCGAACAACAGCTGGCGCAGCACTTCGGCGTCGACGATGGTATGGCCGAAGAGCATGTTCTGCGCCGGCTCCGCCACGGCGCGCAGCAGTTCCTGGAAACCCACCAGCAGGATACCGCCCAGGATCACGCCAGGAATGTGGCCCATGCCGCCCAGCACCACGATGGCCAGGATGTAGATGGACTCCCACAGCACAAACGACTCAGGCGACACGAAGCCCTGGAAGGCGCCGAACACCGCGCCCGACGCGCCGCCGAACGACGCGCCCATGGCAAAGGCCAGCAGCTTGATGTTGCGGGTGTTGATGCCCATTGCCTTGGCGGCGATCTCGTCTTCGCGGATGGCCACGAAGGCGCGGCCAATACGCGAGTTCTGCAAGCGCAGGCAGATGAACACGATGGCGATCACCAGCACGACCAGCAGGTAGTAGTACATGAACACTGGCGTGAACTTCAGCCCGAAGATCTCGTGCGACTTGGAGAAATCGAAGCCGAAGATGTGGACCGGGTCCACCGCGGTGATCCCCTTCGGGCCATTGGTGATGTTGAGCGGCCGGTCGAGGTTGTTCAGGAAGATGCGGATGATCTCGCCAAAGCCCAGGGTCACGATAGCGAGGTAGTCGCCGCGCAGCTTGAGCGTTGGCGCGCCGAGCAGCACGCCGAATGTTGCCGCCACCAGCACGGCCAGCGGCAGCACGAACCACATGGAGACGTGAAAGCCATGCGGGAAGAGCTGGTGGATCCACTCGAACTGGTTGGCCAGGTGGGGCGAGCCCAGCAAGGCCATCATGTATGCGCCGACGGCATAGAAGGCAATGTAGCCGAGGTCGAGCAGGCCGGCAAAGCCCACCACGATGTTCAGGCCGAGCGCCAGCATGATGTAGATCAGCGCGAAGTCGAGCACGCGCACCCAGTAGTTGCCGCCCAGCGTCTGCACCAGGAACGGGGCGCACAAGGCGATGACCAGGAAGCCAAGCAACGCGGCCATGGTCTTGGCCGGCGTCTTGGTCAGCGGCGCAGCCTGCGCCGCCGGGGATGGAATCGGGGTATTCATGGATTCTCTCTCCTTAGGCGCGTTCGGAAACCCGCTCGCCCATGATGCCGGACGGACGGAATACAAGGACGATGATCAGCACGATGAAGGCGAACACGTCCTGGTAGTTGGAGCCAAACACCCCATTGGTGAGATCGCCGATATAGCCGGCGCCCAGCGCTTCGATCAGGCCCAGCAACATGCCGCCAACCATGGCGCCCGCAAGGTTGCCGATGCCGCCCAGCACCGCGGCGGTGAACGCCTTCAGGCCCGGGATGAAACCCATGTAGAAGTGCGCATTGCCGTAGTTGGTCGCCATCATCACGCCCGCCAGCGCGGCCAGCGCCGCACCGATCATGAAAGTGGCCGAGATAACGAAGTTCGGGTTCACGCCCATCAGCCCCGCCACCTTCTGGTTCTCGGCGGTGGCGCGCATCGCGCGGCCCAGCTTGGTGCGGTTGACGAGCGTCAGCAGGCCCGCCATGACCATCAGCGCCATGCCGATGATGACGATTTCCTTGCCCGTGATGGTGGCGCCGGTCGAACCGATATCGATCGGCGACGAGGGCAGCAGCTGCGGGAAGGTCAGCGGGTTACGCGACCAGATCATCATCGCCAGGGTCTGCAGGATGATGGACACGCCGATGGCGGTAATCAGCGGGGCTAGCCGGGGCGCGTTGCGCAACGGCCGGTAGGCGACCCGCTCGATGGTGTAGGCCAGCGCGGCGCAAACCGGCATGGCGATCAGCGTGGCAATCACCAGCGTGAGCCACTCCGGCAAGCCGGGGAAGAATTTCTGCAAGCCAAGTATGGCTGACAGGGCGGTCAGCGCGCCGATCATCAGCACGTCGCCGTGGGCGAAGTTGATGATCCCGAGAATGCCGTAGACCATGGTGTAGCCGAGTGCGATCAGCGCATAGATGCTGCCGAGCACCAGACCGTTCACGATCTGCTGGATAAAGATATCCATGAAAACTCCTTGCTTCCGTCCAATTTCCCTCGACATGGTGTGGATGTCGGGGGGACGTTGATATGTGGGTGGTTTGGTAGTGTCGATATTTGCTGGTAAGCGGCCTGCCTACTCCACCCATGGTAAGGATGCTGCACGTATGGCAAGGCTAAAAAAACGGCACCGCAACATACTCGCGGTGCCGTTCGGATGGGCCGGTAAGCCCGGTTTACATCTTCACGACGTCAAGGACGGTCTTCTTCTTGTCCTTGTACTCATACAACGTGATGGTGCCTTCCTTCATGTCGCCCTTTTCATCGAAGGCGATGTTGCCGATCAGGCCCTTGTAGTTGGTCTTGGGCATCTCGGCCAGGATGGCCGCCGGCTCGGTCGAGTTGGCGCGCTTCATGGCGTCAACGATGACCATGACGGCGTCATAGGTGAACGGTGCGTAGATCTGCACCGGCGCATTGAAGCGAGCCTGGTAGCGCTTGTCGAAATCCGCGCCCTGTTCCATCTTGGACAGCGCCAGACCGGCTTCCGAGCAGATGATGTTGGACACGGCATCGCCGGCCAGCTCAGCCACCTTGTCGGTACAGACGCCATCGCCGCCAACGATCTTGGAGCTGATGCCGAGTTCCTTGGCCTGCTTGGCGAACGGGCCGCCGGTGGCGTCCATGCCGCCGTACATGATCACGTCGGGCTTCTTGCCCTTGATCTTGGTCAGAATGGCCTTGAAGTCGGTAGCCTTGTCGTTGGTGGCTTCACGTGCCACCACGTTCACGCCCGAAGCCTTGGCGGTCTTCTCGAACTCGTCGGCCAGGCCCTTGCCGTAGGCAGTGGCATCGTCGACGATGGCCACGGTCTTGGCGTGCAGGCTCTTGGTGGCGTAGTTGGCCAGTGCCGGGCCTTGCTGGGCGTCGGTGGCCACCACGCGGAACGTGGTCTTGAAGCCTTGCTTGGTGTAGTCGGGGTTGGTCGACGACGGCGAGATCTGCACGATGCCAGCATCGCTATAGATCTTGGAGGCCGGAATCGATACGCCCGAGTTCAGGTGGCCAACCACGGCCACGACCTTGGCGTCCACCAGCTTCTGCGCCACAGCCGTGCCCGTCTTCGGGTCGCCTGCGTCGTCTTCGCCGACCAGTTCGAGCTTGATCTTCTTGCCGTTGATCTCCAGGCCGGTCTTGTTGACTTCTTCCACGGCCAGGCGGGCGCCGTTTTCGTTGTCCTTGCCAAGGTGAGCGATGCCGCCGGTGAGCGGTGCCGCATGGCCGATCTTTACTACGACATCGCCACTGCCTGCTGCCGGCGCGGTAGCCGCCGCAGGAGCCGATGCTGCCGCATCAGCGGGCTTTTCTTCTTTCTTGCCACAAGCAGTAACCAGCGCCACTGCGGCTGCGATCGGCAGAATCTTGGCAAACGTGATTTGCATGAGTGATCTCCTAGGATTCACATGATCAGGGTAAACCAACGCCCCCCGGACGTTTCCCTGAACCGCCTTAGTTTAGTTTCAATTTGAAACGCGCGAATTGTATTCCCTTTTTATACGGATGCAATATGCGACGCAACAACCTGAAGGATTAACCCACCAAATGAGCTAGGGAATTTCCCCAATGCACACATTGGGGCAATTCCCACCTACATGGAGGCTAGCCGTTGATACTAACAAGATTCGTGCCTGCCGCTTGCCACAGGTTGGCTTTGCAGCCTTTAAGTCACTTCGTGGGGGCGCGTATTAAATAGGTGTTTCATTTAATATCAACAGTCTCATTCAAATACAAGGAACGAGTGCGCCGGCACCATAATAGGGAAATCCCCAATTACAGGGATTTCCCTTATTTGTCTTTTCAGACAGACAGGTATATGGCCGTTCGCGGCAGCCTTGTGCATTATCCAAGGGATAGCAGGCAATATAGAGTGCTATATATTGGTGCAACCCTGGCGAGAGAATGGTGCGCAAAGGCGTGCAACCGGCGCGCGCGAGGTGCGCCTGCCGGGCGGAAGCGGCTGCGCAAAAAGCAACGGCCCGCTAGAGCGGGCCGTTTTGCCAGACAGTCAGGTAAAGCAGGCTGGTCAGGCGGACGTGACCTGTTGCAGGCCGCGCGGCAAGGGGAACGACATCTTCTCCTCGATCCCGTCCAGCGCGCGCACGTTGCGCGCACCCAGAAGGTGCAGGCGCGCGACAATGGCCTGCGCCAGCGCCTCAGGGGCGGAGGCGCCGGCGGTCAGGCCGATGCGGCGCTTGCCCGCGATCCATTCCGGCTGGAGCTGATCGGGCGAATCGATCATGTAGGCCGGCACGCCCAGGCGCTCCGCGAGCTCGCGCAAGCGGTTGGAGTTGGAGCTGTTGGGGCTGCCCACCACGATCACCACCTCCACCTGGGGCGCCATGAACTTCACGGCATCCTGGCGGTTCTGGGTGGCATAGCAGATGTCCTGCTTCTTGGGCTCGCGGATGAGCGGGAAGCGCGCCTTGAGCGCGGCGACGATCTCCAGCGTTTCGTCCACCGACAGCGTGGTCTGGGTCACGAATGCCAGGCGCTCGGGATCCGCTACTTGCAGCTTGGCGACATCCTCGGAAGACTCGACCAGCAGCATGCCGCCTTCGGCCTGCCCCATGGTGCCCTCGACTTCAGGATGGCCCTTGTGGCCGATCATGATGATCTCGCAGCCCTCGGTGCGCATCTTGCCGACTTCCACGTGCACCTTGGTCACCAGCGGGCAGGTAGCATCGAATACGTTCAGGCCGCGCACGGTGGCGTCGGCGCGCACTTCCTTGGATACGCCGTGGGCGCTGAAGATCACGGTCGAGCCGGGCGGCACTTCCTCGAGCTCCTGCACGAAGACCGCGCCCTTGCGGCGCAGGTCCTCCACCACATAGGCGTTGTGGACGATTTCGTGGCGCACGTAAATCGGCGCGCCGTAGCGTGCAAGGGCGCGCTCGACGATCTCGATGGCGCGATCCACGCCAGCGCAAAATCCGCGCGGCTGCGCCATCAGGATCTCGGCATCGGGGGCTGTGGTGGGTTCAGACATGCAAGGATTCGACTCAAGGGTGCCGGCACGACGGCCCGGCCGGTGGTCTGCTTAGAGAATGCCGATCAGCTGGACATCGAACAGAATGGTCTGTCCGGCCAGCGGGTGGTTGAAATCGAACAGCGCCGACGTCGTGCCGATCTCCTTGAGCACACCGGCGTACTTACCGCCGCCGGGCGCATTGAACTCAACCAGGTCGCCCGGCGCGTAGTCCTCTTCAAACGAGGAGTTCTCGCGCAGCGTCGCCAGCGAAACCCGTTGCAGCAGATCGGGGTTGCGCGGGCCAAAGGCGTGCTCCGGCGCCAGCCGGTAAGTCATGCGCTCGCCCTCCGGCATGCCCAGCAGCGCCTGCTCCAGTGTAGGCGCGAATTGGCCTTGCCCAAGCAGCAGCGTGGCGGGCTTCTCCGCGAAGGTACTGACGATCTCAGTGCCGTTCTCCATGGAGATGCTGTAGTGAAGGGTCAGGAAGGAGTCCGCCTGCACGGTCTTGCGGCCATCCACGGTGCCGTCCCCATCCTTCGGGCCGGAAGCAAAAGTTTGCAAAGTCATAGGTGCTCAACCAGTCAACAACCCGTATTGTAAGCGACTCGACCGAGCGCCGCCTTGTCCGCGGTGCCATTGTTCCGAGGGGATCGTGCCATGCGCATTACCGATTGGCCCAGCAGCGAGCGGCCACGCGAAAAACTGCTGAGCAGCGGGGCCTCAGACGCCGAACTGCTCGCCGTGTTCCTGCGCGTGGGTGTGGCGGGAAAAAGTGCAGTTGACATCGCCCGGGAGCTGCTGAACGATTTCGGCACGCTCAGCAGCCTGTTTGCGGCAGACGCCGGGCAACTGGCACGCGTCAAGGGCGTTGGCAGCGCCAAGTACGCGCAGTTGCAGGCGGCCCGCGAGCTGACCCGGCGCGCGCTGGGCGAGCAGCTGCAACTGCCCGGGGCGCTGGATTCCCCCACGGCGGTGCGCGACTACCTGCGCCTGTCGCTGGCGGGACTGGCCTACGAAGCATTCCTGTGCCTGTTCCTGGACGCGCGCAACCGCCTGCTCGCCAGCGAGGAGCTGTTTCGCGGCACGCTGACCCAAACCAGCGTCTATCCGCGTGAAGTTGCTCGCAAGGCACTTGCGTATAACGCCGCAGCGGTCATCGTGGCGCACAACCACCCGTCGGGGAATACCACGCCCAGCGCCGCCGACCTCACCATGACCCGCGCGCTGTCACGTTCGCTGGGCCTGATCGATGTGCAAGTTCTTGACCACTTCATCGTCGCAGGTAGTAACATCCACTCCTTCGCCGAACACGGCCAGCTGTGATGCAAGATGCGATGCGTGTTGTGATGCGCACCGCACGGATGCACACCCCTGAACGGTAAACGAGAGAAGGCATTGATTCACCAGTGCTTTCCGGTCTATAATGCTCGTTTGCTGAAGTCTCAACCGCTGCAGTCCGGGCCAGCGCGCCTTTTGTTGATCTGTTGCGAACATTGTCCACGTAGAAGAGTTAGGAGTGCTTCATGGCACGCGTCTGTCAAGTGACCGGGAAAGCGCCGATGGTCGGCAACAACGTTTCCCACGCAAACAACAAGACCAAGCGTCGTTTTCTGCCCAACCTGCAGAATCGTCGTTTCTTTGTTGAATCGGAAAACCGCTGGGTGAGCCTGCGCGTCTCGAACGCCGGCCTGCGCCTGATCGACAAGAAAGGCATCGACACCGTGCTCGTGGATCTGCGCGCACGTGGCGAAGTCTAATTAGGAGCACATCATGGCCAGCAAGGGCGGACGCGATAAAATCAAGTTGGAGTCGACTGCAGGTACGGGTCACTTCTACACGACCACCAAGAACAAGCGCACGATGCCGGAAAAGATGGAGATCATGAAGTTCGATCCCGTCGCCCGCAAGCACGTGTCGTACAAGGAAACCAAGATCAAGTAATTGATCCTGTCTTCCGCATGCCGATCGCGCGGCATGTCTGTAGAAACCCCGCTCACGCGGGGTTTTTGCTTTTCCGGGCAGCATACGCCGCATTGCGCAGCCAACGTCTCTCAACACCCGGTTCACGCACGGCTTGCCTGCCCACGCAAGCCCGCTGGCGGTGTACACTTTCCAGCTTTCCTGCCTCCCGACCGCGTGCCGCGCGCGTCTCTAGCACCATGAACTTCGATGTCGCCATTGTCGGCAGCGGACTGGCCGGTCTGACGGTCGCGCTGCAACTGGCCGACACCCATCGGGTTGTCATCATTTGCAAACGTGCCATGACGCAAGGCGCCAGTGACTGGGCCCAAGGCGGTATTGCCGCGGTCCTGGACTCAGGCGACAGCCACGATGAGCACACGCAGGACACCTTGGTGGCAGGCGCCGGCCTTTGCGATGACAGCGCCACGCGCTATATCGTCGAGCACGGGCGCGAAGCGATCCAGTGGCTGATCGACCGCGGCGTGCCGTTCACCCGCGATGACCAGGCGGAACTCGGCTACCACCTCACGCGGGAAGGCGGCCATAGCCGTCGGCGCATCATCCACGCGGCGGACGCCACCGGCCATGCCGTTGTGTCCACGTTGAGCGAGCAGGCGCGCCAGCACCCCAATATCACGATCATCGAGGACCACTTCGCGGTGGACCTGATCACTTCGCGCAAGCTTGGCCTGCCGGGCAACCGCTGTTACGGCCTCTACGTGCTGGACGACGCCAGTGGCGAAGTGCAGACCATTACCGCCACCCACACCGTGCTGGCGACAGGCGGCGCGGGCAAGGTCTATCTCTACACCACCAACCCCGACACCGCCACCGGCGACGGCATCGCCATGGCCTGGCGCGCGGGCTGCCGGGTGTCGAACATGGAGTTCATCCAGTTCCACCCGACCTGCCTGTATCACCCCTACGCCAAGTCTTTCCTGATTTCGGAAGCGGTACGTGGCGAAGGCGGCCTGCTGAAGCTGCCCGACGGCACCCGCTTCATGCCAGAGCACGACGAACGCGCCGAACTGGCTCCGCGCGACGTGGTGGCGCGCGCGATCGACTTTGAGATGAAGAAGCGCGGCCTGGACTACGTGCACCTGGACATCAGCCACCAACCCGAATCCTTCCTGCGCGAGCACTTCCCGACCATTCATGCAAGGTGCCTGGAACTTGGCATCGATATCGCCCGCGAGCCCATCCCAGTGGTACCGGCCGCGCACTATACCTGCGGCGGCGTGGTCACAGACACCGCGGGCCGCACCGATCTGGCCAATCTCTACGCCGTGGGCGAGACCGGCTGCACGGGCCTGCACGGCGCCAACCGCCTGGCCTCCAATTCGCTGCTCGAATGCATGGTGATCGGGCGCGCGGCAGCCCTCGACATTGCCGGACAGGACAAGGCCGGCCAACCGGACATCGCCCTGCCCCAGTGGGATGAAAGCCGGGTTGCGGATGCCGACGAGGAAGTCGTGGTCTCACACAACTGGGACGAACTGCGCCGCATGATGTGGAATTACGTGGGCATCGTGCGCACCAGCAAGCGGCTCGAGCGCGCCCAGCACCGCATCACCCTGCTGCGCGAGGAGATCGCGGAGTACTACGCCAACTTCCGCGTCACGCGCGACCTGCTGGAGCTGCGTAACCTGGTGGAAGTCGCCTCGTTGATCGTGGATAGCGCGTATTCGCGCCATGAAAGCCGTGGTTTGCACTTCAGCCGCGACTATCCCGAGACGTTGCCGAAGGCGCTGCCCACGGTGATGCAGCCGGTGTTCAAGCGGGAACGGGCGAAATAAGCCTGCACCTGGATCATCGCCATGAAAAAAGCGCGCCCAAGGCGCGCTTTTTTCATGCTCTGACCAACCCCGCTTATTCGATGATGCGCAACGAATAGTCCGTCGCGCGCACATCCTTGGTCAGCGCCCCCACCGAGATCCGGTCTACGCCCGTCTCGGCGAAAGCACGGATCGTATCGGCATTGACCCCGCCCGAGACTTCCAGCAACGCACGCCCGGCATTGATACGCACGGCATCGCGCATCATCGTCTCGGTAAAATTATCGATCAGGATCGATTTCGCGCCAGCCGCCAATGCCTCTTCCAACTCGGCCAGACTTTCCACCTCGACCTGGACCGACACACCAGCATCCAGCGCGGCCGCTGCCTGCATGGCGGCGGTGATGCTGCCGGCGGCGGCGATGTGGTTTTCCTTGATCAGGATGCCGTCGTACAACGCCAGGCGCTGGTTGTCGCCACCACCGACCCTGACCGCGTACTTCTGCGCCAGGCGCAGGCCCGGCAACGTCTTGCGGGTGTCGAGCACGCGCGCCCGGGTACCGTCGACCAGGTCGGCATAGCGGCGCGTGGCGGTCGCCACGCCGGACAACAACTGCAGGAAATTCAGCGACGGCCGCTCCGCGGTCAGCAGCGAACGAGCCGGACCGGTGATCTCGCAGACCACCGAGTCCGGCGCCATGCGGGTACCCTCGGCCTGCTTCCAGACAACCTGCAGCGTGGGATCGACCGCGCGCATGCACGCCTCGAACCACGGCTGGCCGCACAGCACGGCTTGCTCGCGCACGATCACGCGTGCCCGCGCCGGCTTGCCGGCAGGCACCAGCATGCCGGTCAGGTCGCCGCCGCCGACATCTTCGGCAATGGCGGTGCTGACATTGGCCTGGAGCGCCTCGGCGAGCGCCGGGCCATAGCTGTCGAAGATAGCGTTGACGTTCGAATTCACGGAATTCACATTTGGATTGCTGCTCATGCCGGGCCGATTCCCTTGAACAAGGCCTGCTCGCTGGCCAGGTCGGCCTTGGGCCGCACATTGGCCTTCTGCTGCGCGGCGAAGTCGAGCATGCGGTCGATGCAGGTCACGGCCTGGCGGCCGATATCCGCGTCGACATGGATTTCGTTATGACCCTTCTCCAGCACTTCAGCCAGATTGGTCAGTGCGTTCATCGCCATCCAGGGGCAGTGCGCGCAACTCTTGCAGGTCGCGCTGTTGCCGGCAGTGGGGGCTTCGATGAAATGTTTGTCGGGCGCGGCCAGGCGCATCTTGTGCAGGATGCCGTTGTCGGTCGCGACGATGAACTCGCGCGCGTCCAGTTCCTTTACCGCCGCGATCAGCTGCGAAGTCGAGCCCACCACATCGGCCTGCTCGACCACATTGGCCGGCGACTCCGGATGCACCAGAATCTTGGCATTGGGAAACTCCCGGCGCAGCAGGTCAAGCTCGATGCCCTTGAACTCGTCATGCACCAGGCAGGAACCCTGCCACAAGAGCATGTCGGCGCCGGTCTGCTTCTGGATATAGCCGCCCAGGTGCTTGTCCGGGGCCCACAGGATCTTTTCGCCCCGCGCGTGCAGGTGCTCGACAATCTTCAGGCCAATGCTCGAGGTCACCATCCAGTCGGCGCGCGCCTTCACGGCGGCGCTGGTGTTGGCATAGACCACCACCGTGCGATCGGGATGCGCGTCGCAGAACGCGGCGAACTCGTCGGACGGGCAGCCCAGGTCGAGCGAGCAGGTTGCGTCCAGGTCGGGCATCAGCACGGTCTTTTCCGGGCTGAGAATCTTTGCGGTCTCGCCCATGAAGCGGACCCCCGCCACCACCAGCGTCTTGGCCGGATGATCGCGGCCAAAGCGCGCCATCTCCAGCGAGTCCGACACGCAGCCGCCAGTTTCCTCGGCCAGGTCCTGCAGGTCGGAATCAACGTAATAGTGCGCGACAAGCACCGCATTGCGTTCTTTCAGCAGGGTCTTGATGCGCGCTTTGAGTGCCGTGCGCTCCTGTGCCGACAGCACAGGAGGCACTTTGGCCCAGGCGTGGGCGACACAGCTGCCGCCTTCGGGGGACTCCATCGAGAGGTTCGGCTTTTCGAACTCGACGGCTTTGATCGTTTGGGGGGTCATCTCCGATACTCCTCTTGGACAGCATGCCTCGGAATTCCGCTTGATATCCGCTTGTCGCTGCTGGCCCTGACATTGGGGGAGTTTAGCGAAAACAAAAGCCCCGCCAGAGGCGGGGCTTTTGGGCGATCTAAATTGTATCAGGCCACGCCAGCTCGGGCATCAGCCCGCATCAGGCATAACGGCGCAGGCGCAGCGAGAAATCGTGCAGTGCCTGGATGCCGCTAGCCTCGGCGCGGTGGCACCAGGCCTGCAGCTGCGCCAGCAGCTGTTCGCGCGTCAGGTTGGAGCGGCCCCAGATCGCGGCCAGCTCGCGGCGCATTTCCACGAAGGTATGCAGCGACTTGTTCTGCTCCACGATGCTGGCCAGTTGCTGGCGCTGCGGATCGGCCAGCTTGGCTTCTTCGCGGTGGAACCACTTGCGCGCCGGCTTGAAGCTGCTGTACTCGGCCACGCGGGCTTCCTTCAGCTTTTCCAGCTCCTGCTTGTAGGCGCTCTTGACCGCCTTGGCATAGCGTGCCATCACATCATAGCGATTGGCAATGATGGCTTCCAGCGTGTTGTGGTCAACCGGGCGGGCATCCACCAGGCGCGCCTTCGGCGGGGTCTTCTTGACCTTGGCCAGGCCAACAGCCTGCATGGCGCGGATGTAGCCCCAGCCGATGTCGAACTCGTACCACTTGATCGAGAACTTGGCCGACGTCGGGTAGGTGTGATGGTTGTTGTGCAGTTCTTCGCCACCGATGATGATGCCCCACGGCGAGACATTGGTCGAAGCGTCCTCGCAATCGTAATTGCGATAGCCCCACCAGTGGCCCAGGCCATTGATGATGCCGGCGGCGTGGATCGGGATCCACAGCATCTGCACGGCCCACACGCTCAGGCCGATCACGCCGAACAGGGCGACGTCGATGATCAGCATCAGGCCAACGCCTTGCCAGCCAAAGCGCGAGTAGACATTGCGCTCGACCCAGTCGTCAGGCGTGCCATGACCGAACTTGGTGATGGTTTCCTTGTTCTTGGACTCGGCGCGATACAGCTCCGCGCCTTCCAGCAGCACCTTGCGGATGCCGCGGGTCTGCGGGCTGTGGGGATCGTCTTCGGTCTCGCACTTGGCGTGGTGCTTGCGGTGAATGGCAGTCCACTCTTTGGTGACCATGCCGGTGGTCAGCCACAGCCAGCCACGGAAGAAATGCGAAACGATAGGGTGCAGGTCCAGCGACCGGTGCGCCATGCAGCGGTGCAGGTAGATGGTTACGCCCGCAATGGTGATGTGCGTCACCACGAGGGTGTAGATCACAATCTCCCACCAGGACCAGTTGGCGAGGCCGTTAGCGGCCCAGTCAAGAATAGTGTCGAACAAACTGTTCTCCGTCGATTAAACAGGGGCATTCAGTGCGGCGCGACAGGGCGAGCCGCAAACAAGGTGCAGAAAAAGGACTGCAAATTCAATGATTGCGTCATACGGCGCCTGCCTGAACCCCGGCATTCGCCGGAGCCCCAAGGCACGCGCGCCTGGCGCCACGGGCAAAACGGCTGCCTGCCGGCGGACTGGACACGAGCCGCTGCAATCTGGCGGCTGTCTGGTGTGGGGCGGGAGGTCGAACAAACTCACCCGAACGAAACACGCCTTTCGAATGAACCCGCAACTACCCTGGATTCTACCGGAACCGCATCGCACGGACATCCGCTTTTTCCCTCAGTTTGACGCTAAGCAACACGGATTGTTCCATAAGGTGGCCTAAACGCCCCGTGAACGTTCAGGATGCCGATGCGCCGGGGACGCCCGGCAAATTGATAAGTGCCTCTTGCACTTCTTTCACGGGCCCACCATGGCCGTCGACTTCCACTTTCCCCAGCACTCGCACCTCTCGCTGCGGATACGGGATCGAGATGCCATGCTCCTTGAACTTCCGCCATATCGCGCGGTTCATCGCCGATTGCACGCCCAGCTTACCATTCTGAGGATCGGCGATATAGCCGGCAAGCTCGTATTCGATGCCATTGTCGCCGAACAACACCAGAAATGCCGACGGACCCGGCTGTGGCATCAAACGCGGGATATCCTGGGCGGCCTCTACGAGCAGGGCGAGCACCACTTCGGGGTCCGCCGCGTAATCGGCCTGCACACGTGTCGCCACGCGCACATGGGTATTGGAGAATGAATGGTTCTGCACCGCCTGCGCCACCAGTTGCTCGTTCGGCACCAGGGTTTCGCCATCGCCGTTGCGCACCACGGTGTACCGCGTCCGGATCTGCGAAACGATCCCCGTGTACTTGTCGACTGTGATCTGGTCGCCCAGCTTGACCGAGCGGTCCAGCAGGATGATGAATCCGGAGATGTAGTTGCTGGCGATCTTTTGCAAGCCCAGCCCCAGGCCAACGCCCAGCGCGCCGCCGAACACGGACAGCACGGTGAGGTCGATGCCGACCAGCGACAGGCTCAGCAACAGGGACACGAGCAGCAGCAGCGCCTTTGAAATCCGGCTCAGAACCACCTTCAGGTTGCTGTCCAGCCCGGTCGACCGCATCAGGCGCTCTTCCAGCCATGAGCCGAACCACATCGCCACCAGCACGGTGACCAGGATCCAGACGATGGCCACCAGCGTGTCCGCCAGGCTGATCTTCTGCTTGCCGCCCAGCGAAAAGCGGACGTCGTCCATCCATTGCACCACATCCCACAGCAAACCCAGCACATAAAGCGCCATCGCCGCCCAAACCAGGGTCGTCAGCACTTTTTCGACCAGTAGCAGCATGCCCTGCAACTGGCCATTGCCCGACATAACCCGGCGCAGGATGTAGAAGGCGAAATACAGGAAGGTAATGCCCGAAAGGGGTACCAATGCGAGCCGTAGCACGCTGATGGACATCATCGGCTCCAGCCCGAAGCGCGCACCCATCACCAGCAGCCAGCCGAACAACGGGAACATGGCGCGTTCCAGGCTGGCGGCGGCGAAACGCAGGGAGAAGCTGGATCCGGCGTAGCGGGCTTCGAGGCGCTTGACGATCAACCTGGCCAATGGCCAGGCCACCGCCAGGCAAGCGGCAAGCACCGCCAACTGCCAGATGAAGCCAGGGCCACCCGCGTCGCGGATCAGATCATCGAGCATCTTGCCAAAGGCCGGATGCGCAACATGGAGTTCGTTCAGGGAAATGGGGTTCATGCTCTGCCGTGGCTGGCAGGGTCCATCCGGTCAGGATCGGCGGCCCCTGGCAAGGTAAGCGGGACACTGCATGACGTTTCTGCATGCCCCGCGGCCAAAAAGTCAGCCATTCTAGCCGCCCTGCTCCGCACGGCGCAGGATTGGCGCCGGGCTTGCCGGGCAAGCGGGCCTATACGCCGAGGCCGAGCACGGTCAGCCGCAGGTCCGCCCCGGGATGCAAGGGGCCGCATAGCAGGTCGACGCAATAGTCGATCACCCGCGCCCGCCCGGGCGGGTTCAGCATGCCGTGGTCCAGGCCATCGATGGTCTCGATCTGTAACTGCGAGAAGCCGGCGAGGCCGGCCAGCTTCGGCCCGAAGAACCGCGCCAGTTCGAAAGGCCCGGGATCGTCCGGGCCGAACAGCAGGCGCAGGGCCGTGCCGCGTGCGTCGAGCGACTGGAGCAAGCCCTCGATCTCCCGCTGCTCGTGCACGGCAGGCTTGGGCAGGACCGATGCCGCGTTGATGCCAGGCACGCCCTCTTCTGCCGTGGGTGCGCTGCGGCCATGGATCAGCCACCGGGGCCGGGTGAAGGTCTCCCGGCGCAACAAGCGCTGCAGGTTGACCAGCACGGCGCCCACCAGGCCCGGGTGCGCGCCAGCGGCGTGCAGACTCACATTGGCGCCGTAGCTCACGCCGAAGGCCACCACCTCGCGATGGCCGTGGGCAAGCAGCCAGTCGCAAGCAGCGACGGCATCGCGGTACCCCTCCGGATCGGCCGGCACCCCGGCGATGGCCTGCGCGCCAACGGAAGCATCCCCGATGCCCCGCACATCGATGCGAAACGAGGCAACACCGCGTGCCGCCAGCCGGCGCGCCAGCATGACCCCGCAACGGCCAGCACCGACGTGATGCGTGCCGCCGGAGTTGTTGATCAGCACAGCCGGCCGCTCGATGCGCGGCCCGAGCGGCTCGCACAACATGCCGAACAGGCCCTGGCCAAAGCGCACCGGCATTTCCACCCACTCGCCGGCGCGCAGGCACGAAGCAGTCCCTGCCGTCATCGCGCGGCCGCCCGGGGCTGGCTCGCCAACTGGCGCCGCTGACCCCAGATCGGCAATCCAGCCGGCCACCTCCGCGAAGGTCGCATCCGGTGGCGTGCCATGCAACGGATCCTGCAGCCAGTCGATCAGGTCAGGGAAAGGCACCACCCGCACCTGCGCGCCCAGCGTGCCGTAGTGGCGCGCCAGCGGGGCCATCTGAGGCTCACCGCCCGCGATCAGGATTTGCGGGGCGGGGGCGCAAGGCGCATTGAGCAGGTCGATGCCGCCAAGGCCATCGATCGCGGCATCGGTGAAATGGATGCCCAGGATGTCCATGCCCGATTGCTGGCCAGCACCAGGCGCCGGCCCCGGCTCCGGCTCCACAGCGCGGCAAGCAAGCGAGCGCCAGGTCTGCGCGATCATCTTCATCTCCCGCACCAGCATCCTGCCGCTCGCCACGGGCGCAAGCAGCACCAGCGCATCGACGCGCCGCCCGGCCACGCCGCGCCCGGCGGCCAGTGCCGCCAGCGAGGCGCCCCCGCGCACGCCCAGCAGCACGAGCTCCCGGGCACCGGACAAGCGCCTGAGCAACTTGCCAGCGGCATCGATCCCGGCAAGCCAGGCGTCGACACAGGACGCACCCGGCGCGTCGGCATGTTCGAGGTCGGCGGAGTCACCGGTGCCGGGATAGTCGAACCTGAGCACGGACACGCCCTGGGCCGCGAGCCGCTCCGCCAGCCGCGCCAGGCCGGCATGCGTCCACAGGGCTTCATGCCCGATCGCATTGCACAGCAGCACCGCGCGCTGACCCTGGGCCGGGTGGTACCAGCCAAAACATCCGTCGAAATGCAGCGGCGTCATGGCGCAAACGCCTTGCGGCTCGCCTGCCGTGCGCCCCCAGCACCAACGGCCAGGTACTCGCAGCGCGCCTGCAACTGGCCGCGATCGATCTTGCCGTTCACGTTCACGGGAAGGCCCTCGAGGCAGACAATGCGATCCGGCTGCGCGTAGACCGGCAGGCTCTGCCTGCACGCCTGCCGGATCCGCGCCATGCGCGCACCGAGTTCGCCCAGCGAGGCGTCGCCCGATGCCTGCACAAAGGCGACCAGCCCCATCGGCTTGCCGGCGCTATCCAGTGGCCACGCCAGCACGGCGCACTGCGCGCTGCCGCTGGCAGCCTGCACCACCTGCTCGATCTCCTGCAATTCCACGCGGTTGCCGCGAATCTTCACCTGCATGTCGATGCGGCCGTGATAGAGCAAGCCGTCGGGGGATTCGGCCACAGCATCGCCGGTGCGGAACCAACGGCTGCACGCCCGCTCGGGATAGGCGCGGGTAAAGAAGCGCTGCGCGTCGAGCGGGTTGGCACCGAGATAGCCCTTGGCAAGCTGCGCGCCGCCGATCAGCAGTTCACCCTGCGCGCCGGGCGGCACCGGCGCAAGCGCATCGTCGACGACCATCAGCTCGACGCCGGGATATGGCTTTCCGAGCGGCACCGCAGGGCGCGACGCATCGGCAAGAAACGCATCGCTCAGCTCGAAGGTGAGCATGATCACCGTCGCCTCGGTGGGTCCATACCCGTTGACGATGCGGGTGTTCGGCGCCGCCCGCGACCACGCCCGCGCCAGCGTCTTGGGCAAGGCCTCGCCCCCCATCAAGGTCATTCGTACGCTGGGAAACGCGCAGGGCGTGAGCTTGCGAAACTGCTGCATCAGCGCCAGCACGGAGGGCACGCTGGCCCAATGGGTAATCCTGTGCTCCTGGATAAAACCGGCCAGGTAAAGCGGGTCTTGGAGCGCGGGCACATAAAGGCAGCCCCCGTTTGCCCAGCAGACGTGCATGTCGTGCACCGAGAAATCGAAGGTGAGATCGGCGAACTGGCTGAAGCGCGCACCGGGCTCGCATGGAAAGCGCTGCATCTGCGCGCTGACATAAGCCACGGCGCTGGCATGCGGGATCATCACGCCCTTGGGCGGCCCGCTGGTGCCGGAGGTGAAGATCAGGTAGGCAAGGTCGTCTCCCGAGACGACGGCAAGCTGGCCAGGCGGGTCATGCACGAAAGGCGCGGGCGGCAGCGGGGCGAAGCGCGCGCTGCCGCCCGGACATCCGGTTGCCGGCAACGACTCCGGATCCAGCATGACGATGTGCAAATCCGGGGGCAACAACGGCATCAACGCCTCAAGCTGCGGTGCGCATGCACGATCGACTAGCATCACCCGCGCGCCCGAGCGCCCGACGATGGCGGCGTTGCGTGCCGACGGGAATCTGGGGTGCAACGGCACATAGGCCATGCCCGCCGCAAGCACGCCGAGCAGGCCGGCGTACGCTGAGACGCTGCGGTGCGCAAACAGGACGCAGTTGCGGCTCCCGCCCCCTGCATACGCCGCCAGCGCACCACTCACGCAGCACGCGCGTGCGCGCAGTTGCTCGTAAGTGTAAAAGCGTCCGTCGACCCACAAGGCGTGGTCGCCGGGCTGCCGTGCAGCCGTATCGAAGAAGAATGAATGCAACATCCCGCCTCCCAACCGAGCGCGCCGCCCCCCCGTTGCGGGACCGGCGCGTTCTGAAACCCCGCCCGAAAGTTGTGCCGGCGCCGACTCACCCTGCACGGTCGCGCGCCGTTGTACTTGCCTGGCGCACGTTGTCTTGCCAACTTAGGCTGCATTGCCCAACAAGACAAGTTGCACTGCCTTAAATGTATTGAACTTAAGATCTTTTTCCATTCGTGCGAATGGGGGATGCGAATGGAGGCGGACTGCGCTCTACGATGGCGGCCTTCACGTAGCCGGGAGCGGGTATGCGCCGGCCAGCCTCGCGCTTGCAGCATGCATGGCCGGTTTCCCCGCGCCGACGCGCGCCACAAAGGATGAGGAGCCGCCCAGAAGGCTTAGTCCATCAAGACCTGCGTATCGACACACACCGGACACACTGGCGGCGTGCGTGCAGGCAGAGCGGCGCAGGCGCATTGCGTGACGGCAGGGGCTCGTGGATGGAAAAAGAAAGGGAGAAAGAGATAACGGGAAAGGCGGCTGGGGCCGAACGGCCCCGGCGCGAAAAAGCCGCCAGTCGGCCGGCACCACGGAGATGTTTCCCCGGCGCAGCCGCCTGAAGGATCCGGCGTTAGCTGACGCGCTCCAGCACGGCGGCGAAGAAGCCGTCGGTCTGGTGCAGGTGCGGGTAAAGCGCCAGCATCTCGGCATCTTCCGGCAAGCCGGGCACCGTGATCTTTTGCTCGGCCAGCACTTGTGCGGCGGGCACCAGGCGGAAGGCCGGGTGCGAGGCCAGGAAACCGCGCACGATGCCTTCGTTCTCGGCCTCCAGCACGCTGCAGGTTGCGTAGACCACGCGTCCGCCCACCTTCACCAAGCGTGCGGCGGATTCGAGAATGGCCGCCTGCTTGACGGTCAGCTCCAGCACCGATTGCGGCGACTGGCGCCACTTCAGGTCCGGATTGCGCCGCAGCGTGCCCAGGCCGCTGCAAGGCGCATCCACCAGCACGCGGTCGATCTTGCCAGCCAGGCGCTTGATCTTGGCGTCGTGCTCGGAGTCGATCAGCACGGGGTGCACGTTGGACAACCCGCTGCGCGCCAGGCGCGGCTTGAGGTTGGACAGGCGCTTCTCGGACACGTCGAATGCGTAGAGGCGGCCGGTGGAGCGCATCAGCGCACCCAGGGCGAGCGTCTTGCCGCCCGCGCCCGCGCAGAAATCGACCACCATCTCGCCGCGCTTGGGCGCGACCAGGTTGCACAGCAGCTGGCTGCCTTCATCCTGCACTTCGACCAGGCCGTTGACGAACAGCGGCAGCTGGTTGAGCGCCGGCTTGCCGACCAGGCGGATGCCGGACGGCGCCATCGGCGTCAACTCGGCCTTCAGCCCCGCGGCGGTCAGTTCGGCCAGCGCGGCCTCCTGCGTGGTCTTGACCAGGTTGGCGCGCAGGTCCAGCGGCGCCGGGCGCAGCCAGGCATCGCCCAGCGCTTCGACAAAGGCTTCGTCGTGGCGCGCGGCCAGTTGGTCGAACAGCCATTCGGGCAGGTTGGCACGCACGCGCGGCGCCAGGCTGGAGCGCTCGATCGTGGTCAGGCGATCGAGCCATTCGCCCTCTTCCGGCAGCAAGAACGGCGTCAGTACGTCGCGGCCCAGCGTGGCGGCCAGGCCCAGCAGGGCCAGGCGGCGCTGCGAAGCACCCGTGCCGCTGGCGGCGAACTGCGCAAACTCCACGCGGCGGCGCAGCACGGCAAACACGGCTTCGGCGATGATGCCGCGCTCGCGATGGCCCAGCTTGGGGTTTTCGCGGAAGTAGTAGCTCACAACCACGTCGGACGGGCGCGTGAACATCAGCACCTTGCCCAGCAGGCGGTCGATATGCTGGATATGGACGGCATGCAGCCCGCCATGCGGCCCGCGGCCTTGCTGCGGGACCTGGCCGTCGTTCGCATCGCGCGAGCGCGACAGGCGGATGGGCGTGCCCTTGTGGTCTTTGTTCTTGTTGCGGACGGGCTGGCGGGCCCCTGCGGTATTGCGGCTCATGACTGCACCTCCGTAGCGGCAGCAAAGGCCGTAAACAGCTGGGATTCGGGTGGTTCGACCCGGACTACGCCGGCATGCACTTGCAGCCGGTCTTCGACAAACCAGCGCACAGCGCGCGGGTAGATAACGTGTTCGCACGGCAACAGGCGCGTGGCCAGGCTCTCGGGCGTGTCGTCCGGCAGCACGTCAAGCGCAGCCTGGACGATAACCGGGCCGTGATCGAGCTCGGGCGTGACGAAATGCACGCTGGCGCCGTGGACCTTGACGCCGGCCTCAATGGCTTGCCGGTGCGTATGCAGCCCCGGAAAGCACGGCAGCAGCGACGGATGGATATTCAGCATGCGCCCGGCGTACTTGTCGACGAAGCCCGGCGTCAGGATGCGCATGAAACCGGCCAGGACCACCAGGTCCGGCGCGAAAGCGTCGATGGCAGCGGCGAGCGCGGCGTCAAAAGTGGCGCGATCATCATATAGCGTGTGGTCCACCACGCCGGTAGCCACGCCGTGGTCGGCGGCAAATTTCAGACCTTCGGCGTCTGGCCGGTTGGACAAGACCGCCGCTACGCGCGCCGGCCAGCCTTCGGCGGCGCAGGCGCTGACGATGGCTTCCATGTTGGAGCCTCGCCCGGAAATCAGGATAACGATATTTTTCATCGCGCAATTCTACCAAGCCGGGGCCAGTACACGACCAAAGCGAGCGCATTAGGCACTTAAAACACGCGAAACCCTCGCCGCAGCGCCATTTCGCATGGCCTATACGCAACGTGAACTCGCATCCGATGGATTGTGACGCCTCGCCCGCTCTGCTAGAGTGGCTGCTATCGTCCACGCGCAGTCCGTTAACACGGCTTCAAGTGACAACAAGGACGAACTGGGAAATTAGACGGGAAATCGCATGTCGAACGCTGCACCGACCTTGTTGGTGGTCGATGATCATCCTATGGCCTTGTCTGGCACTACCGCGTTTTTGGCGGAAGTGATGCCCGACGTTGCCGTCCATGCTGCCGGAAGCGCCAAAGAAGCGTTGAATACCTTGCAGCAAGGACTCAGGCCTGACATCGTGCTGCTGGATATCTGGCTGACCGATGGTACCGGCTTCGACGCCATGCAGGCGCTCAAGACACTGGTACCTTCCGCTCGCTTTATTTTTATGTCGGCCGAGGCCACGCCTGAAATCGTGGGCCGCGCGCGCGCGCTCGCCGCCTGTGGCTTCGTCGGCAAGCACCTGGACGCCAACGCATTCACCGCCGCCGTGCGCAAGGTGCTGGCAGGCGACACCTCCTTCCCGTCGGACGAAGCGCTCAATGGCCGTGCTCAATCCTTCGGGCCGGCGCACGGCATTCCGGTCACGCCGGCGGAACTTGGCCTGACCCCGCGCCAGGGCTCGGTGCTGGCGCTGGTGCTGGAGGGCCTGCCCAACAAGGTCATCGCGCGGCGGCTCGGCCTGACGGAAAACACCGTCAAGGAACACGTCTCGGCCATCCTGCAGCGGCTCGGCGTGCGCACCCGCATGCAGGTCATGTCGCGCATGGAGCGATTCCGCCTGCGCCAGTAACGCGCGCTGGCGACGCCAGCTGCTCACTCTGATTGGGCAGGCGGCAAAAAAATGGGCCAGCGCGTCATGCGCCGGCCCATTTTTTATGCCTTCGCCGCTCAGGCGGGCCGCAGCCAGCGCCGCAGCAACAGTCTCAGTGCAGCCGGGTCGACCGGCTTGGGCAGCACGAAGTAGCCTGCCTCCTCGGCAGCTGCCAGCGCGGCGGATTTCAGGTCGCCCGACAAGAGCGCGCTGCGCGCCTGCGGCTGCGTGTTCTGCCAGCGCTCCAGCAGGTCCAGTCCGTTTTCGCTGCCAGGCAGGCGCAGGTCGCAGAAGATGATGTCCGGCTTGAGTCCCTGGAGGAACAGGCGGTCGGCATCCGCACCGTGCGCGGCGCAGGCAACCTGGATGCCCCACGCCTCCATTAGCGCAATCCATGCCTTGCGGATCTGGGTGTCGTCGTCGACCACCAGCACGGTGCCGCGCAGGTGGTCGGGCTTGGCATCCTCGGCCTGCGCGTTGGCCCGCACGGTACGGATGGTCGCCACGGTCTCGGCCGCCACCGGCGCCAGCGAGAACCAGAACACCGATCCCCGGCCGGGCACGGAGCGCACGCCGTAGGTACCGCGCATCAGCCGCACGCATTCCTTGAAGATCGCCAGCCCGAGCCCCAGGCCCTGGGATGGGTCGCGCTGCGGGTTGTGCACCTGGTAATACGGCGAGAAGATGTCCGGCAGATGCTCGGGCGTAATCCCGGCCCCGGTGTCCCACACCTCCACGCGGATATGCTTGCGGCGCTCGCGCGCGGTCACCAGCACGCCGCCGCGCCGGGTATAGCGCAGGGCGTTCTGCACAAGGTTGAACAGCGCGCGGCGCAGCAGCACCGGCTCAGCCATGGCGTACAGCTCTTCGGGCACGCGCGGGGTCAGGGTCAGGCCGCTTTCTCGCGCGTCGGCGGCGAATTGGCTCATGACCTCGCTGATCAGGTGGCTGAGCTCGCACGGCTCCAGCGTGGGCAGCACCTTGCGGCCCTCGAGCTTGGACAGGTCCAGCAGCGAGCGGAACAGCAGGTCGATGGTCTGGGTGCCGGCGGCCACCTGCTCCACCAGCGGATGGAGCGAGGATGATTTGTTGCGGGCGCGCAGCGCCTCCACCAGCATCACCAGCGCGTGCACCGGCTGGCGCAGGTCATGGCTTGCGGCGGCCAGGAAGCGCGACTTTTCCTCGCTGGCATGCAGCGCCCTCTCCTTCTCCTCCTGGAATTGCTTGGCCAGCCTGCGGCTGTCGCTTTCCAGCTGAATGGCCCGCACCAGCGTGCGCTGCAGGTTCAGCGCATGGCGCGTGAGCATGATGGCGTAGACCACCAGCAGCAATTGCACATAGGTGCCATGGCCCGGGAAGGCGTACTCGGCCAGCAGGATATTGGGTACCAGGATCGGGATGCCGGCATAGACCAGGTTGGACGGCACCGGCGACTGCGCGGTAACGCCGCCCGCCAGCACGCCAAGCGCCAGCAGGTACAGCACGCTGGAAAAAACGGTGGAGCCGGTATAGAGATGCAGCAGCGCGGAGCTGCCCCAGGTCAGCCCGGTCAGGAAGGCCATCGCGCGCATATTGGCCCACCATTTGCGCGTGTGCGCAGAGCGGCTCATGGTGGCGCAATCGCGCAGATAGCCGAAGTAGAACCAGCTGGTGGCTGCGGTCAACACCAGCATGACGCCGCACCAGCCCACCAGGGCACTATGGTCGGCGGCCGACCAGAAGGCAATCGCGGTCAATGCCGGAAGCACCACCGAGGCGACGATGGCGGTGGGGGAGACGCGATGGATGGTCGCCAGCAGCTTGGCCCGCGTTTCGGTATCGAGCGGAGGCCCTGGCGGCGGCAGGATTCGGTTTAGCAGCGCGTTCAAAGGAGGGCTGGGGGGCAGCGAGTGCGATCCGCCGTATCATGCCGCCTTTTGGGGCGCAACGCCACGGCGATGGGTCGATCCGTGCACAAAAACGCCAGTCCGGGCATGCCGGCCACCGCCGCCAGGCCAAACTTGTCCACCATTCGCCTTATAATGCTCGCTTTACCCAAACGCTTGTTGCCGTCCTCGTGAAAGTCTTCCGTGGCCTGCCCAACGCCGAAAGCCGGGCGCCTTGCGCCCTCACCATCGGCAATTTTGACGGTGTGCACCGCGGCCACCAGTCGCTGCTCGCCCGCGCGCGCGCTGCGGCGGATGCACGCGGGCTACCGCTATGCGTGATGACATTCGAGCCGCATCCGCGCGAATTCTTCACGCCGGAAAAGGCGCCAACGCGCATTGCGCTGCTGCGCGACAAGCTGGAAAGCCTGCGCCGCAATGGTGTCGACCGTGTCGTCGTCGAGCACTTCAATGCACACTTCGCCGCGCAGTCCCCGCAAGCATTCGTCGAAAACGTGCTCTGGCATGGCCTGCACACGCGCTGGCTGCTGGTCGGCGACGACTTCCGCTTTGGTGCCAGGCGCGCCGGCGATTTCGCCTATCTGCAACAGGCCGGCGCACAATTCGGCTTCGACGTGGAGCAGATGGGCTCGGTCTCCGAAGGCGGCGTGCGCATCTCCAGCTCCGCCGTGCGGCAGGCGCTGGGCGATGGTGATCTCGAACACGCGCGCCGCCTGCTTGGCCATGGCTATGCCATCAGCGGGCATGTGGTGCACGGCCGCAAGCTCGGGCGCGACCTGGGCTTCCCCACCATCAACCTGCGTATTTCCCACAAGCGGCCGGCAGTCAGCGGCATCTTCGTGGTGCAGGTACACGGGCTGGCGGAGCACGCCATACCGGGCGTGGCCAGCATCGGCGTGCGCCCGACCATCGAAGATGCCGGCCGGGTGCTGCTGGAAGTGCACCTGTTCGACTTCAGTCAGAATGTCTACGGCAAGCTGGTGCGGGTCGAGTTCATGAAGAAGCTGCGCGACGAAGCCCGTTTCGATGGCCTGGAGGCGCTGACCGCCGCCATTGCCAAGGACAGCGCGGACGCGCGCGCCTTCTTCGGCCTGACCGTGCCTGGCTCGCCCGAGGGCACGCCCCCGGCCGCGGGCAGCCGTGACTTCGCCACCTCCGCCACCGACCGAATTAGCTAGCGCCCCGTTCCCGCGCGGCGGGACCCGGGTCGCTACCCCAACCCGAAGCCAGCCCGCGGCACCCTCCGCAGCCGGTCCACGCCGTACCGCGCGCCCGCACCCAGCCGAGCTAGTGCCGCGCGCCAACCGAATTGCCCCGAGAATCGACATGTCCAACGACAAACGCGCCAAGCCCGAAAAAAGCAAGTACCCGGTCAACCTGCTCGAGACGCCCTTCCCGATGCGCGGCGACCTGCCCAAGCGCGAGCCGCTGTGGGTCAAGCAATGGCAGGACAAGCAGCTCTATAAGAAGATCCGGGCCGCTCGCAAGGGCGCCAAGAAGTTCATCCTGCACGATGGCCCCCCGTACGCCAACGGTGACATCCACATCGGCCATGCGGTCAACAAGGTCCTCAAGGACATGATCGTCAAGGCGCGCGGCCTGACCGGGCTGGACGCCGTCTATGTGCCGGGCTGGGACTGCCACGGCATGCCGATCGAGATCCAGATCGAAAAGCAGTTCGGCAAGGGCCTGCCGGTGCAGGAAGTGCAATCGCGCGCCCGAACCTATGCCACCGAGCAGATCGCCCGCCAGAAGCTGGACTTCGAGCGCCTGGGCGTGCTGGGTGACTGGGAACATCCCTACCTGACCATGAACTACAGCAACGAAGCCGACGAGCTGCGCGCGCTGAGCAAAATCATGGAAAAGGGCTACGTGTTCCGCGGCCTGAAGCCAGTGAACTGGTGCTTCGACTGCGGCTCGGCGCTGGCCGAGGCCGAGGTCGAGTACAAGGACAAGACCGATCTGTCCATCGACGTGGGCTTCCCCTTCGCCGAAACCGACAAGCTGGCCCATGCCTTCAAGCTGCCGGCCGAGCAGCTCGCCGCCAAGCCGGGCTGGGTCGTGATCTGGACCACCACGCCGTGGACCATCCCGTCCAACCAGGCGCTGAACATGCATCCGGAAGTCGAGTACGCGCTGGTCGATACCGCGCGCGGCTTCCTGATCCTGGCCACCGAGCGCGTCGAAGAGCAGCTCAAGGTCTACGAGCTGGAAGGCAAGGTGCTGGCCACCACCACCGGCGCAGCGCTGTCGGAGATCCGCTTCCACCACCCGCTGTCCAAGATGGACGCGGGCTACGACCGCCTGTCGCCGATCTACCTGGGCGACTACGTCACCACCGATACCGGCACCGGCATCGTGCACTCGGCGCCGGCCTACGGCGTGGAGGATTTCCAGTCGTGCAAGGCGCACGGCATGAACGACAAGGACATCATCAGCCCGGTCATGGGCGACGGCGTCTATGCCAGTACGCTGCCGCTGTTCGGCGGCCAGAAGATCTGGGACGCCAACCCCAAGATCGTCGAAGTGCTGAAGGCCTCGGGCAACCTGTTCAATTCGCACAAGTACACCCATAGCTACATGCACTGCTGGCGCCACAAGACGCCGATCATCTACCGCGCCACCTCGCAGTGGTTCGCGGGCATGGACGTGGATCCGGTCAATGAGGACGGCACCAACGGCCCGACCCTGCGCGAAACGGCGCTGGCCGGCATCGAGGCAACCGAGTTCTTCCCCGCCTGGGGCAAGCAGCGCCTGCACAACATGATCGCCAACCGGCCCGACTGGACCCTGTCGCGCCAGCGCCAGTGGGGCGTGCCGATGGCCTTCTTCCTGCACAAGGAAACCGGCGCACTGCACCCGCGCACGCCGGAGCTGCTCGAGGCAATCGCCAAGCGCGTGGAAGTGCACGGCATCGAGGCCTGGCAGACGCTCGACCCCAAGGAACTACTGGGTGAAGAAGCCGCCATGTACGAGAAGAACCGCGACACGCTCGACGTCTGGTTCGACTCCGGCACCACGCACTGGACCGTGATCCGCGGCTCCCACCGCGAAGACCTGTACGACGCATCGGCCGACCTGCCCGACGGCCGCCTGGCTGACCTGTACCTGGAAGGCTCGGACCAGCATCGCGGCTGGTTCCATTCGTCGCTGCTGACCGCCTCGATGCTGTATGGCAAGCCGCCCTACAAGGCGCTGCTGACCCACGGCTTCACGGTGGACGGCGAAGGCCGCAAGATGTCGAAGTCGGTCGGCAACACGGTGTCGCCGCAGGACGTGTCGAACAAGATGGGCGCCGAGATCATCCGCCTGTGGGTGGCCTCGACCGACTACTCCGGCGAGCTGTCGATCTCCGACGAAATCCTGAAGCGCGTGGTGGAAGGCTATCGCCGCATCCGCAACACACTGCGCTTCCTGCTGGCCAACCTGGCCGACTACGACCACGCGCAGCACGCGCTGCCGGCGTCGGAATGGCTGGAAATCGACCGCTACGCCGTCGCCCTGACCGGGCGCCTGCAACAGGAAATCCTGTCGCACTACGACGGCTACGAGTTCCACCCGGTGGTCGCCAAGCTGCAGACCTTCTGCTCGGAAGACCTGGGCGGCTTCTACCTGGACGTGCTGAAGGACCGCCTCTACACCACCGCGGCCAACTCGAAGGAACGCCGCGCCGCGCAGAACGCCGTGTACCACATCACCCAGGCGATGCTGCACTGGATGGCACCGTTCCTGTCGTTCACGGCGGAGGAGGCCTGGCAGATCTTCCGCCATGGCACCGAGCACACCGACACCATCTTCACCAGCACCTACTACGACGTGCCGGCGATCGACCAGGCCGACGACCTGCTGCAGAAGTGGCATGTGATCCGCGAAGCCCGCGCCGAAGTCACCAAGCAGCTCGAAGCGGTGCGCGTGGACGGCGAGATCGGTTCCTCGCTGCAAGCCGAAGTCACCATCCAGGCCGGTGGCCCCGTGCTGGCCGCGCTGCAGAGCCTGTCCGACGACCTGCGCTTCGTGCTGCTGACCTCCGCCGCCAAGGTAGCCCCGGCGCCGGAAGCCGGCGACCTGCTGGTCACCGTGACGCCGTCGGTGCACGCCAAGTGCGAGCGCTGCTGGCACTACCGTGCCGACGTCGGCCGCGACCCGGCCCACCCCACCCTTTGCGGCCGCTGTGACAGCAACCTGTTCGGCGCCGGTGAACACAGGAGCCACGCCTGATGGCCGCCACCACCACGCGCACCGCGCGCGGCACCAAGCGCGCCAGCAGCAAGGGCACCAAGGGCAGCAACACCACCCCGCTACTGTGGATGGCGTTCGCCCTGCTGGTGATCGTGCTGGACCAGTTCTTCAAGATCGTCATCGTGCGGACCTTCGCCTATGGCGAATCCCGTCCGGTGACGCGCTTCTTCAACTTGGTGCTGGTCTATAACAAGGGCGCCGCCTTCAGCTTCCTGGCGGATGCCGGCGGCTGGCAGCGCTGGTTCTTCACCGGCCTTGGCGTGGTGGTGGGGCTGTTCATCGTCTGGATGCTGTACCGCCATACCGGCCAACGCCTGTTCTGCTTCGCGATCTCGCTGATCCTTGGCGGCGCCATCGGCAATGTGGTGGACCGCGTGGTGTACGGCCACGTGGTCGACTTCCTCGACTTCTATGTGCGCAACTACCACTGGCCGGCCTTCAACGTGGCGGACTGCGCCATCACGGTGGGCGCTGTGCTGCTGATCGTGGACGAACTGCGCCGCGTTCGCCGGCACTGAGGCCACCCAGCGTTCCGACCGCGCCCGCGTCATGCGGGCGTTTTTCATGGTGCTGCCTGACTGGCCGGATAGCGGCGCCGCCAACGCGCGCGCGGGCAAGCCGGTATTATTGACGTTTCTCCGGCACGGGGGGCGGCAGGCGCTGCCGCCTGCCGCGACAACCGGACAACCACTTCAAGCGAAGAGCATATCCATGGATCTGCGAGGCAAGCATCTCGTCCTTGGCCTGACCGGCGGCATCGCCTGCTATAAATCGGCCGAACTGGTCCGGCTGCTGACCAAGGCCGGCGCCACCGTGCAGGTGGTCATGACCGAAGGCGCCACCCAGTTCATCACGCCGGTGACCATGCAGGCACTCTCCGGGCGCACGGTCTTCACCTCCCAATGGGACGCGCGCGTGGGCAACAACATGGCCCATATCGATCTCTCGCGCGAAGCCGACGCCATCTTGGTCGCGCCCGCCTCCACCGACTTCCTCGCCAAGCTGACGCACGGCCTGTGCGACGACCTGCTGACCACCCTGTGCATCGCCCGCAACTGTCCGTTGCTGGTGGCACCGGCGATGAACCTGCAGATGTGGCAGGCCCCCGCCACCCAGCGCAACGCCGCGCAGTTGCGCAAGGACGGCGTAACCCTGCTGGGCCCCGGCAGCGGCGACCAGGCGTGCGGCGAAGTCGGTGACGGCCGCATGCTGGAACCATCGGAATTGCTTGCCGACATCATCGCGTTCTTCCAGCCCAAGCCGCTGGCCGGGCGGCGCGTGGTCATCACGGCCGGGCCTACCTTTGAAGCCATCGACCCGGTGCGCGGCATTACCAACCGTTCCTCTGGCAAGATGGGCTTTGCCATCGCGCGCGCGGCCCGCGAGGCCGGCGCCGACGTAGTGCTGGTGGCCGGCCCGACGGGCCAGCCCACGCCGCGCGGCGTGGCCCGCACCGACGTGGAAAGCGCGCGGCAGATGCACGATGCGGTGATGGCGGGCTTGCCAGGCGCCGATGTGTTTATCGCGGTTGCGGCCGTGGCCGACTGGCGGCCCGCCGAAGTCGCCAGCCAGAAGCTGAAGAAGGCCAACGATAGCGACACGCCGACGCTGCACTTCGTGCAGAACCCCGACATCCTCGCTGCCGTGGCCGCAAAGCCGAACGCGCCCTATTGCGTGGGCTTTGCCGCCGAGAGCGAAAACCTCGAGCAATATGGCGAGCAAAAACGCCAGCGCAAGAACGTGCCGCTGCTGGTGGGCAATATCGGCCACCACACTTTCGGCATGGACGACAACGAGATCGTGCTGTTCGATGCCCAAGGCATGACCCGCCTGCCGCGCGCCGACAAGCTGACGCTGGCGCGCGACCTGGTCGCGGCCATCGCCCAGCGCCTGCCCGCGCGCCGTTGAATCCGCGCGCCCAGCCCCCGAACATCACCCGGCCCGACCCTCGACATGTCCGCAAGCAAACCCAAACTGCGCCTCTCGGTGCTCGACCAGAGCCCGGTCATCGCCGGCCATAACGCGCGCGATGCGCTGGCCGCCACCGTGGAGCTGGCGCAGGCCGCCGACGCGCTGGGCTACACCCGCTACTGGTGCGCCGAGCACCACGGGCTGCGCGGCGTGTGCAATCCGGCGCCGGAAGTCATGCTGGCGCGCCTGGGCAGCGTAACCAAGCGCATCCGGCTGGGCTCGGGCGGCGTCATGCTGCCTTACTACAGCCCCTTCAAGGTGGCGGAGCAGTTCCGCATGCTGGAGGCCCTGTTCCCGGGCCGCATCGATCTTGGCGTGGGGCGCGCGCCGGGCGGCGACATGCGGACCGCGCAGGCGGTGGCCATGGGCCAGTACAACCGGGGCGACCAGTTCGAGGAGCAGGTGCGGGACCTGTCCTGGCTGTTCCGTGGCGAGATGCCGCCCGGCCATATCGCCGAGGGCGTGGTGCTGCAGCCCGAGATCGATACGCGGCCGCAGCTGTGGGTGCTGGGATCCAGCGACTTCGGCGGCGCCCTGGCGGCGCGCCTGGGGCTGCGCTTTGCCTTTGCCCACTTTATCAATCCGCATGCGGGACACGCTGTCGCGCAGCAGTACCGCCGCGATTTCGAAGCGGGCTATGACGCGCAGCCTTATAGCGCGGCGGCGATCTTCGTGATCTGTGCCGACACCGAGGCCGAGGCGGCGGAGCTGGAGCGTGCCGTGGACCTGCGCCGGCTGCAGATGGCCTATGGCGTCAACGCGCCGATCCCCTCGCTCGCGCAGGCCGCGCAGCACGAGCTCAGCGAGCGCGACCGGCTGATCGTCGAGCGCGAGCGCCCCCGCACCATCTGCGGCACGCCTGAGCAGGTGGCGCAGCGCATGCTGGCCCTGCGCGAGCGCTTCCTTGCCGACGAACTGGTGGTGCTGAGCGTGGCCGCCAGCTACGCGGCGCGGCTGCGCACCTACGAACTGCTGGCGCAGGCGTTCGACCTTTCGGGCGACTAAGGGCGACTAAGGGCGACTAAGGGCCACTAAGGGAGGCCAGGGGCGGCTAGGGGGCGACCAAGCTCGGCTATCATCTCGGGTTGCCAACGTTTTAGTATTCCCGGGACCGACCAGCCATGACATTCGAAGCCAACCCCACCGTCGAAATCAAGGTGCTTGACGCACGCCTGCATGAATGGGGCCTGCCAGCTTACCAGAGCGATATGGCGGCGGCGATCGACCTGCACGCCTGCCTGGACGCCGCGCTCACCATCGAGCCGGGCACGCCGGCGCAACTGGTGCCTGCCGGCATCTCCGTGCATATGGGCAACCCCTACATGGCGGCCACCATCGCGCCGCGCTCGGGCCTGGGCCACAAGAAAGGCCTGGTGCTGGGCAACTCGATCGGCGTGATCGACGCCGACTACCAGGGCCCGATCATGGTGAGCGTGTGGAACCGCAATGCGCCCGGCACCGAGCCGATCGTGATCCAGCCGGGCGAGCGCATCGCGCAGATGATGTTCGTGCCGGTGCTGCGGCCCGTGTTCAAGACCGTGGAAGTGTTCTCCGAAGACACGGTACGGGGCGCGGGCGGCTTCGGCTCAACCGGCGTGAATCACGCCAAGAGCGGCGGCTAAGCGGGAAAGACGGCGCGCTCGACGCTACTACGTTAGCGCGCCTGCTCGAACAGCAGCGCCACGCCGCCGGCCAGAGAAGCAGGAATCAGGCTCTCATCGGGCCCCAGGTCGAGCGCCCCGACGCGCGCCTCGCGCCAGCCGCGGCGGGCCGCGGCCAGGTCGCTGGTACGCAGGCGGATGGCGGCGTACCCCGGCACGGCGCGGCGCACATGCTCGGTGCCGGTCGCGGCGGCAAGCGCCTGCGGCGTGGTCACCACCAGCGTGGCGCCATCCAGCGCCAGGCTGCAGATGTGATCGCTCAGTTGCGTCATCTCGCCGCCGGTCAGTTCGGCGTACGCACGCCCGGCAGCCTCCACCAGGGACGGCGCCACCACCAGGAACATCGTAGCGATGCCCACGGCACCGTTGGCATGCGTGGTCCATTCCGGACGCCACAGCAGCTGCGGCGTGCGGTGTTCGCAGATGAAAAAGCGCGCGCCCGGCGCATCGTCGATTGCGGCAACGCGGAAGGTCGCGGGATGCTCCGTGCCATCGTCCAGCCGCACCGGCCGCGAGAACTCGATCGGGTCCGAAGTGTGCCAGCCGCCACCGCGCAACTGTGCCGCGGCGGTGAAGGTATCGCTGCTCTTGCAGGACAGCCCGGCGCAGCCGCCCCCGGCCTCCTGCGCATCCCAGTAATACTGCCGCGTCGGGCTTGGCGCGGTGACATGCAGCAGCTCAAGATAGTCGCGCGTCAGCATGACGCAATGGTTCTGCGAGCCGAGCGTGTGGTAACCGCGCGGCGTCAGCGTGAAGCCAAACCCGCGCCAGGCTTGCGCCGCAGCGTCAAGGTCGGGACACACCATCACGGCGTGGTCTAGCGGTTCCATCGTCATCGCACCCTCTCGCTTCAATTCTCGCTTCAATCGAACTGGATATTGGCCTTGCGCGCCACCGCCTGCCATTTGTCGTGCTCGTGGCGCACCAGGCTGGCCAGCTCGGTGGGGCTGCCGCCCACGATCTCGAAGCCCTGCATGGCCAGCGCATCCACCACGCGTTGCTGCCGCAACGACTGAACCAGGGCATCGTGCAGGCGCGCCACGGTCGGCTCCGGCAACCCGGCCGGGCCAAACACGCCGATCCATGAATAGGCCTCGAAACCGCGATAGCCTTGCTCGGCCACGGTTGGCAACTGCGGGAACTGGCGCAGGCGGGTGGTACCGGTCACGCCAAGCAGCTTGATCGTCTTGGCAGCCACATGCGCCTGCACCGCCGCATAACTGGAAAAAAATACATCGACTTCATTGGACAGAACAGCCTGCACCGCCGGGCCGCCACCTTTGTACGGCACGTGGAGAAAGCGCACGCCGGCCTCGGTCGCCAGCGCCTCGGCGGCGAGCTGGTTAAGGCTGCCGATGCCGGAAGACGCGTAGTGGATGCTCTCCGGCTTCTGCCGCGCCATGGCGACCAACTCCTTCACGTTGGACGCGGGCAACGACGGGTTGGCCGCGATCACCAGCGGAAAACGCACCAGTTGCGAGATCGGCGTGAAGTCGCGGAAGGTATCGTAGGGCAGGTTCTTGTACGCAAACGGGTTGATGGCATGGGTGTCGAACGCCATCAACAGCGTGCTGCCGTCAGGCTTGGCCCGGGCCACGGTACTCGAAGCAATCAGGCCACCGGCGCCGGGCTTGTTGTCGATCACCACCGTCTGGCCGAGCCCGCTCTTCAGGCCGGGCTGCAGCTGGCGTGCGACGATATCGACGCTGCCTCCGGGAGGAAACGGCAACACCATGGCGATCGGACGACCGGACGCGCCTGTCGTGGCCTCGCCACCCAAGGCAGCCAGGCCAGGCACGGGAATCAGGGGCATCGCGCCAAATGGCAACGATTTGAGCAGCAGGCGGCGCAGCCGCGAGCGTTGGGATTGGGACATCGGGTACTCAGACGGATGGCGGGCACACAGCTGCGGTGCGCAGCCGCACCCGGCCAAAACAAAAAGGGCGGCATCGCTGCCGCCCTGTATTTTGCCCGAGGATAGCACGAATTGCAGGCAAGGTCCGCTCTGCCTGCCCTTCGCGCTTTGTCCTAGACTTCCGCTTTCTCGTTTTCCGGCGCTTCCGGCGGTTCTGCGGCAGCCTCGGCAAAGTCCAGCTTGATCTGGTCCTGCTCGTCGAGATCCACCACCACCCGGCCACCGGACACCAGCTTGCCGAACAGGAGTTCGTCAGCCAGCGCCTTGCGGATCAGGTCCTGGATCAGGCGCTGCATCGGCCGCGCGCCCATTAGCGGGTCGAAACCCTTCTTGGCGAGGAACTTGCGCAGGTGGTCGCTGAAGCTGGCTTCCACCTTCTTCTCGTGAAGCTGCTCCTCAAGCTGCATCAGGAACTTGTCGACCACGCGGAGGATGATTTCCTCGTCAAGCGAACGGAAGCTGATGATGGCATCCAGCCGGTTGCGGAACTCCGGCGTGAACATGCGCTTGATGTCGACCATCTCGTCGCCCTGCTCGCGCGAGGACGTGAAGCCGATGGTGGCGCGGTTCATGGTTTCCGCTCCCGCGTTGGTGGTCATGATGATGATCACGTTGCGGAAGTCGGCGCGGCGGCCATTGTTATCGGTCAGCGCGCCATGATCCATCACCTGCAGCAGGATATTGAAGATATCCGGATGCGCCTTCTCGATTTCGTCCAGCAGCAGCACGCAGTGCGGCTTCTTGGTGACGGCCTCGGTCAGCAGGCCGCCCTGGTCAAAGCCCACATATCCCGGCGGCGCGCCAATCAGCCGGCTCACCGCGTGGCGTTCCATGTATTCGGACATGTCGAAGCGCAGCAGCTCGATGCCCATGATGAAGGCAAGCTGCTTGGCCACTTCGGTCTTGCCCACCCCGGTCGGGCCGGAGAACAGGAAGGAGCCGATCGGCTTGTCCGTCTTGCCAAGGCCCGCGCGCGACATCTTGATGGCCGAAGCCAGCGCCTCGATGGCCGGTTCCTGGCCGAACACCACCGATTTCAGGTCGCGATCCAGGGTCTGCAGCTTGCTGCGGTCATCCTGGTTGACGCTCTGCGGCGGGATGCGCGCGATGCGCGAAACGATGTCTTCGATCTCGCCCTTGCCGATGGTCTTTTTCTGCTTGGACTTGGGCAGGATGCGCTGGGCTGCACCGGCCTCATCAATCACATCGATGGCCTTGTCCGGCAGGTGGCGGTCGGTGATGAAGCGCGCCGACAACTCGGCCGCCGCAGTCAGCGCCGCTGCCGCGTACTTGACGCCATGGTGCTCTTCGAAGCGCGACTTCAGGCCGCGCAGGATCTGCACGGTCTGGTCGACCGACGGCTCCACCACGTCGATCTTCTGGAAACGGCGCGACAGGGCCGCGTCCTTCTCGAAGATGCCTCGGTACTCGGTGAAGGTGGTCGCGCCGATGCACTTGAGCTGGCCTGACGACAGTGCCGGCTTGAGCAGGTTGCTGGCGTCCAGCGTCCCGCCCGAAGCGGCGCCCGCGCCGATCAGCGTGTGGATCTCGTCGATGAACAGGATCGCGTTCGGATTGTCCTTGAGCGACTTGAGCACGCCCTTGAGGCGCTGCTCGAAGTCCCCGCGGTACTTGGTGCCGGCCAGCAGGGCGCCCATGTCGAGCGAGTACACGACTGCCTTTTCAAGGATGTCGGGCACTTCGTTCTTGGTGATGCGCCAAGCCAGGCCTTCGGCGATCGCGGTCTTGCCGACACCCGCCTCGCCCACTAGCAGCGGATTGTTCTTGCGCCGGCGGCACAGCACCTGGACCACCCGCTCGACTTCGCTCTCGCGGCCGATCAGCGGATCGATCTTGCCGGCCTTGGCCAGCGTGTTCAGGTTCTGGGTGAACTGCTCGAGCGGGCTCTCCTTGCCATCACCGCCTTCGCCCTCGGCCGTGCCGTCGCCATGCTTGGCGGGCTCGGCCTGGTCCTTGCGGATGCCATGGCTGATGAAATTGACCACATCCAGCCGGGTCACGCCCTGCTGCTGGAGGTAGTACACCGCGTGCGAGTCCTTCTCGCCAAAGATCGCCACCAGGACATTGGCCCCGGTCACTTCCTTCTTGCCGTTGGAAGTGGACTGGACATGCATGATGGCGCGCTGGATGACGCGCTGGAAGCCCAGCGTAGGCTGGGTATCCACCTCGTCGGTACCAGGCACCACGGGCGTGTTGTCCGCGATGAAGTTCTTCAGACTGGTGCGCAAATCCTCAATATTGGCTGCGCAGGCGCGCAAGACTTCCGCTGCCGTGGGGTTGTCAAGCAACGCCAGTAGCAGGTGCTCCACGGTTATAAACTCGTGGCGTGCCTGCCGGGCTTCAACAAACGCCATGTGCAGGCTGACTTCCAATTCTTGCGCAATCATGCTTCCTCCATCACGCACTGCAACGGATGACCCGCCTGCCGTGCGTGGGTTGACACCAGCTCGACCTTCGTTGCCGCGATATCCCTGGTATAGATGCCGCAGACCCCCTTACCCTCCCGGTGGACGGTCAACATGATCTGCGTTGCCGTCTCCCGGTCCCTGCTGAAATACTGCTGCAGGATCATCACGACGAACTCCATCGGGGTGAAGTCGTCATTCAGCAGCAACACCTTGTACATGGCGGGTGGTTTGAGCGCCTGCTCTTTCCGCTCCAGTACGGTGCCTGCTTCGCGTTGTGGGACATTTGCCAGCCGTGTAGCCATGGCTTTATTCTAACCCTTACGCACAACTCTGCAATTTGGGGAAAAGACACCGGATTCAAGAGGCCGATGCAGCGGCCATCCAGATTCCGTGGACGCCGAAGGCATCCGGGTTCACTCGTGGGTCACTTGGACGGGAGGGCGCACGCCTTCGCGGTGCGCCCTTTCCCTCCAAAATACCATCTACAGCCGTTCCTTTCCCGCCACACCCTACCGGGAGTGGGGAATCTGCCAACTTGACAGTGCGCAGGTTTGACAGAAGAATCGTTCGCACATTCACGTCTGGTTACGCGAGCCAAGCAATCATCCGGACTGAGTGATCCGTGAGCAGGGAGGCCCACGAATCCAGCGGCGGCGAGTCAGCACATCAAACTGGCCGCCACGCGGTGCCCGCACAGTCGTGCCTTTGCGCCCGACCCGGTTCCATCCGGGCAGCGCGCAAGAACACTAGCCGGGCGCCCACTGGCCGCGGCGCTTTCCCCCGCTCGTATCCTGCTTTTTTTGTTGGGGGAGTTTATGGCAAGCGGTATCGTCAAATGGTTCAATGACGCCAAGGGCTTTGGGTTCATCAAGCCGGACGACGGCGAAGAAGAACTGTTTGCGCACTTTTCGGCCATCCAGATGAATGGCTTCAAGACCCTGAAAGAGGGTCAGCGCGTATCCTTCGAAATCATCCAGGGCCCCAAGGGCAAACAAGCCACCAATATCCAGGATAACGCCTGAAGATTCGGTGCGCGGCCGCACCAGCCGGTAGAGCTTGAGGCGGCCACGACAGGATGCGGGGGATCACCCCCGGAACGGGATCGGCCTGCCCCGCCCCAAAGCACGCAGGCTGGACAGCAGCACGTAACGCATCCGACAAAAAGCCCGGCCAGGTCAATGCCGGGCTTTTTGTTTGGCTCGCTGGTCGCGCCTTTTAGCCTGCCACTTCGATTCCTCATTGATTTCCGGTCGTTTTTGCAGCGCTTTGGTGGCTTTTTGCACAATTTTGGCTGTTTCCGCACATTCAAACACCCCGAAATGCACGTCATTAGGCGCAAAATATCTTGCCCTCCAGTGCCGGCACTATCCAGCCAGTAGATCAACAGGAAGTCGCCGCCAACGTGGCATTCGCGATGGTCGGCCCAGCCGCCCATGAGCGCATGGTCCGGCCACTCAGGCCCGAACGGCGCGCCGTCGGCCTGTGGAAAGATGGCTAAGCACTTACATCGAGATTGCTGATTATGGCGGCAGCGCTCGTCTGCCGTGGGGGTAGGTGACGGGCCGCCCAGGAATCCGCGAGTAGGAAGGTGCCGACGAAGAACACCACCCCTACGCAATAGGAGGCGATGATGCGCCACCGCCCAGGAGCACGTAGAACAAGCGCTAGCAACACAAGCACCAGGCCAATCAGAGCCAGGAGACAAGCCAGAGCAAGTGCGGCGCCGGCAACCGCCACCAGAGGGCCGGTCGTCACCTGGTCGATGGTTGTTATCGGCGTAGCTACTGTGTAGGCGCCAAAGGCCACGCCCAGGAGCGCTAGGCCGATACTGATGCAGTCCACGGCGCGTGCAAGCCTGCCACTGGCCCATTTCATCGGAGCCCCTCGTCAGCGACTCGCTGCGCTAGGGCGGTCCAACGCCGCGGGCTGTCTGGCATCACATGCGCATAGTAGAAATGCCCTTCCCCTTTGCCTGCAATCATTTGTTTGCCGAGCAGCGGTGCCGCCACAGCAAGCTCTGCCCATGGCATCCCGGCGTAAATCGGATCTCCATGTTCAGTCAGATTGATTACAGTGGTCTTGCGAATACCCTTGTGGCTACGCAGATCGGCGAGAAACCCTGCCTCGATAGGTGACCCCACCAATACGAGATGATCAATCACGTGCCCGGCACGAGCATATGACCATGCCGTCTGAGCCGCTAGCAGTGACCCATAGCTGTAACCTATCAGATTGAATTGGGGAGCCTCTGCCGCCATGCCGCTTGTGATTGTCCATTCCCCGTCATCGCGTGAGCGGATGGCCAGACCGGACCGAATGGCATCGAGCAACGTGCCCGCAAATGCATAGCCCGTGCCCTTGGGAAGATCGGCAGTCGCCGAGTTTGTAAGGCCTGCAAAGCAGTGGGTAACCCCGGCCTTCCGGAATGCCTCGAGTTGCGGCCGCACGTAGCCTCCATCAAGTCCGGCCCCACCCCAATACAGAGTCCCGCGAGGCCGCAGCAGATAGACCTTCACGGGCGCGCGCTTCTCAATCGGCGTCAATGGAATTTGTATCGTCTTGATTGGTTGCATCAGGCATCCTCCCCAAAAATCTCCAGCGTCATGGTCGCTGCGGTATCGCTCGAAATGCGCTCGGTCATACCGCTGTCGTCCGTTCGCGCCTCAATCGATCCGCCATCGCCTGTAAGGCGGTAGCGCCGGCGTGCCAGGGGTTGGCCGGATTTTTCGTCCAGGAGTTGCACCTGTTGGTCGTAACGGGGATTAGAGGCCAGGAAGGGTGCCGCTATGAAATCCGATTTGCCTGCGATCGCATCCTGCACGCTCGCCATTCCAGCACTCTCGGCTTCGTCGTCGCACCAAGTCTCGCCGGCGAGAGTGGCGATAATGCTCGGATGTGTCGGGCACTTGCAGAGCACGATATCGCCATCAGCCGCCGTCTCGCCCATGAAGCTAATACGGCTCGGTCCGCCAGCCTTTGCAATGATGCCGGTGCTCTTGCAGGCTTCGCAGTAGGCTTGCCCACCGATAAGCGCTACCTGGTGGCCGGCACCGTCACCGATAGTGAAAACTGGACCGTCATACGGGAGGATGACGCCATCTGGTGAAAGCCTGTCGCCCACACACGCAACTCTGCGCATCATGGTTTGGCCTCCCAAGTTGCGGTCAACTGCCTCACGTTGTGCATGCGTTCTCCCATGGATTGATTGATAGGCGTTTCGCGCCCCTATTTATGCGCGATACAGCACTAAAATCAATCAGACATTTCTGCAAGTGCGGAGAGCATTTTCCTTATGTGTCCTATTCGGTCTTTATTATGTCGACCTGGCTGCACACTTGCCGGGTGGTACCTCTTGATACGACGGGATGAAAAAAACCCCGGCGACCGTTGAGTCGCCGGGGTTTCGGTTCAGGCTGAGATGGCCCGAAATAGGATTACATATTGTCGATCATCACCTGCCCAAAGCCCGAGCACGACACTTGCGTCGCGCCTTCGAGCAAGCGGGCGAAGTCATAGGTGACCTTCTTCGACAGGATGGACTTCTCCATCGAGGAGATGATCAGGTCGGCGGCTTCGGTCCAGCCCATGTGGCGCAGCATCATTTCCGCGGAGAGGATTTCGGAACCCGGGTTCACATAGTCCTTGCCGGCGTACTTCGGTGCGGTGCCGTGGGTGGCTTCGAACATGGCCACGGAATCCGACAGGTTGGCGCCCGGGGCAATGCCAATGCCGCCAACCTGGGCCGCCAGCGCGTCGGAGATGTAGTCGCCGTTCAGGTTCAGCGTGGCGATCACCGAATATTCGGCCGGGCGCAGCAGGATCTGCTGCAGGAAGGCGTCGGCGATGGCGTCCTTGATGACGATTTCGCGGCCGGTCTTCGGGTTCTTGAACTTGCACCACGGGCCGCCGTCGATCAGCTCGGCGCCGAATTCCTGGCGTGCCAGCTCGTAGGCCCAGTCACGGAAGCCACCTTCGGTGAACTTCATGATGTTGCCCTTGTGCACGATGGTCACCGACGGCTTGTCGTTGTCGATCGCGTACTGGATGGCCTTGCGCACCAGGCGCTTGGTGCCTTGCTTGGAGACCGGCTTGACGCCAATGCCCGAGGTATCCGGGAAACGGATCTTCTTCACGCCCATTTCGTTCTGCAGGAAGGCGATCAGTTTCTTGGCCTGGTCGCTTTCCGCTTCCCATTCGATCCCGGCGTAGATGTCTTCCGAGTTCTCGCGGAAGATCACCATGTCGATCTTTTGCGGCTCGCGCACCGGCGAGGGCACGCCCTTGAAGTACGCCACCGGGCGCAGGCAGACGTACAGGTCCAGTTGCTGGCGCAGCGCCACGTTGAGCGAGCGGATGCCGCCGCCAACCGGCGTGGTCAGCGGGCCCTTGACGGACACCACGTAGTCCTTGAGGACTTCCAGGGTTTCTTCAGGCAGCCACACGTCAGGGCCATACACCTTGGTCGACTTCTCGCCGGCGTAGATCTCCATCCAGGAGATCTTGCGCTTGCCACCGTAGGCCTTGGCCACGGCTGCATCGACCACCTTGATCATCACCGGGGTGATATCCAGGCCCGTACCGTCGCCTTCGATGAACGGAATGATCGGATTGTCCGGAACATTCAGCGAAAAATCCTGGTTGACCGTGATCTTTTCGCCGGCCGGAACCTTGATGTGTTGATACATGACGTCTCCAGTACGGAACGGGGGGTTGCAACGAGCCGCCGGATTCGTGACCAGACGGCGAGATTTGGGTGGCGCGCGGGCATTTTAACGGCGATTGGCGCGCAGGCGATGCCGTTGCGCACCACACGCGGACTGCCCGGCTATGCGTCACACGCATACAAGTCTTATATAAGACATAAGACCGTTTCGTATTATGCAGCAAAATTTCATGATCCGCCATCCTGGCCGGCCCCGCGCCGCCCGGCGTGGGCTACGGCATACTGACGCCCCATACTGACGCCATTCATGCGCCTATCCGCGCGCCAGGCCCCAATACTCTCGATGACGCTGATCGCACTGAACAAACCCTTCGGCACCATGAGCCAGTTCTCCGCGCACCCGTCGCGCCCGACTCTCGGCGACTGCGTGCAGCGGCCCGGCGTGTATCCGGCGGGAAGGCTCGATGCCGACAGCGAAGGCTTGCTGCTGCTGACCGATGACGGCATCTTGCAGGCGCGCATTGCCGATCCGCATCACAAACTGCCCAAGACATATCTGGCCCAGGTCGAAAACGTGCCCGGCGAAGCCGCCCTGGCGCACCTGCGCAATGGCGTCGACCTCGGAGACTTCCGCACGCTGCCGGCGCGAGCGCGCTGCATCGACGAGCCAGGCTTTCTGTGGCCACGCAATCCGCCGGTGCGATTTCGCGCCGCCATCCCGACCCAATGGCTCGAACTCGAGATCCGCGAGGGCAAGAACCGCCAGGTGCGCCGAATGACCGCGGCGGTGGGATTTCCGACCTTGCGCCTGGTGCGCGTGCAAATTGGCAGGCTCGACCTGCGTACGCTCGGACTCGCGCCAGGGCAATGGTGCGAGATCGACCCGAGCGCGCTCGGCCTGGAAGCCGTAGCCGCGCCACGTCCCCGCGAGATCGTGCGCGGGCGTGGATCGGGGGCGGCGACCAGCCCGGCGGAGCGGCGCCACGCACGCCCTCGCGCAAAAAGTTACAAATATTAACAAGTCGCGAGTCAACGGCTCACCGCCTCGTTTCGTTTTTGACACTGACGCGTCGCATACGAGTCAACTCTTCCGAATCGATTTACCTTCGAGGTTGTTAAGCATGAACAAACTGATCGCTGCTCTGGTTGCCGGCCTGTTCGCCACCGGCGTTTTCGCCCAAGCCGCCGCACCCGCACCGGCAGCCCCGGCTGCTGCAGCGCCTGCCGCCGAAGCACCGGCTGCAAAGCCCGCGACGAAGAGCACCAAGAAGTCCAAGAAGCACGCTCACAGCAAGACCAAGGCTGCTCCGGTTGCCAAGGCTGACGCTGCTGCAACGAAGTAAGAGTTTGCAGGCAGGCCGGGCTTAGCGCCCGGCAAGCAAGGCAGGTTGCCCGCAAGGCGCCTGCCTTTTTTCTTGCCCGCGACAATCAGGCCTGCCGCAACGAAGTGGAATATTTGTCCGTGCCGCTCGCGCGGTAGCTGCGCTATGCTGGCGGCTGTCCCGAACCCGTCATTTGCCGCTCCAACTCATGCGCCCTTTGCTCAAGAACCTGCTCGTCAGCGGCTGCGCCCTCGCCGCCATGGCCGCCGCCTGTGCCCAGTCCCCGGCCAGCTTGCCGGTCAGGCAACTCACCGCTGGCATGTACGCGATCAAGGCGGAAATCGCCGCCACGCCGGAAGCCCGCGAGCTCGGCCTGATGTACCGCAAGACCATGCCCGCCAACGAGGGCATGCTGTTTGTGTTCGAAGAGAAAGCCGGACACTGCTTCTGGATGAAGAATACCGACCTGCCCCTGTCGATCGCCTTCCTGGCCGATGACGGGTCCATCGTCAATATCGAAGACATGGCGCCCCAGACCGAGGACAACCACTGCCCGCGCGCGGCCGTGCGCTACGCGCTGGAGATGAACAAGGGCTGGTTTGCGCAGAAGGGCCTGAAGGCCGGCGCGAAGATCGGCGGCCTGCCGCAGGCGCGCTAAAGAAAAAGGAAAAAGCGGGCGCGCGGCAGCATGGCTGCCACGCCTGCCGGCGACAGGATCAGTCGCGGAAGTTGTTGAAGTCCAGCGGCGCTTCGGGGACATCCTTGCGCAGCAGCGCGATCACGCTCTGCAGATCGTCGCGCTTGGTGCCCGTGACGCGCACCGCGTCACCCTGGATGCTGGCCTGCACCTTGATCTTGCTGTCCTTGATCATCTTGACGATCTTCTTCGACAGGTCGCCGGTGACGCCCTTCTTGATGGTGATGACCTGCTTGACCTTGTCGCCGCCGATGCGCTCGGTCTTGCCGTAGTCGAGGAAGCGCACGTCGACATTGCGCTTGGCCATCTTGCTGATCAGCACGTCCTTGACCTGGCCGAGCTTGAAATCGTCATCGGCGAACGCGGTGAGCTCGTTCTCCTTGTGCTCGACCCGCGAATCCGAACCCTTGAAGTCGAAGCGGTTCGTGATTTCCTTGTTGGCCTGCTCGACCGAGTTCTTCACCTCGATCATGTTCGCTTCGCACACTACGTCAAACGACGGCATTGCATTCTCCTTGTCTTGCTGCGTGTTGCTTATTGCTTGTACCGGGCGCGCGCCGGCTGGCGGCGGCGCTTACGTATAATCCAGCCTACCCTGCAGTCCGGTGCCGTCGACCCCGGCGGGCCGCTTCACCTTTCCCTTGCATGGCAGATTTCCTCGAATTTTATCCCCTGCGCCGCCACAATACATTCGGATTCGACGTGCGCGCGCGCTTTGCGGTGCACGTGCGCAGCGAAGCCGACCTGCTGGCCGCCCTGGCCGATCCCCGCGCGCAAGACCTGCCGCTGGTGGTGCTCGGCGGCGGCAGCAATGTGGTCCTTACGCAGGACCTTGACGCGCTCGTGCTGCTGATGGAGATTCCCGGCTACGCGGTGGCCTCGGCGGATGCCGCCCAGCTTGTGACGGCAGGTGCCGGCGAGAACTGGCATGCGCTGGTCTGCCGCACGATCGCCGACGGCCTTCCGGGCCTGGAAAACCTGGCCCTGATCCCCGGCACCGCGGGCGCGGCGCCGATCCAGAACATCGGCGCCTACGGCGTGGAGCTGCGCGAGCGCTTCGACAGCCTGCGCGCGCTCGACCGCCATAGCGGCGAATTCGTCCATCTGACGCTGGAGCAGTGCCAGTTCGCCTACCGGGACAGCCTGTTCAAGCGTGAGGGTCGGGACCGCTACATCATCACCGCCGTCACCCTGCGCCTGCCGCTGCCGTGGCAGCCAGTGCTGGGCTATGCGGAACTGGCGCGCGAGCTGGCGCAAGATCCTGCGGCGCATCCCACGGCAGACCGCATCCGCGACGCGGTGATCGCGATCCGCGCGCGCAAGCTACCCGATCCGGCCCAGGTCGGCAATGCCGGCAGCTTCTTCAAGAACCCGGTGGTGGGCGCCGAGCAGCGCGACGCGCTGCTGGTGCGGTATCCCAACCTGGTCAGCCACGCCCAGCCAGACGGCAGCTACAAGCTGGCAGCCGGCTGGCTGATCGACCAGTGTGGATTCAAGGGGGTCAGCGACGGCCCGGTGGGCGTCTATGGCAAGCAGGCGCTGGTGCTGGTGCACCACGGCGGCGGCACCGGGCAGGCGCTGCTGGCGCTGGCGCACCGCATCGCCGATGCGGTACAAGCCCGCTTCGGCGTGCGAATCGAACCCGAGCCGGTGGTGCTTTAACCCGTCCGGGCTGCCGTGCTCAACCGAAGTGGCAGACGTAGTCCAGCGTTTCGGTCACTTCGATATCGAAGCTGCTGTCGCCGGGCACATTGAACTGCTGGCCAGCGCCATAGGTTTGCCACTGGTCTTCGCCAGCCAGCTTGACGCGGCACACGCCACCATTGATTTCCATGATCTCCGGGGCGCCGGTGTTGAAGGTCAGCGCGGCGGGGAAGATCACGCCCAGCGTCTTGCGGGTGCCGTCCGGGAACAGCACGGTGTGGCTCACGCACTTGCCGTCGAAGTACAGGTTGGCTTTCTTGACGACGGATACGTTGTCGAACTGGCTCACGCTATTTCTCCTTGATGCTCTTGGTTCTGGATGACTGAATCGGGAATACCGGAGGGCAAGGCGGCGCAAAAAAGGGGCCATGATGGCCCCTCTTCTGTTGCATGCCTGCGGTCTGGCTTACTCGCCGCGCTGGCGGCGAGCGTTTTCGGCGATGCGCATGCGCAGCGCGTTCAGCTTGATGAAGCCGCCGGCGTCGGCCTGGTTGTAGGCGCCGCCGTCATCGTCGAAGGTCGCGATGGTCTTGTCGAACAGCGTGTCCTTGGAGTCGCGGGCGACCACGATCACATTGCCCTTGTACAGCTTGACGCGGACCCAGCCATTGACCTTGGCCTGGGTGTGGTCGATCAGCACTTGCAGCGCGCGGCGCTCCGGGCTCCACCAGTAGCCGTTGTAGATCAGGCTGGCGTAGCGCGGCATCAGGTCGTCCTTCAGGTGAGCCACTTCGCGGTCGAGCGTGATCGACTCGATAGCGCGGTGGGCCTTCAGGATGATGGTGCCGCCAGGGGTTTCGTAGCAGCCACGGCTCTTCATGCCGACGTAGCGGTTTTCCACCAGGTCAAGGCGGCCGATGCCGTGCTTGCCGCCCAGGCGGTTCAGCTCGGTCAGCACTTCAGCCGGGGTCATGCGCTTGCCGTTCAGGCCAACGATGTCGCCGCCCTCGAACTCGACGTCCAGGTACTCGGCCGCGTCCGGTGCGTTCTCCGGCGACACGGTCCAGCGCCACATGTCTTCCTCGGCCTCGGCCTTGGGGTCTTCCAGGTGGCGGCCTTCGAAGGAGATGTGCAGCAGGTTGGCGTCCATCGAGTACGGGGCGCCGCCCTTCTTGTGCTTCATGTCGATTTCGATGCCGGCCTTTTCAGCGTAGGCCAGCAGCTTCTCGCGCGACAACAGGTCCCATTCGCGCCATGGGGCGATGACCTTCACGCCCGGCTCGAGGCCGTAGTAGCCCAGCTCGAAGCGAACCTGGTCGTTGCCCTTGCCGGTAGCGCCGTGCGACACGGCGTCGGCGCCAGTGCTGCGCAGGATCTCGATCTGGCGCTTGGCGATCAGCGGACGCGCGATCGAGGTGCCGAGCAGGTACTCGCCTTCATAGACGGCGTTGGCGCGGAACATCGGGAAGACGAAATCGCGCACGAACTCTTCACGCAGGTCGTCGATGAAGATGTTTTCCGGCTTGATGCCGAACTTGAGCGCCTTCTGGCGTGCAGGTTCGAGTTCCTCACCCTGGCCGATGTCGGCGGTAAAGGTGACCACCTCGCACTGATAGGTGTCTTGCAGCCACTTCAGGATCACCGAAGTGTCCAGCCCGCCGGAGTAGGCGAGCACGACTTTCTTGATATCGCTCATGTTCGACTCGATGCGAAAAGTAAGCGCGGCCGGCCACAAAGCCAGTCACGCGAGAAAAAGGGATGCGGAAAAACCGCTATTTTGACACGTCCGCCCCGGCTTGGGCGGCACTTGGCGAGCCGGGCGAGCATGCGGGCACCGGATTGGCGCACCGCATGTGCGTCAATCGTGGCGCCGGCCCGCCAGCGGTCAGTAACGCCCGCAGAGCAGGTATTCCATCAGCGCCTTCTGCACATGCAGGCGGTTCTCAGCCTCTTCCCAGACCACACTCTTGGGGCCGTCGATCACGGCGGCCTCAACTTCCTCGCCGCGATGGGCAGGCAGGCAGTGCATGAACAGGGCATCGTCTCCAGCGCGATCCATCATGGCGGTAGTCACCATCCAGTTCTGGAAGGCGCGCTTGCGCGCGTCGTTCTCGGCCTCGTAGCCCATGCTGGTCCACACGTCGGTGGTGACCAGGTCGGCACCCTGGCAGGCGGTCAGCGGATCGTCGAACACCTTGACCAGATGAGCAGCCGTTGCCGGCACCATGGCCGGATCGAGCTGATAGCCGGGAGGCGCGGAGAAATGGAACGTGAAGCCGAGGCGCTCAGCCGCCTGGATCCAGGTGTAGGCCATATTGTTGGCGTCACCGATCCATGCGACGGTCTTGCCGCGGATGCTGCCACGCTGCTCGATGTACGTGAAGACATCGGCCAGCACCTGGCAGGGATGGTATTCGTTGGTCAGCCCGTTGATCACCGGCACGCGCGAATGCGCGGCGAAACGCTCGATGATTTCCTGGCCGAAGGTGCGGATCATGATGATGTCGACCATGCGCGAGATCACCTGCGCCGCATCCTCGATCGGCTCGCCGCGCCCCAGCTGGGAGTCGCGGGTGTTGAGGAAGACGGCATGGCCACCGAGCTGGTGGATGCCGGCCTCGAACGACAAGCGCGTACGAGTCGAGTTTTTCTCGAAGATCATGGACAGCGTGCGGTCGTGCAGCGGATGCCATGTCTCGTAGTTCTTGAACTTGGTCTTCAGAATCCGTGCGCGGTCCAGCAGGTACTCGTACTCGTCGGGAGTCAGGTCGCTGAACTGGAGGTAATGCTTGATCGAAGTTGGGCTCATAAAACAAAGAAGGCGGCTCGGTGGTGGCACGCCGCCATGAAGGGTTCATGACCTGGCCATGCCGCGGAGCCGCCTTTCGCGTCGCTTACGCAATTTAACTGTAAGAATCATAAGGGATTATTGTGGCTTTGGCGAGCATGCACGGCACCTCGCCCGGCACGGAGGCTTATGCGCGAGTCTTATATAAGATATAATACCGGTTGATTCACGCGGGGCCCGGCATACCCATGCCACCGCCCGCTGCCGGCATCAAAAGTGCCCCCGCCGACACCGACGCCCCCGCCGCCACGGCCGGAATGAAACGAGCTAATCGTTTCCTGGCCGCGTCAAACGGGCTTCCGTTTGGTCAGTCTGGCGGGTTTACCGTCGAGTCACCCGTCTTATCCCCGCAGTCCCATGAATCCCACAGTTCGCGAATACTTCATCCAAGGCATCACCAAGGAAGGCAAGACCTTCCGCCCAAGCGACTGGGCTGAACGACTGTGTGGCGTGATGGCGCAATTCCGCCCCGAGGGCGACACCGGCGACCCCCGCATCACTTACTCACCTTACGTGCGGCCAGTGATAGCCGGCGGGCTGAAGAGCGTGGTGGTCGATGCGCGGCTGCGCGAGATTGAGCCCAAGGCGCTCGACTTCGTGCTCAACTTCGCGCGCGACAACAACCTGCAGCTGGTCGAGGCCTGCTCACTGGAGTGAGTCCACACCGAAGAAGCTGCGGCATGGCCGCAGCTAGCCGCACGCACCCTCAGGACCGGCGCCAGCCCAAAGTACAAAGCAAAAAAAAGCTCGTCAAATGACGAGCTTTTTTATCGGCTGGATACCCCGTAGGAGACCCACCCTGCCGACTGACAACCTGACCAGGACCGTGACACGCCGCCGAAACGGCGCGGTCAACGCAATGGCCGGCGAACAGCCGGAAGGTGCCTGGCTTGCGCCCGGCACCATTGCCTATATCAGGCAGCCATCGACTTGATAGCTGACGACAGGCGCGACTTGTGGCGCGCAGCCTTGTTCTTGTGCACGATCTTCTTGTCGGCAATAGCGTCGATGATCGATTGCGAGTTCTTGAAGATCTCGGCAGCAGCAGCCTTGTCGCCGGCTTCGATCGCCTTGCGAACAGCCTTCACTGCGGTACGCAGACGCGAACGCAGGCTGGAGTTGTGGGCGTTCTGGGCGACGGCCTGGCGCGCGCGCTTGCGAGCTTGTGCGGAATTTGCCATTTAAGTAGATTTCCTGAATTCAGATGCGTGCCCGACGGGAGGACGGAGCAAACCGCGGACACAATTAAGTGCACATCAAGCGACCCGGGATGCACTGGCACACGAATCCGGAACGCAACTAGCCTTGTGAATCGGCAATTATACACACAAGAAAAAGCGGCTGGCAAGCCGAGCCGCACCTCATCTCGAGCAGGGCGAAGCAAAGGCCGATATACGTGCATATCCGGGCGCCTGCGGGGCCAAACCGTATAATACGCGCCACACCGGCCCCGCCCTCGCGTGGCCTCGATGCAACTTTGGCGCGCGCCCGGCGTCTGAACCCGGTTCGCACCGGCGGTCCGACCCACGCTGCTGCCGCCACCCCTTGCCGCCGAACCATCTTGAACCTGCTCAAAGCGCTCGCCACCATCAGCAGCCTGACGATGCTGTCGCGCATCACAGGCCTCATCCGCGAGATCCTGATCGCGCGTGCCTTCGGCGCCTCGGACATGACCGACGCCTTCAACGTGGCATTCCGCATCCCCAACCTGCTGCGCCGGATCTTCGGCGAGGGCGCGTTCTCGCAAGCCTTCGTGCCGATCCTGGGTGAATACCACAGCAAGCGTGGCGAAACCGATACCCGCGCGCTGATCGATGCCGTTGCCACGGTCATGACCTGGGTCCTGATGGGCGTCTCGCTGCTTGGCGTGATCGGCGCGCCGGTGGTCATGATGGTCGTCGCCACGGGCTTTCGCCAGCATGGCGGTGAAACCTATGACGCCGCGGTCTTCATGACACGCGTGATGTTTCCCTACATCGGCTTGATCTCACTGGTGGCGCTGGCCTCCGGCATCCTGAACACCTGGCGCCGCTTTGCCATGCCGGCCTTCACCCCGGTACTGCTCAATATCTGCCTGATCATCGCCGCGCTGTTTGTCGGCCCCCATATGGCGCAGCCGATCTACGCGCAGGCCTGGGGCGTGCTGGTGGGCGGCATCCTGCAGCTGGCGGTGCAGATTCCGGCGCTCCGGCGCCTGGGCGTGATGCCGCGCCTGCGCTTGAACCTGCGCGCGGCCTGGGCAGAGCCCGGCGTGCGCCGCGTCATGCGGCAAATGGCGCCGGCGCTGCTGGCGGTCTCGGTGGCCCAGATCAGCCTGATCATCAATACCAATATTGCCTCGCGCCTGGCCGCCGGCAGTGTGTCTTACCTGACCTATGCCGACCGCCTGATGGAATTCCCAACCGCGCTGCTGGGCGTGGCGCTGGGCACCATCTTGCTGCCGAGCCTGTCGAAAGCCAGCGCCGAGGAAAACCGGGCCGAATACTCCGGCCTGCTGGATTGGGGCCTGCGCCTGACCTTCCTGCTGGCCGTGCCATGCGCGGTGGGGCTGTTCGTGTTCGGCGCGCCGCTCACGGCGGTGCTGTTCAACTATGGCAAGTTCGACGCCCATGCGGTGGAAATGACCCGCCAGGCGCTGGTCTCCTACGGCATCGGCCTGCTGGGACTGATCCTGATCAAGATCCTGGCGCCGGGCTTCTATGCCCGCCAGGACATCCGCACACCGGTCAAGATCGCCCTGCTGGTGCTGGTGATCACGCAGTTGTCCAACTACGTGTTCGTGCCGCGCTTTGGCCATGCGGGCCTGGCGTTGTCGATCAGCTTCGGCGCCACCGTCAACGCGCTGCTGCTGTTCCTGGGCCTGCGCAAGCGCGGCTTCTACTCGCCGGCCAAGGGCTGGTGGTTGTTCCTGGCCCAGTTGCTGACCGCCGTAACGCTGCTGGCGGGCATGCTGTTGTGGTTCGCCCGCAACTTCGACTGGGTCGCCCTGGGTGCCACGCCATTGTTGCGTATCGCCCTGCTGGCCTCGTGCCTGGTACTTGCGGCAGTCGTCTACTTCGGTACACTGTGGCTCATGGGGCTGAGATACTCCGCTTTCAAGCGGAGAGCCGGCTAACAAGCCCCCGCCTGCCAAACCTGCCCTTGTCGCCAGTGCCAGACGGCACCGGGCCAGGGGTCGCGGCAGCGCGCGGTGCAGGGTCAAGGCTACTGAGGTTGTGTCAGAATGAGACGAAGCGGTTCTGCCAAGGCGCGCGACCGCGGACGGTACCAACACCCTACCGTTCGGGAACGCACGCCACGCCGCCAGCATTCATCTGGAACAGCCGCCAGGCCGCATTCAGGAACGCCGCAATGACAACCACGAAAGTCCTGGAATACTTTGCCAGTCTCGTGGCAGACGAGAACGGTATCCCGCTGACAGAGACCGTGCTCTCGATCGCCCAGGATGCCTATCCGGACCTGGACCTGCAGGCCGAGCTCGCAGCGCTCGACATGCTCGCGGTACGCCTGAAACGCCGCGTCGCCGAAGGTACGCCGGCCATCCAGCGCATGCGTCTGCTCAATCATTTCTTCTACCGCGACCTGGGCTTCGGCGCCAACGCGAACGATTACTACGACCCCGACAACTCGTACCTGAACGTCGTGCTCAAGCAGCGGCGCGGCATCCCGATTTCGCTGGCGGTACTCTATATGGAACTGGGCCAGCACATTGGGCTGCCGCTCAAGGGCGTGTCCTTCCCTAACCATTTCCTGGTGCGGATGTCGATCCCGGCCGGTGAGGTGGTGGTGGACCCGCTCACCGGCGAGACCTTGTCAAAGGAACAGTTGCAGGAGATGCTCGACCCGCACCTGGAGCGCGAGGGCATCGCGGATCCCAACGAGGTGCCGCTGGGCCTGTTCCTGCAGGTGGCCAGCCACCGCGAGATCGTGGCGCGCATGCTGCGCAATCTCAAGTCGATTTATCTGCAGGAGTCGCGCTGGCAGCGCTTGCTGGCGGTGCAGAACCGCCTGGTGATCCTGCTGCCCGGCTCGATCGAGGAGGTCCGCGACCGCGGGCTTGCGTATGCCAACCTGGAGTGCTTCCGCCCGGCGCTGGCCGACCTGGAAGCCTATGTGATGGCGCGCCCGGATGCGGCCGACACCACGCAGATCCGCGACCGCATGCCGGCGCTGCGCATGATGAGCCGCAGCGTAAGCTGAAAGTAACCTGAGACTCAGGCGGGGCAGGCCGGGGCCTGCCCCCGCTGGCTCAGGAAGGACGGCGCTTGCCGCCCCGCACGAGCTTCCACAGGCCACCCAGCACCAGCGGTACCACAGCCGCGCCGATGCCCGCCAGCACGATCAGGTTCAGGTACTGCTTGATGAACGGCAGGTTGCCGAAGAAGTAGCCGGCAAACACCAGGCCCAGCACCCAGGCCGCCGCGCCGATCACGTTGAACAGCTGGAACTTGGCGAACGTCATCTGCGACACGCCGGCCACGAACGGCGCGAAGGTACGCACGATCGGCAGGAAACGGGCCATCACCAGCATCTTGCCGCCGTGGCGCTCGTAGAAATCGTGCGTCTTGCGCAGCGCCTGCTGGTCCAGGAAGCGCCAATGGCCGTCGAACACTTTCGGCCCGACCCAGCTGCCGACAAAGTAGTTGACCGTATTGCCGCCGATCGCCGCCACCAGCAGCAGGCCGACCAGCGCCCATTCGTTCATGGCGTGCGTGGCGCAGAAGGCGCCGGCGATAAACAACAGGGAATCGCCCGGGAGAAAAGGCAGCACCACAAGCCCGGTCTCCGCGAACACGATGGCAAAGAGGATGGCGTAGACCCACGCACCGTAGTTCTGGATGACGGTGCCTAGGTATTTGTCGACGTGCAGCAGCATGTCGATGAACTGCAATGCGATATCCAATTCGATCCCCGTTCGATAATTTGCCGACATCATACAAGACCGGACAGGCGCCAAAGTCACCTTGCCCAGCCACTTTTCATCCATCGCGCGCCCATGGGCCAGGCGGCGCACCCACGTATAATTCCGCCCATGCCTGCCCAAGCCCCGCACCCAGCCCAGCCGCTCCGTCCCATCCGCCCCCTGCCCGACCAGCTGATCAGCCAGATCGCGGCCGGCGAGGTGGTGGAGCGCCCCGCCTCCGTGGTCAAGGAACTGCTGGAGAACGCGCTGGACGCCGGCGCCACCCAGCTCAACCTCCGCCTGGAGGAAGGTGGCGTGCGCCGCATCGTGATTGCCGACAACGGCTGCGGTATTCCCGCCGATGAGCTGCCGGTCGCGCTCAAGCGCCACGCCACCAGCAAGATCGCCTCGCTGGACGAGCTTGAAGCGGTACTGACGCTCGGTTTTCGCGGCGAAGCACTGGCCTCGATCGCCTCGGTGTCCGAGCTGACCCTGACCAGCCGCACCGCCAGCGATACCCACGCGATGCAGGTGATCGCCGACACCGGTGTGGTACAGCCCGCATCCGGCGGCGTGGGCACCACCGTCGACGTGCAGCACCTTTACTTCAACACGCCAGCGCGCAGAAAGTTCCTGAAATCCGAACAAACCGAGTTTGGCCACTGCCTGGAGATGGTGCGGCGCGCGGCGCTAGCGCGCCCGGACGTGGCCATCTCGGTCCATCACAATGGCAAGCCGATGGAGCACTGGAACGCCGGCGACGTCGCCACGCGCACCGCCCAGGTGCTGGGCGCCGACTTCGCCAATGCCCGGTTGCCACTGGACGAAGAGGCCGGCAGCTTGCACCTGTATGGCTTTGCCGGGCTGCCCACCGCCTCGCGCGGGCGCCCGGACCAGCAGTTCTTCTTCGTCAACGGCCGCTACGTGCGTGACAAGCTGCTTACCCACGCGGTGCGCAGTGCTTACCAGGACGTGCTGCACGGCGACCGCTTCCCCTCCTACGTGCTGTGCATGGACCTGCCGCCCGAGATGGTGGACGTGAACGTGCACCCGTCCAAGATCGAAGTGCGTTTCCGCGAATCGCGCTCGGTGCACCAGTTTGTCTACCACGCCGTGCAGCGTTGCCTGGCGCGGCAGGCCGGCGAGCAGGGTGACAGCCTGCATACGTCGGTCGACGCAGCCGATCCGGCGGCGGCCGAGCCGATTGGTGGCGCCGGCGGATTCCCGGGCGCGCGAAGCTTTGGCAGCGGCTCCAGCGGCTCCGGTGGCTTCGCCGGATCGGGCAGAAGCGGCGGCATGGGCGGCGGCGCCAGCCCGCGCCCATGGGTCGACTACACGGCCGCCGCACGGCAGACCGAGCTCGGCGTGACCCAGCCCCGGCAGGCCTACCTCGGCATGGTGCGCGACGCAATCCAGCCGGGCGGCGGGTTTTCCCGCGGCCAGGCCACCTATGTCCCGCCGGCCGGCCCGGGCGCCACACCCCCGGCCTGGCTGGCCGATGCGCAAGCCGCGCGCGAGAACGACCCGCCCGGCCTGCTGGACCAGTTGGCCCGCCAGGAACTTCCCGAAGACGAGGCCAGCCCGCTGGGCTATGCCATCGCGCAGCTGCACGGCATCTATGTGCTGGCGCAGAACGCGCGCGGCCTGGTGCTGGTGGATATGCACGCCGCCCACGAGCGCATCCTCTACGAGCAGATCAAGACCGCGCTCGAAGCGCGCGAGCTCGCGGTGCAGTCGCTGCTGATCCCGGTCACGCTCACAGCCAGCCCCGTGGAAATCGGCACGGCCGAGGAGCATCAGGAAACCCTCACCTTGCTCGGCTTCGACATCGCGCAGGTCTCGCCCACCACGCTGGCAATCCGCGCGATTCCCGCTCTGCTCAAGCAGGCCGACACCGAAGCCCTGGCGCGCGACGTGCTGCGCGACCTGCAAGCCTTCGGCGGCTCGCGCGTGCTGGTCGAGCGCCAGAACGAACTGCTGGCCACGCTGGCTTGCCACAGCGCGGTGCGCGCCAACCGCAAGCTCACGCTGGAAGAAATGAACGCGCTGCTGCGCCAGATGGAGCAGACCGAGCGCGCCGACCAGTGCAACCACGGCCGGCCCACCTGGGTGCAACTGACCGTGGCGGAACTCGATCGCCTGTTCCTGCGCGGGCAGTAAGCCGCATGCCCGACGACTCGATGATTCGATGACAACAGCCTCACCCAGCGGCACCGCCGCGCCCGCATCAGGCCACGCGCCGGTGGTCTGCCTGCTCGGCCCCACCGCCTCCGGCAAGACCGCCGCGGCACTGGCGCTGGCCGCGCAGACGCCGATCGAGATCATCAGCCTGGACTCGGCCCTGGTCTACCGCGAGATGGACATCGGCACCGCCAAGCCCTCGCCCGCCGAACTGGCCACGGTGCCGCACCACCTGATCGACATCATCGATCCGGCCGATAGCTACTCGGCCGCCCAGTTCGTCACCGACGCCGAGCGGCTGATCGTGGCGATCCGCGCGCGCGGCCGCGAACCGCTGATCGTCGGCGGCACCATGCTGTACTACAAGGCGCTAACGCAGGGCCTGAACGACCTCCCACAAGCCGATCCGGCCCTGCGTGCCGAGCTGGACGCGCTGGCCGCCGAGCGCGGCTGGCCGGCGCTGCACGCCATGCTGGCCGAGGTGGACCCGGTCACCGCGGCGCGCCTCGCGCCCAACGATGCCCAGCGCATCCAGCGCGCACTGGAGATCCACCGCCTGTCCGGCCAGCCCATGTCGGCGCTGCTGGCGCGGCAGGCCGACGAGCGCGCCTTTGCCGGCGCGGCCGACCGACGCTACCGCGTGATCGCGCTGGAGCCGTCGGACCGCGCCGTGCTGCACGCGCGCATCGCCACCCGCTATGACGCCATGCTGGCCGGCGGCTTTATCGAGGAAGTGCAACGGTTGCGCGCGCGCGGCGACCTGCAGCCTGCGCTGCCCGCGATCCGCTGCGTCGGCTACCGGCAGGTGTGGGAATACCTCGACGGCGAGACCGATTTCGACACCATGCGCGAGCGCGGCCTGGCCGCCACCCGGCAGCTCTGCAAGCGCCAGCTGACCTGGCTGCGCAGCACGCCCGAGCGGGAGGTTGTGGACTGCCTGGCGCAGGACTACGTCGCGCAGGTGGCGCGGCTGGCGCGGATCGGGCAAGCGTAGCGTCAATGGGGAATGGGGAATGGGGAATGGGGAATGGGGAATGGGGAACGAGTGTGACGGATAAGCGATAATCTTCGTTTATATCTTGCCGATGACGTCAAATCCCGCCATGCCTGCCACCGATTTCGTACTGCGCCCCGCCACTTCCGACGATTGCGAAACCTTGCTCGCGCTGATCACGGGACTGGCCGAATACGAGAAACTCACCCACCTGGTCGAAGCCACGCCGGAAAAACTGCGCGAGGCACTGTTTGGCCCGCGCCCGCATGCCGAGGCTGTGCTGGTGGAGGTCCCCGGCGCTCAGGGTCCGCAGGCCGTCGGGTTCGCCTTGTTCTTCCACAATTTCTCGACCTTCCTGGCCAAGCCCGGGCTGTATCTGGAAGATCTCTATGTCGACCCCGCCTGGCGCGGCCATGGGCTGGGCAAGGTCCTGCTCAAGCATCTTGCGGCGCTGGCGGTGGAGCGCGGCTGCGGCCGCTTCGAATGGAGCGTGCTGGACTGGAACACGCCTTCCATTGATTTCTACCGGGCAATGGGTGCGGACGTGATGCCGGACTGGCGAATTTGCCGGGTGACCGGGGACGCGCTGGCGAAGCTGGGCGCGACGGAGTAACTCCGCAGACCGTCGCCATTGCAAACGGTCTTGGCCTGTCCCACAGGCTTCGTTCAGCGCCCGGCGGGCATAAAAAAACGGCGCATGCCTGAGCATGCGCCGTTTTTTTATTGGAGCGGGACCGCTCAGACCACGATGGTCTGTGCCTGGCCTTCTTCACGCTCGCGGATTTCGCCGATCTGCCACACGGCTTCGCCAGCGGCTTGCAGATGGCGAATGGCGCGGTCGGCGTCTTCCTTGGCGACGATCACCACCATGCCGATGCCGCAGTTGAACACGCGGTGCATTTCGTCGTCGGCAACATTGCCCTGGGCTTGCAGCCACTGGAACAGCGGCGGCAGGGTCCAGGCGTCGCGCTGCAGCACGGCGGTCACGTTCTGCGCCAGTACGCGCGGCACGTTCTCGGTCAGGCCGCCGCCGGTGATGTGGGCCATGCCCTTGACCGGCAGGGTCTCGATCAGCGACAGCAGCGGCTTCACGTAGATGCGGGTGGGCGCCATGATGGCGTCCTGCAGGCGCTGGCCGTGGAAGTCTGCGTTCAGGTCCGGCTTGGCCACTTCGATGATCTTGCGCACCAGCGAGTAGCCGTTGGAGTGCGCGCCCGACGAAGCCAGGCCCAGCACCACGTCGCCCGGCACGATGGTGGTACCGTCGATGATGCGGCTCTTCTCCACGGCGCCGACCGCGAAGCCGGCCAGGTCGTACTCGCCGTCGGGGTACATGCTGGGCATTTCGGCGGTTTCGCCACCGATCAGCGCGCAGCCGGACAGCTCGCAGCCATGGGCGATGCCCTTGATCACGGTCGCCGCGGTTTCCACGTCGAGCTTGCCGCAGGCGAAGTAGTCGAGGAAGAACAGCGGCTCAGCACCCTGCACCAGGATGTCGTTGACGCTCATGGCGACCAGGTCCTGACCCACGGTGTCGTGGCGGTTCAGCTGGAAGGCCAGCTTGAGCTTGGTGCCCACGCCGTCGGTGCCGGAAACGAGCACCGGTTCCTTGTATTTCTTGGACAACTCGAACAGTGCGCCGAAGCCCCCGATGCCGGCCATCACGCCTTCGCGCATGGTGCGCTTGGCGAACGGCTTGATGCGGTCGACGAGCGCGTCGCCCGCGTCGATATCGACGCCGGCATCGCGGTAGGAGAGGCCTGCCTGGCCGGAAGTGGGGGATGCGCTCATGGGAACCTGCTTTTCCTGGAGTATGAAGTGAGGAATGCGGCGCTCACGACGGCGATTTGCGGCCGCGAGTCCAGTAGAATTGCAATTTTAACGGATACGGGCTTCCGGCTTCCAGTTTCCGGTGTTCCGTGTCATGAAGTATTGTCCGCAGCCATTCCCGATGAAGATGATTCCGGCAGCCACCGGCCGTTCTGCCCGCGCCCTACAGGCGGTCAGCGCCTGCCAGCCGCGACGCGTTTACCTGACAGATGATTCGCACAACAAGTAACCGATAAGTCATGTTTCAGCGTCCCAAGCAGCTATCGCTTGAACTTGGCAGTCCGCCGCCCTCGACCTTCGAGAATTTTTTCGTTGCGGTCAACCGCGAGCCGGTGCAGCGCCTGCGCGACCTGGCCACGGCAGTAGCGCAGGAGCGGGCCGCCGACCGCCTGATCTACCTGTGGGGCGAAGTGGGCTCGGGCCGCACCCACCTGCTGCATGCGGTCTGCGACAGTGGCTACCAGGCCGGCATCCGTTGCCGCTACCTGAGCCCGCATCACGCCTTGTCGGACTTCATCTTCGACCCGAGTTGCCAGCTCTACACCGTGGACGATGTGGAACTGCTCGACGAAGCGCGCCAGATCGCCGTGTTCTCGCTGTACAACGAGGTCCGGGCTCACGTGCGCACCGCCATCGTGGTGGCCGGCAGCCAGGCGCCGCTGGCCATGCCGGTGCGCGAGGACCTGCGCACGCGGCTGGGCTGGGGCCTGGTCTATCAGCTGGCACCGCTGTCGGACGAGGACAAGATGGCGGCGCTGGTGCAGGCCGCGCGCGAGCGCGGGCTGCAGCTTTCGCCGGAAATCCCGCACTGGCTGGTCACGCGCAAATACCGCGACATGCCCAGCCTGATGGCGCTGTTGGACGCACTGGACACCTATTCGCTGGAACGCAAGCGCGCCGTCACGCTGCCCCTGTTGCGGGAAATGTTTGCCGAGTTGCGCGAGTGAGCCAGAGCCTGCGCGCCAGCGCGCGTGACCCATGGCATGCACCGTGCTTGCCTTTGTTGGCATCCAGAGACGTTAAGAAAGCTCTCACAGTCACGTTAATGTAAAATCGCCGCCCATGAATCTGGCATTGTTCGACCTCGACCACACCTTGCTCCCGACCGACAGCGACCACGAATGGGGCCGCTTCCTGGTGCGCCTGGGCGTTGTCGACGAGGAATTCTACCGCCGCAGGAACGACGAGTTCTTCGGCCATTACAAGGCTGGCACCCTGGATATCCAGGCTTTCCTGCGTTTCGCGCTGGCGCCGCTGGCGGCCAATCCGCGCGACCACCTGGAAGCGTTGCGCAGCCAGTTCATGCGTGAAGTGATCGATCCGGTCATCACGCCGCAGGCGCGTGCACTGGTCTACAAGCACCTCGACGCCGGCGACCTGTGCGCCGTGGTCACCGCTACCAATAGTTTCGTCACCGCCCCGATCACGGCGGCTTTCGGTATCAAGCACCTGATCGCCACCGAGCCGGCCACCGCCAACGGCAAGCCCGACGGCGCCTTCACCGGCGAAGTGGATGGCATCCCCAGCTTCCGCGAGGGCAAGATAACCCGGGTGGAAGCCTGGCTAAAGAGCATGGGCACCCATTGGGATGCCTTCGAAAACACCACCTTCTACAGCGACTCGGCCAACGACCTGCCGCTGCTGGAGAAGGTCAGCGAGCCGATCGCCGCCAACCCGGACGATCGCCTGCGTCACCACGCCGCCGCGTCAGGCTGGCGCATCATGGACCTGTTCTGACGTGATCAAAAAGCTAATCAACCGGCTGCTAGGCAAGCCGGGCACCCAGCAGCGCCCCGTCAAACGCCGCGGCCAGCGCGCCCATGCGCCGAATATCGTTGCGCATGCCGAGCACCAGATCGACCAGTCGCTGATCTCGCGCAACGCCATCAAGGTCACCTCCACGCTGCAGCAGGCGGGCTACGAGGCGTTTATCGTCGGCGGCGCGGTGCGCGACCTGCTGCTGGGCATCAAGCCCAAGGACTTCGACGTCGCCACCAACGCCACGCCTGACCAGGTGCAGGCGCTGTTCCGCCGCTCGCGCATCATCGGCCGGCGCTTCCAGATCGTGCACGTGACGTTCTATGGCGGGCGCGAGCAGGAAATCATTGAAGTCTCCACCTTCCGCGCGCTGGTCGACGCGGTCGCCAGCGAGACCTTGCCCGAAGGGCGCCGCCTCAAGCGCTCCGAGCTCGACAGCAAGACCCACGCGATCGATGCCTCTGGCCGCGTGCTGCGCGACAACGTGTGGGGCTCGCAGGCCGAAGACGCGGAACGCCGCGACTTCACCATCAACGCGATGTACTACGACCCCGCCCAGCAACTAGTGTACGACTACCACCAGGGCATGGAGGACATCCGCGCACGCACGCTGCGCATGATCGGCGATCCGGTCACACGCTACCGCGAAGACCCCATCCGCATGCTGCGCGTGGTGCGCTTCGCCGCCAAGACCGGGTTCACGATCGACGAGGACACCCGCCAGCCGATCGCCGACCTGGCCTCGCTGATCCACAATGTGCCCAGCGCGCGCCTGTTCGACGAGATGCTCAAGCTGCTGATGTCAGGCCATGCCTGGGCGTCGCTGCAGGAGCTGCGCAAGGCTGGCCTGCACCGCGGCCTGCTGCCGCTGCTGGATGTCGCGCTGGAGCAGCCGATGGGCCAGCGCTTCGTGCAACTGGCGCTGGACAACACGGACCAGCGTGTGCAGGTTGGCAAGCCGGTCTCGCCGGGCTTCCTGTTTGCCGCGCTGCTTTGGCACCACGTGCTGCAGCGTTGGACCACGCTGCGCGAGCAAGGCGAACACGCCATCGCCGCGCTCAATATCGCCATGGACGACGTGCTGGAACGCCAGACCGGCCAGCTCGCCATCCAGCGCCGCTTTGTCACCGACATGCGGGACATCTGGGGCATGCAGCCGCGCTTCGAGAAGCGCGTGGGCCGCATGCCGTTCCGCCTGATCGAATCGCCGCGCTTCCGTGCCGGCTTCGATTTCCTCTACCTGCGCTGCGAATCCGGCGAGCAGCCGGCCGAGCTGGCGAAATGGTGGCAAGACTTCCAGGATGCCGATAGCCACGGCCGCGAGGACCTGATCGAGGCAGTGCGCCCGGTGCGCGGCGCCGGCAAGCAAGGCGGCGGCGGCAGCGGCGGCGCGGGCGATGCCGAAGGCTTTGAACCCGCCGGAGATGGCGATAGCAGCGACAGCGGCGGCCCGGCACGCAAGAAGCGCCGCCGGCGCAGTCCGCGGAAATCGGATAAAGTTTCTCCGCGGAGTGATATGGACGCGAGCCAGGAATCCGGCTCCACTGCAGACCGGAAAACCGGCAAGGTACGCGTCCAGCCGGAGGAATCGTAATGACACTTGCCTTTATCGGCATCGGAGCCAACCTGGGTGACGCCCGGCAGGCTCTGAAAGATGCCATCGTGTGCCTGGCCCAGCAGGTCGGCATCACGGTGCTGGCGAGATCGTCGCTCTATCGCACGGCCCCGGTCGATGCGACGGGCAACGACTATTACAACGCGGTGGTCAAGGTGGAGACCTCGTTCACCGCCGCCCAGCTATTGCGCATCTGTCACCACATCGAGGATCAGTTTGGCCGCGAGCGGCCTTTCCGCAACGCACCACGCACCCTCGACCTGGACCTGCTGGTCTTTGGCGACGAAATCCACCAGGACGAAAAGCTGGTGGTGCCGCATCCACGCCTGGCCGAACGCGCCTTCACGCTGGTGCCGCTGCTTGAGCTGGATGCCGAACTGGTTGTCCCCGGCCTTGGCCGCGCGGCGGATTACCTGGCCGCGGTCAGCACGCAGCGCGTCGAGAAGGTCTCCTTTTGCAAGTGCACGCGGCAACTGGACGCGCGCAGCGATTCCTGAAGCCATGGCCGGCAGCGGCAAGCCGGCCCCGCTTTATCCGCCCTGTACTGTGTAGTTCCCCCTAGCCGACCGGACCCGCCCATGCTCGAACACCTGCGCCGCATTGTGGTGGAAGGCCCCATCGGAGCCGGCAAGACCGCGCTCGCGCAACGCCTGGCGCAAACCCTGCGCACCGGCGAATTGCTCGATGCTGCGCGCGAAAACCCCTTCCTGGAACGCTACTACCGCGAGCCCGCGCGATACGCGCTGCCGCTGCAGCTGTCGCTGATGAACCAGCGCGCGCAGCAGCTCAAGGCTTGGCAGGCGGCACTGCTGGCGGGCCAGCGCGTGGTAGGCGATTTCCTGCACACCCGGGACCGCCTCTACGCCGGGCTGACCCTGCCCGAGGACGAACTCGCGCTGTACGACGCCCTCGCCGCGCGCCTGCCGGCCCAAGGCCAGCGTGTAGACCTCGTCATCGTGCTGCAGGCCTCACCCGCCCTGCTGCGCGAGCGCATCGCCCGGCGCAACGCGCCTGGCGAGTCCAGCATCGACGATGCCTATCTGGAGCGATTGTCGGATGCCTACGGCGAGCTGTTCCATCGCTACGACGAAGCACCGGTCATGATCGTCGACACCGCCCACTTCAGCCCGGTAGACAACGACGCCGATTTCCGTACACTACTGTCGCGCATCGAAAACATGCGTGGCCGCAAGGCCTTTCTCAATCTCGCTGCGCCCTGACAGGCTCTCCCGCCTGCCAGCCTTCACCATAACGACAGCAGTCGCTGCCGCGAATCCCGTGGCCCCATCCTGGGGCCGAGCGCCTCGCGCAGTACGAACTGAAAGGGGCAAAGGCCTTGCCGCACGGATGCAGATGCGTTGATGCACCGATCATGAATGCACTGCCGCATTGCGGCCGGCCCGTCTCCCGTCTCTCTACCGGCCCAACGTCATGAGTTACCTCCTCGACCCCTCCCGCAAGACCGTCACCATCCCCAAGCTGCAAGCGATGCGCGCCGCCGGCGAAAAAATCGCCATGCTGACCGCCTACGACTCCAGCTTCGCCGCGCTGCTCGACTACTGCGGGGTCGAGGTGCTGCTGGTCGGCGACTCCCTTGGCAATGTCATGCAAGGCCAGCAGACCACGCTGCCCGTGACGCTCGAACAGATTGTCTATCACACCGAATGCGTGGCACGCGGCAACCAGAGCGCGCTGCTGGTGGCGGACCTGCCATTCGGCACCTATCCCACCCCGGAAGCCACCTTCACCAGCGCCGTGGCGTTGATGCGGGCCGGCGCGCAAATGGTCAAGCTGGAGGGCGGCGACTGGCTCGCGCCCACCGTCAAGTTCCTGGTCGAGCGCAGCATTCCGGTGTGCGGCCACATTGGCCTGACGCCGCAGTCGGTGCACGCGCTGGGCGGCTTCAAGGTGCAGGGCAAGACCGACGAAAGCGCGGCGCAGCTCAAGCGCGACGCGCTCGCGCTGCAAGCCGCGGGCGCCCAGCTGATCGTGATGGAAGCGGTGCCGGCGGCTGTGGCCGGCGTGGTCACCGGCCTACTGACGATCCCGACCATCGGCATCGGCGCCGGCGCGGATTGCTCCGGCCAGGTACTGGTGCTGCAGGACATGATCAACGTCTACCCGGGCCGCAAGGCCAAGTTCGTGCGCAACTTCATGGAAGGCGCCGGCTCGATCGAGGCCGCCGTGCGCGCCTACGTGGCGGCCGTGAAGGACGGCAGCTTCCCGGCCGTCGAGCACACCTTCTCGGCCTGAGCGCGCGCCGGCAATGGAGATCGGTGCCGCCACCGCCGCGGCCTTTGCGCTTCTGGCCAGCGGTGACGGCGCCATCTGGTTCATCGTCTGGACCTCGCTGGTGGTGGCCGTGCTCGGGCTGGCGATGGCCGCCGTGCCCGCCATCGGCGCGGCCTACCTGATCGCCACCCACGATTTTCCCGGGCGGCGTGTGGTGGTGGTGGTGGCGCAGGCCTTCCTCTCCTTCCCGACCGTGCTGGTCGGGCTGGTCCTCTACCTGCTGTTCACCCGCCACGGGCCGCTGGGCAACTTCTCCTTGCTGTTTACCCGCAGCGGCATGGTGCTCGGACAGGCGGTGATCGGCTTCCCGGTGGTGCTGGCGTTTGCCCTGTCCACCTTGCAGGGGGCGGATGCGCGGCTGCGTGAAACCGCCTGGGTACTGGGTGCCGGGCGCTGGCGAACCTTTTTCACCGTCCTGCGCGAGATGCGCTTTGGCCTGATGGCCGCACTGGTGGCGGGCTTTGGGCGGGTCATCGCCGAAGTCGGCTCGGCACTGATGATCGGCGGCAATATCGAAGGCGCCACCCGGACCATCACCACCGCCATCGCGCTGGAAACCAGCAAGGGAGAATTCGCCCAGGGTATTGCGCTGGGCGTTGTGCTGATCGCACTGGCAGTGCTCGTCAATGTGATGCTGGCGTGGCTGCAAGGCGCGGGAGGATTTCGCCGATGAGCACCCTGCCCGCGCGCCGCACGCCTGACGGGCAGGCGTTGCCGCCTTCCCAGCTGCCGCCGCTGCTGACGGTGCGCGGCTTGCAGCGCCAGGTAGGCGCGCGGGGGCTGTTCGATATTGCCGAGCTTGCCTTCCCGCGCGCCGCTGTGGTTGTGCTGACCGGTGTCAATGGCGCGGGCAAGAGCACGCTGCTGCGCATGGTGGCGGGGCTGGAGCGCGCACCCGGCGCGACCGTGGCCTGGACCAGCGCGGACGGCACGCCGCACAACGCCGCACTCGATCCGCTGCCCGCCGCGCTGCGCCAGCGCATTGCCTACCTGCACCAGCATCCCTACCTGTTTCGCACCTCGGTGCGCGAGAACATCGCCTATGGCCTGAAGGCGCGTGGCATGCCCGACGACGAAGTCAGGCGGCGCGTGGGAGCCGCGCTGGGCTGGGCCGGCATCACGCACGTGCAGGACACCGCCCCCGAATGCCTGTCCGGCGGCGAGGTGCAGCGCGTGGCACTGGCCCGCGCCAAGGTGCTGGAGCCCGATTTGCTGCTGCTGGACGAGCCCACCTCCAGCCTGGACGGCCACGCTCGCGAGCAGGTGATCGGCCTGGTGCAGGACCTGGCCGCCGAAGGCCGCAGCGTGGTGATGGTCTGCCACGATCGCGAGTTGATCAACCTGCCGGGCGTGGTGCGCTGGAAGCTTGGCGACGGGCGGCTGGATACGCGCCACCCCTGAACGCCTGGATCAGGCTGTTGCCGGCAACTCCGCCAATAGCACGCCCCGCAACGAATTCGCCAGCGCTAGTGCCTCCGCGCTCAGCAGCATGGCCCGCGTGACAACCGCCTCGCGCACCGTCCCGCCGAGGTAGCGTGCACCTTCGCCCAGCACCGCAGCGCGCATCACGCCGGGCAGGATATCGGCGGCTAGCGGCGGCGTTAGCCACTCGCCTTCCACCTTGACGAACACCGAGCTGCGGCCGCCTTCGAGCAGCTCGCCGCGGGCGTTGAAGAAGAGGCTGTCGAAGGCGCCGGCGCGCTCGGCCGCTTGCCAGCCGGCGTCATAGACGGCGCGCGCGCTGGTCTTGTGGCGGCGCAACGCGTCCGCGACCGGCAGCGCCTGCGCGGCCAGCACCACGCGCACCGGGGCCGCGGCGAGCGGCGCCACCGGGCCGTGGGCAACGGTGAAGCTGCCCGCCTTGTCCAGCGCCAGCCGCAGGCGCCAGGTGCCGGCCCCGAGATCCGCCACGGCCGCCTGCACCAACGCCAACGCGCGAGCGTGCTCAAACCCGAAGCCGAAGCACGCAGCGGAAGCCGCCAGCCGCACCAGATGCTGATCCAGGCGCTGGCACGCCCCGTCTTCCACCCGCATGGTTTCGAACAAGGTAAAGCCCGGATCGTGCGCGGTCAGGAAGCGCGCCTTCCAGCCGCACTCGGCAAATTCGCCCGCGGCGTCGCTGTCATGCACGATGCCACCGCCCACGCCCATCTCGCCCGCGCGCAGTCCGTCGGCGCCCTGCGCGCCCAATACCAGCGTGCGGATGGCGACCGACAGCGCAAAGGCACCCGGCCATGCCTGCGCTTGCCCTTCGCCGGGCGCGTCAATCCAGCCGAGCGAGCCGGTGTAAAGGCCGCGCGGCGCGCGCTCCAGCTCGCCGATGATCTCCATGGTGCGCCGCTTGGGCGCGCCGGTGATGGAGCCGCAGGGAAACAGCGCGCGCATCAGATCCGCCAGGCTGGTGCCGGCGCGCGCCTTGGCAGTCACGGTGGAGGTCATCTGCAGCACCTGGCCGAAGGGCTGCACCACGAAGCGATCGGGCACGGCCACCGTACCCGGCACCGCGACGCGGCCCAGGTCGTTGCGCAGCAGGTCGACGATCATCACGTTCTCGGCGCGGTTCTTCGGGTCGGCCGCCAGCGCCAGCGCGGCCTCGGCATCGCGCGCGTCGTCACCCGTGCGCGGCGCCGTGCCCTTCATCGGGCGGGTGAGCAACTGGCCCTGGCCGTCATGCCGGACGAACAATTCCGGCGACAGCGACAGCACCCAGCCATCGCCCGGCAGCCGCGCCAGCGCGGCGTAGGGCACCGGCTGAGCGGCGCGCAGCGCGGCATACAGCGCCAGCGGATCGCCGAAAGCGGCAAAGCGCAGCCGCTGCGTGAAGTTGACCTGGTAGGTATCGCCAGCCTCGATCCACTGGTGGATCCGGGCAATGGCCGCGTGGAAGGCGGCTTCCGGCGTGTCGGCCGTGACGTCCATCACGCCGGCCGGTTCGCCCGAGGACGGCGCCAGCCACTGCGCGACCTCCCGCGTGTCCAGCCGGCGCATCTGCCGGAACCACAGCAGGCGCAGCGCGCCGTCATGGAAAGGCAGCGCGTGGTCGACATGGACCGGCACGCCGACCAGCGGGCCGCCGAATTCGTAGGGGGCGAGCAGCGTGGCATGCCAGCCCTGGCGCCAGCCTTCGGCCAGCATGGCGTCGAGCGCGTCGAGCTCGGAGGCGTCGGGCAGCGCATCTTCACGGGCGAAGCCGGTGTACAGGCGCGAAGATGCCTCGCCGGGGGCGGCGGTGGCGTCGTCAAGCAGGACGAAGGGCTCGGCGGCGCCGGCAGAGCCGGATTCGGGCGCTTGTGAGATTGAGGAAGAAGACGAGCGGGTCAGGGAGACTGCCACGGGAAATCACCAGCATAAATTGAGGTCGCCATAAAGCGGGCGACATTGCATTATCGCGCGCCCGCCCTCTCCCCCGGCCCCTCTCCCACAAGTGGGAGAGGGGAGCAAACCTGAGGCACCGGCCGAAGTCGCGGAGCGGGCCAAAGCCGCCCGCCCTGACGACGGCTTTCGCTCCCTCTCCCCTCAGGGGGAGAGGGCTGGGGAGAGGGGTGGCTTAGCTAGGAGCCAGTTCAAGCGAAGCCCACGGTTTTTTCGGCGCCCTCAAAACAAAAAAGCCGGCCACGCATCAACGCGTGGCCGGCCGCATGCCCCAAGCCGGATCAGCTGAAGAAGCTCTTCACCTTGTCGAGCCAGGATTGCTCCTGCGGGCTGTGGCGCGAGCCGCCTTCATGCACCGAGCGATCGAACTGGCGCAGGATGTCCTTCTGCGCCTCGGTCAGCTTGACCGGCGTTTCCACGTTCACGTGCACGTAGAGGTCGCCGGGGTAGCCCGAGCGCACACCCTTGATGCCCTTGCCGCGCAGGCGGAAGGTCTTGCCGGGCTGGGTGCCTTCCGGCACCGGGAAGCTGGCCTTGCCGCCCAGCGTGGGCACTTCCAGGTCGCCGCCCAGCGCCGCGGTGGCGAAGGAAATCGGCATCTGGCAGTGCAGGTCGTCGCCGTCGCGCTCGAACACCGCGTGCTGCTTGATGTGGACTTCCACATACAGGTCGCCCGGGGGGCCACCGTTGATGCCCGGCTCGCCATTGCCCGAGGAGCGGATGCGCATGCCCTCGTCGATGCCGGCGGGAATCTTCACTTCCAGCGTCTTCTGCGACTTCAGCTTGCCCTGACCGTGGCACTTGGTGCACGGCTTGGGGATGTGCTTGCCGGTGCCGTGGCACTTGGGGCAAGTCTGCTGCATCGAGAAGAAGCCTTGCGACACGCGCACCTGGCCCGCGCCATGGCAGGTCGGGCAGGTTTCGACGTTGGTGCCGGGCTCGGCGCCATTGCCGTGGCAATGCTCGCACTCGTCCCAGTGGGGCACCCGGATCTGCGCGTCGTGGCCGTGGGCGGCCTGCTCCAGCGTGATTTCCATGCTGTAGCGCAGGTCAGCACCGCGGTACACCTGCGGGCCGCCGCCACGGCGTCCGCCGCCAGCCTGGCCGCCTTGCTGGCCAAAAATATCGCCGAAGATGTCGCCGAAGGCTTCGGCGAAACCGCCGTAGGCCTGGCCGCCGCCGCCGAAGCCGCCCGCCATGTTGGGGTCGACACCGGCGTGGCCGTACTGGTCGTAGGCTGCCTTCTTCTCAGGGTCCGAAAGCATCTCGTAGGCCTCTTTGACCTCCTTGAACTTCTCTTCGGAATCCTTGCTGTCCGGATTGCGGTCCGGGTGGTGCTTCATCGCCAGCTTGCGATAGGCCTTCTTGATCTCGTCGTCGCCGGCGTTCTTGCCCACCCCGAGCACTTCGTAAAAGTCACGTTTTGCCATGGTGGCTGCTTACCTGATGGGCCCGGAAGCGTCCAAAGCCCGCCCGGGCGAAATAGCAAAAAAGCCGAGCGAGGCATTCGACGGCGGTAACCCGCTTGGTCCAATGTCCGTCGCCCGGCGTCGGGATGGGGGCTGGCGCTGGTGTTGCGCACCGCGCCCCCGCCCCGCTCTTCCATTACTTCTTGTCGTTGACTTCCTTGAACTCGGCGTCCACGACGTTATCGTCCTGCGGATGGGCTTGCTGATGGCCCGCGCCGGCAGCACCGGCACCGGCCGCGCCCGCGGCGCCCGCCGCACCTGCTTCGCCGGCCTGGGCCTGCATGTCCGCATAGACACGCTCGCCCAGCTTCTGGCTGGCTTCGGACAGCGCGCTGACCTTGGCATCGATCTCGGCCTTGTCGCCGCCGCGTGCGGCGTCTTCCAGTTCCTTGATCGCGGCTTCGATCTTTTCCTTCTCGCCCGCTTCCAGCTTGTCGCCGTATTCGGTGACAGCCTTCTTGGTCGAGTGGATCAGCGCGTCGGCCTGGTTGCGGGCGTCCGCCAGCTCACGGGCCTTCTTGTCTTCCTCGGCGTTGGCCTCGGCGTCCTTCACCATGCGCTGGATCTCGTCTTCCGACAGGCCCGAGTTCGCCTTGATGGTGATGCGGTTTTCCTTGCCGGTCGCCTTGTCCTTGGCGCCCACGTGCAAGATGCCATTGGCGTCGATGTCGAACGAGACTTCGATCTGCGGCGTGCCGCGTGCGGCCGGCGCGATGCCTTCGAGGTTGAACTCACCCAGCAGCTTGTTGCCGGTGGCCATTTCACGCTCGCCCTGGAACACCTTGATGGTCACGGCCGGCTGGTTGTCGTCAGCGGTCGAGAACACCTGCGCATGCTTGGTCGGGATGGTGGTGTTCTTGGTGATCATCTTGGTCATCACGCCACCCAGCGTTTCGATGCCCAGCGACAGCGGCGTCACGTCCAGCAGCAGCAGGTCCTTGCGGTCGCCCGACAGCACGGAGCCCTGGATCGCGGCGCCAACGGCGACGGCTTCGTCCGGGTTCACGTCCTTGCGCGCTTCCTTGCCGAAGAATTCCTTGACCTGTTCCTGCACCTTGGGCATGCGGGTCATGCCGCCGACCAGGATCACGTCATCGATTTCGCTGACCTTGACGCCGGCGTCCTTGATGGCGATGCGGCACGGCTCGATGGTGCGCAGGATCAGTTCCTCGACCAGCGATTCCAGCTTGGCGCGGGTCATCTTCAGGTTCAAGTGCTTCGGACCGGAGGCATCCGCCGTGATGTACGGCAGGTTGATTTCGGTCTGCTGCGAGCTCGACAGTTCGATCTTGGCCTTTTCAGCGGCTTCCTTCAGGCGTTGCAGCGCGAGTACGTCCTTGGACAGGTCGACGCCCTGGTCCTTCTTGAACTCACCGATGATGTAGTCGATGATGCGCTGGTCGAAGTCTTCGCCGCCCAGGAAGGTGTCGCCATTGGTCGACAGCACTTCGAACTGCTTCTCGCCGTCAACGTCGGCGATCTCGATGATCGAGATGTCGAACGTGCCGCCACCCAGGTCATACACGGCGATCTTGCGGTCGCCCTTTTCGTTCTTGTCCAGGCCGAAGGCCAGCGCGGCCGCGGTCGGCTCGTTGATGATGCGCTTGACGTCCAGGCCTGCGATGCGGCCAGCGTCCTTGGTGGCCTGGCGCTGCGAGTCGTTGAAGTAAGCCGGCACGGTGATCACGGCTTCGGTCACCGGCTCGCCGAGGTAGTCTTCGGCGGTCTTCTTCATCTTGCGCAGCACTTCGGCGGACACCTGCGGCGGTGCCAGCTTCTGGTCGCGCACGGACACCCATGCGTCGCCGTTGTCGGCCTTGACGATGGTGTACGGCATCAGGCCGATGTCCTTCTGCACTTCCTTTTCTTCGAACTTGCGGCCGATCAGGCGCTTCACCGCATACAGGGTGTTGCGCGGATTGGTCACCGCCTGGCGCTTGGCAGGCGCGCCCACCAGGATCTCGCCGTCTTCCATGTAGGCGATGATCGAAGGGGTGGTACGCGTGCCTTCGGCATTTTCGATCACCTTGGGCGTATTGCCTTCCATGATCGCGACGCAGCTATTGGTGGTACCGAGGTCGATACCGATGATCTTACCCATTATTCTCTCCTCTTGAGCCCCGCTATCCGCGGGGACTGCAATTCATCCTGAGGCCGAAATGTGGCCGTCCGGGGCCATTTCAAGGGCCGGAAGTGCAATTCCGACTAAATTTCTCGGCTTCTCCTTCTGATCAACGGCAGACTGGCTGGCCAAGTTGCAGGGTGTTAGGAGACGTTGCGCGCCAAGCGTGGTTTTTGTGCTGCTTACATCATTTAAAACTGGATCGGCTAACGGCCTCGCTGCCACAGGACATCACTGCCCCCGCCGGCCCGGTTGAGCACGCGCGACAACACGAACAGCAGATCGGACAAGCGGTTCAGGTACTGGCGGGGCGCCTCGTTCAGGGCTTCCTGCGCGCCCAGCGCCACCAGCGCGCGCTCGGCGCGCCGGCACACCGTGCGGCACACATGCGCCACCGCCGCGGCCCGGCTGCCACCCGGCAGGATGAACTCGGCCAGGCGCGGCAGGTTGGCATTGTAGTGATCCAGCCATGCGTCCAGCTGCAGCACCTGCTCGGGCTTGACCAGCACGTAGCCGGGGATGGAGAGCTCACCGCCAAGGTCGAACAGGTCGTGCTGGATATGCAGCAAGGCCGTGCGGACGTCGTCGGGCAGCGTCTCGGTGAGCAGTACGCCGAGGTTCGAGTTGAGCTCGTCCACATCGCCGATGGCGGCAATGCGCAGGCTGTCCTTGCTGATGCGGCTGCCGTCGCCAAGCCCGGTGGTGCCGGCATCTCCGGTGCGGGTGGCGATCTTGGAGAGGCGATGGCCCATGCGGGTCTCCTGCGTTGGCGAATCCAGCATTATGGCGCGCATCCGCCCCTTCGCGTTAGCGCGCTGCCCGGCGCCGGGTGGCGGTTGCGGCGCCCGCCCAACGAGCCGCCCCTGGCGCGGCGTAGAATAACGGGATTCGCTTGATACGCTACCGGGTGCGATTGCCGGCGCCGTTCAGCGCGGCCTTTTGCCATGGCCGACGCTGCGCGTCCCCGGTCCCCACAGACCCGCCGGAGACGCCATGAACCAACCCCTTGCCCACGCCGCGCTGGTGCGCCAACCCCTGCCCGCCGCCGTGCGTGACGCCTTGCAGGCCCGCTTCGGCGAGCGCTTCTCCACCTCCCCCGGCGTCTGCGACCACCACGGCCGCGACGAGTCCCCCTTCCCGCCGGCAGCGCCGGACGGCGTGGTCTTCGCCCACACCACCGAGGAAGTGGCCGAAGTGGCCCGGCTGTGCAACGAGCACCGTGTGCCGCTGATTGCCTACGGCGCCGGTTCCTCGCTCGAAGGCCACCTGCTGGCGGTGGCTGGCGGCATCAGCCTGGACTTGTCGCAGATGAACAAGGTGCTGTCGGTGCAACCCGAAGACCTGAACGTGACGGTGCAACCGGGCGTGACCCGCAAGCAGCTGAACCAGGAAATCAAGGACTCCGGCCTGTTCTTCCCGATCGACCCCGGCGCCGATGCCTCGCTGGGCGGCATGTGCGCCACGCGCGCCTCCGGGACCAACGCGGTGCGCTACGGCACCATGCGCGAGAACGTGCTGGCGCTGACGGTGGTCACCGCCGACGGCCGCATCATCAAGACCGGCACCCACGCCCGCAAGTCCTCCGCCGGCTACGACCTGACCCGCCTGATGATCGGCAGCGAAGGCACGCTGGGCATCATCACCGAGGTGACGGTGCGGCTGTACCCGCAGCCCGAAGCCATCTCGGCGGCCATCTGCAGCTTCCCCAGCATGGGCAGCGCGGTGCGGGCAACCATCGAGACCATCCAGCTGGGCGTGCCCGTCGCGCGCGTGGAGTTCGTCGACGCACTGGCCATCCGCGCCATCAACCGGCACGACAACTTGTCCATGCCGGAGGCGCCGCACCTGTTCTTCGAATTCCATGGCACCGAGGCCGGCGTCAAGGAGCAGGCCGAGACCGTGCAGCAGATCGCCGCCGACAATGGTGGCCAGGGCTTCGAGTGGGCCACGCGGCCGGAAGACCGCAGCCGCCTGTGGAACGCGCGCCATACCGCTTACTTCGCCATGCTGCAGCTCAAGCCGGGCTGCAAGGCGGTCACCACCGACGTGTGCGTGCCGATTTCCCGCCTGGCCGATTGCGTGACCGAGACCGAGCGTGACCTCAACGCGTCCAGCCTGCCCTGCCCCATCGTGGGCCATGTGGGCGACGGCAATTTCCACGTCGCGATCCTCACCGACCCTGAAAAGCCCGAGGAGCTCGCCGAGGCCGAGACCATCAACCGGCGCATCGTGGAGCGCGCGCTGGCCATGGGCGGCACCTGCACCGGCGAGCACGGCGTGGGGCTGCACAAGATGGATTTCCTGGTCAGCGAGCACGGCGAAGACGCGCTCGACCTGATGCGCGCCATCAAGAACGCGCTCGATCCCAACCACATCCTCAACCCGGGCAAGATCTTCCGCCCGGTACGCTAAGGGATCGCGCGGCATGGCATCCGTGTTCAACCGCGTCCCGCCGCTGCACCTGCTGATCGCGTTCGAAGCCGCCGCCCGGCTGGGCAGCTTCGCACGCGCGGCCGAGGAGCTGTCGGTCACGCCCAGCGCGGTGTCGCACCGCATCAAGAACCTGGAGGAGCTGTGGGGCGAGGACCTCTTCGTGCGCGCCAACGCCGCGCTGCGGCTGACGGCCGCTGGCACGCGCTACCTGCGCAATGTGCAGGATGCCCTCAAGGCGCTCAACGAACTGGCCCGGCCCGAGTACAACAAGCTGCGCACCCGCCTGCGCGTGGCGATCCCGCCCACCTTCGGCCGCCAGCACCTGGTGCCGCGCCTGCCCGAGTTCACGGCGCTGTACCCGCACATCGACACCGAGCTGCACCTGGCCATCCCCTTCCTGGACGTGAAGGCGGAAGACACCGATGTGGAGATCCGCTACGGCACCGGGCGCTACCCCGACCTGAAGACCACCAAGCTGCTGGTCGAGCCCGTGTTCCCGGCCTGCGGGCGCGAGTACTACGAGCGCATCGACGGCCGCGCCATCACCAAACCCGAGCACCTGCACAACCTGGTGCTGCTGCGCAGCCCGCTGGAACCCTGGAAGCCCTGGTTCGAGACCGCCGGCCTGGACTGGCCCGAGCCCCAGATCGGCCCGCAGTTCAACGACATCGGCCTGATGCTCGAAGCCATCGCCTCCAACCAGGGCGTCGCGCTGGTGCGCCAGCGCATGGCCCGGCACTGGCTGTCGCTGGGCCAGATGGTGCGGCTGCTGGACATCGAATCGGTGTCGCCGCACGGCTACTACATCGTCGAGCGCGAACAGGCGCCCCTCAAGCCGGAGGCCCGGTATTTTGTCGACTGGCTGCTCAGCCTGGACTGGTAAGACTGGCTAATTGTCCGGCAGCCCCTTTCGGAGACACCCCCACCATGCAGATCCGGCTGCTCACCCCCACCGATGCTAGCGCCTTCCAGGCACTGCGCCTCGAAGGCCTGCTGGAGGCGCCCGCTGCCTTCGGTTCCAGCTTCGAGGAAGAGCGTGACCTGCCGCTGGCCACCGTCGCCGGCCGCCTTGAGGCAACGCCCGAAAAGGCCGTGATCGGCGCCTTTGAAGCCACCGAGGGCGGCACCGCGCTGGCCGGCGTGGTCGGGCTGATGCGCGAGGACAAGGCCAAGCAGCGGCATAAGGCGTTTATCTGGGGCATGTATGTGGCGCCGGGCTATCGCGACCGGCGCCTCGGGCGACAGCTGATGGAACAGGCGTTGGCGGTGGCCACCGACATGCCCGGGCTGCGCCAGGTCACGCTCTGCGTCAACGTCATCAATGCGCCAGCGATCGCGCTCTATGAGGCCATGGGCTTCGTGCGCTACGGCGTGGAGCCGCAGGCGCTCTATGTGGCACCGGACTATCACGACAAGCTGGAAATGGTACACATGCTGGCGCCGCGCGGACAATAAAGCGGCCTATTGCCGCCTTGCGCCGCGCCGGTGCTAAGCTGGATTGGTACCGGCCAGCCTGCGAGGATCCTCCTCGCCACCGCCCGCATGGCACGTTCCGCGCCCACGCCGTCATGAGCGATTTTGATCGGCCTGCCATGCGGAATTCACGTTGCCACGAGGCTGCGCAGCCACCTGGCTGCGCTATAGTCCTTGCTCCCCACCCGCGTCCGCCCTGCCATGGCGGGCGCCGGCGGCCATAACAGGAGTTGCCATGAACGCCCCGCACGAAGTCTCACTGGTCGCCGACGACGCACGCCGCAGCGCGTTGCTCGCCGGCCTGGCGAAAATCCTGCCCGATGCGGCGTTGTTGTGGAAACCCGAAGACACCGTGCCCTACGAGTGCGACGGCTTGGCAGCCTATCGCCAGGTGCCGATGGCCGTGGCGCTGCCCGACAGCGAAGACCAGGTCTGCGCCATCCTACGCCTGTGCCACTCGCTGCAGGTGCCCGTGGTGCCGCGCGGCGCCGGCACCAGCCTGTCCGGCGGGGCCATGCCGATCGCCACCGGCCTGGTGCTGTCGCTGGCCAAGTTCAAGCGCATTGTCAGCGTGGACGTGCGCTCGCGCACCGCGGTGGTCCAGCCCGGCGTGCGCAATCTCGCCATCTCCGAGGCCGCCGCGCAGTACAACCTCTATTACGCCCCCGATCCCTCCTCGCAAATCGCTTGCACCATCGGCGGCAACGTCAGCGAGAACTCGGGCGGCGTGCATTGCCTGAAGTACGGCCTGACGGTACACAACGTGCTGCGCGTGCGCGCCGTGACGATGGAGGGCGAAGTGGTGGAATTCGGCTCGGAAGCGCCTGACGCGCCGGGGCTGGACCTGCTGGCCGCCGTGATCGGCTCCGAAGGCATGCTGGCGGTGGTCACCGAGGTGACCGTCAAGCTGATCCCCAAGCCGCAGCTGGCGCAGGTGATCATGGCCAGCTTCGATGACGTGGCCAAGGGCGGCAACGCGGTGGCCGATGTGATCGGCGCCGGCATCATCCCGGCCGGGCTGGAGATGATGGACAAGCCCGCCACCGCCGCGGTCGAGGAATTCGTGCGCGCCGGCTACGACCTGGACGCCGCCGCCATCCTGCTGTGCGAGTCCGACGGCACGCCGGAAGAAGTGGCCGAGGAAGTGGAGCGCATGAGCGAGGTGCTGCGCGCTTCCGGCGCCAGCCGCATCCAGGTGTCGCAAAGCGAGGCCGAACGGCTGCGCTTCTGGAGCGGGCGCAAGAACGCTTTCCCCGCCGCCGGGCGCATCTCGCCGGACTACTACTGCATGGACGGCACCATCCCGCGCAAGCATATCGGCACGCTGCTCAAGCGCATCGAGGAGATGGAAGGCAAGTACGGCCTGCGCTGCATGAACGTGTTCCATGCGGGCGACGGCAATATGCACCCGCTGATCCTGTTCGATGGTGCGGACCAGGACGAATGGCACCGCGCCGAGCTGTTCGGATCCGACATCCTGGAGAGCTGCGTGGAGCTGGGCGGCACGGTGACCGGCGAGCACGGCGTAGGCGTGGAGAAGCTCAATTCCATGTGCGTGCAGTTCTCCGCGCAAGAGCGCGAGCTGTTTTTTGGCGTCAAGGCGGCCTTCGACCCGGCGCGCCTGCTCAACCCCGACAAGGCCATCCCCACGCTGGCGCGCTGCGCCGAGTACGGCCGCATGCATGTGAAGCGCGGCCTGCTGCCGCACCCTGACCTGCCGCGATTCTGAACATGGCCGCTCAAAACGCCACGCAACGCAACCGCAGCAGCGCGCAAACCCGCCAGCGCCTCGGCAAGCCCGAATCCGGCTGGCGCGAGCGCTGGTACACCATCATCTTCGAGGCCGACACGCGCAACGGACAGCTGTTCGACATCACTCTGCTGCTGGCCATCGTGGCCAGCGTGCTGATTGTGATGTTTGACAGCCTGCCGGCGGTAAACCTGCGGCTGGGCCGCGTGTTCACGGTGCTGGAGTGGCTGTTCACGCTGCTGTTTACCGCCGAATACCTGATGCGCATCGTGGTGGTGCGCCGCCCCTTGCGCTATGTGTTCAGCTTCTTCGGCGTGGTCGATTTCCTATCGATCATCCCCACGTGGCTCGCCTTCTTCGTGCCCGAGCTGGCCTTCCTGATCGACGTGCGCCTGCTGCGGCTGCTGCGCGTGTTCCGGATCCTCAAGCTGACGGTGTATTTCGAGGAAGCGCAGATCCTGTACCACGCGCTGGCCAACAGCCGGCGCAAGATCTTCGTCTTCCTTGGCACGGTGTTCATCATCACCGTGATCCTCGGCACCGTGATGTATGTGGTGGAAGGCCCGCAGCACGGCTTTACCAGCATCCCCGTGAGCATGTACTGGGCGGTGGTGACGCTCACCACCACCGGCTTCGGCGACATGGTGCCCAAGACGCCGCTGGGCCAGTTCATCACCTCGCTGACCATCCTGCTGGGCTACGGCATCATCGCCTTCCCCACCGGCATCGTGGGCGCGGAGCTGGCCGCCAGCATCATGAAGCGGCCGCTGACCACGCGCACCTGCAACCATTGCCTGACGGAAGGCCACGATCCCGACGCCGGCTACTGCAAGCACTGCGGCAGCGAGCTGCCGCCTTACCAGGGCGAGAGCGAACGCGAGCCGGCAGGCTCCCGCGCAAGCGCCGAGACGCCACCTCACCGTCCCACTTCTTCCGCCTGACCTAGCTCACGCCGACACCCGCCCGCCACCATGCCAGCAGATCCGCAAGCCACCCTCTCCGCCTTTCGCGATGCCATCCGGCATGCCACCGACACGCGCGCGCCGCTGCGCCTGCGCGGCGGCGGCAGCAAGGATTTCTACGGCCAGCATGCGCAAGGGGCGCTGCTCGACACGCGCGCCTACAGCGGCATCGTCGACTACGACCCGCCCGAGCTGGTGATCACCGCGCGCTGCGGCACGCCGCTGGCGCAGATCGAGGCGGCGCTGGCCGAGCGGCGCCAGATGCTGGCGTTCGAGCCGCCGCACTTCAGCACCGGCGCCAATGCCAGCGACGTGGCCACGATCGGCGGCGCCGTGGCCGCTGGCCTGTCCGGCCCGCGCCGGCAGGCGGTGGGCGCGTTGCGTGACTTTGTGCTGGGCACACGCGTGATGGATGGCCGTGGCGACGTCCTGAGCTTTGGCGGCCAGGTCATGAAGAACGTAGCCGGCTATGACGTCTCGCGGCTGATGTCCGGGTCGCTCGGCACGCTGGGGCTGATCCTGGAAGTCTCGCTCAAGGTGCTGCCGGTGCCCTTCGACGACGCCACGCTGCGTTTTGCGCTGGACGAGGCCGCGGCGCTCGATCGCCTCAACGACTGGGGCGGCCAGCCCCTGCCGATTGCCGCTTCGGCCTGGCACGACGGCGTGCTGCACCTGCGCCTGTCGGGCGCGGCGGCCGCGCTGCGCGCCGCGCGCGAGCGGCTTGGCGGCGAAGCCGTGGACGCCGCGCAAGCCGATGCATTGTGGCGCGCGCTGCGCGAGCAGAGCCACGCCTTCTTTGCCCCGGTGCAAGCTGGCCGGGCACTGTGGCGCATTGCCGTGCCAACCACCGCCGCGCCGCTGGCGCTGCCCGGCGGGCAGCTGATCGAATGGGGCGGCGGCCAGCGCTGGTGGCTGGGCGGCAGCGACAGCGCGGCCGACAGCGCCATCGTGCGCGCCGCGGCCAAGGCGGCCGGCGGCCACGCCACGCTGTTCCGCAACGGCGACAAAGCCGTGGGCGTGTTCACGCCGCTGTCCGCACCGGTGGCTGCCATCCATCAGCGGCTCAAGGCGACGTTCGACCCCGCCGGCATCTTCAACCCGCAGCGCATGTACGCCGGCCTCTGAGCCACGGGCGGCACCGCACCACACCGCATCGATCCCCAGCCAAGGCACCGGAGAGTCCCCGAACCATGCAAACCACACTGGCCGAATTCCTGCGCGACACGCCCGACGGCGAAGAAGCCAAGTCCATCGTCGGCAAATGCGTGCATTGCGGCTTCTGTACCGCGACCTGCCCCACCTACCAGTTGCTCGGCGACGAGCTGGACGGCCCGCGTGGGCGCATCTACCTGATGAAGCAGGTGCTGGAGGGCCAGCCCGTCACGGAAAGCACACGCCTGCACCTGGACCGCTGCCTGACCTGCCGCAACTGCGAATCCACCTGCCCCTCGGGCGTGAAGTACGGCCGTCTGGTCGACATCGGCCGCAAGGTGGTGGACGACCGCCTTGCGGCCGAAGGCATCCAGCGCCCGGCGCGCGAGCGTTTCGCGCGGTGGGCGCTGCGCGAAAGCATGACGCGCCCGGCGCTGTTCGGCACGGCCATGCGCCTGGGGCAGCGCGTGCGAGCGCTGTTGCCGCAGGCGCTGCGCAACAAGGTGCCGCAGGCGGTCAACGCCGGCGCATGGCCGCGCACCACGCACGCGCGCAAGATGTTGTTGCTCGACGGCTGCGTGCAGCCCTCGATGTCGCCCAACATCAATGCCGCCACGGCACGCGTATTCGACCGTCTTGGCGTGCAGCTGGTGGTGGCGCGCGAGGCCGGTTGTTGCGGCGCCGTGCGCTATCACACCGGCGACCACGATGGCGGCCTCGACAATATGCGGCGCAATATCGACGCCTGGTGGCCGGCGGTGCAAGCCGGCGCGGAGGCCATCGTAATGACGGCGTCGGGCTGCGGCGTGATGGTCAAGGAATACGGCCACCTGCTGCGCAACGATGCCCGCTATGCGGATCGCGCGCGCCAGATCTCGGCGCTGACCAAGGATCTGTCGGAGCTGCTGCCGAACTTCGCCGACGCCCTGCAAGACGCGGCCGCCGAGGCAAGAAGCAGCAACGGCACCAATGGCCAGCGCGTGGCCTATCATCCGCCCTGCACGCTGCAGCACGGCCAGCAGATCCGCGGCAAGGTGGAAGCCCTGCTGGCAGGCCTGGGCGTGGACGTCAAGCTCTGTGCCGACAGCCACCTGTGCTGTGGCTCCGCAGGCACGTACTCGGTGCTGCAGCCCGAATTGTCCTATCGGTTGCGCGACGAGAAGCTCGCCAATCTGCAGGCCTCGAAGCCCGAGGCCATCGTCTCGGCGAATATCGGCTGCATCACGCACCTGCAAAGCGGCACCGGCACGCCGGTGATGCACTGGATCGAGCTGGTGGATCGCATGCTGGGGTAGGCTGGACGCGTGGTGCCGGGTTACCATGCGATGGCATTCACCCTTGCCGCCTTTCGCTCCTTTCGCCCCGCCCGCGCATGCTCCAGACCTTTGCCATCCTGCTGGTTTTCCAATCCGTCGGGGAAGCGCTCAGTTATTCCCTGAGCCTGCCCGTGCCCGGGCCGGTGATCGGCATGATCCTGCTGTTCGGCTGGCTCACCTTCGACGACCGGCTGCTGCCGGTGATCCAGGGGACCACGTCCGAGCTGCTCAAGCACTTGTCGCTGCTGTTCGTGCCGGCGGGCGTCGGCATCATGGTGCACGCGCACCGCATCGGCGGGGAATGGCTGCCGATCGTGGTGGCGCTGGTGGTGTCCACCTGGCTGGCGATCGCCACCACCGCGCTGGTGGCGCGCGCGCTGATGGGCAAGCCCCGGCCGCCTGAGGATGCCGGCGCGCAAGCCGGTTCGGGAGATCAAGCATGACGCCGCGCCTGAACGAGATCTGGGTCTATCTGGCGGCCAGCCCGCTGCTCGGCCTGACCGCTACCTTGCTGGCCTATGTCTTCGCGTTCCGCGTCTATGAGCGCGCGCGCTTCTCGCCGCTAGCCAATCCCGTGATGATCGCGGTCGCGATCCTGGTCACGCTGCTGACGGTGACCGGCACGCCGTACAAGACCTATTTCGATGGCGCGCAGTTCGTCCACTTCCTGCTCGGGCCCGCTACCGTCGCGCTGGCGGTGCCGCTCTACATGCAGCTGCCCAAGTTGCGCAAGCACGTGTTCCCGTTGCTGGGCGGGCTGCTGGCGGGATCGCTGGTGGCGGTGGTATCGGCCGTTGGCATCGCCTGGCTGCTGGGCGCTTCGCCCGAGACCATGCGCTCGCTCGCGCCCAAGTCGGTCACCATCCCGATCGCCATGGGCGTGGCCGAGAAGATCGGCGGCCTGCCCTCGCTGACCGCCGTGCTGGTGATGGCCACCGGCATCATCGGCGCGGTCAGCGCCACCAAGCTGCTGAACCTGCTGCGCATTTCCGACTACACCGTGCGCGGCTTCGCCACCGGCGTGGCAGCGCACGGCATCGGCACGGCGCGCGCCTTCCAGGTCAACCAGGAGGCCGGCGCCTTCGCCGCGCTCGGCATGGGCCTGAACGGCGTGCTGACCGCCGTGATGGTGCCGATGCTGGCGGCATGGATGCCACGCTGATCCCTGATCCCTGCTGACAGGACGTTGTCAGGAGCCCCCGCGCATGATCCGTCTCTCCATCACCCCTGAGAGAGACCATCATGAGCGGACTGATCAACTGGCTTGAAATTCCTGTCGTGGACATGACCCGTGCCATCCGGTTCTACGAGCAGGCCTTCGAGACCACCCTCAAGCGCGAAACCATGGCGCAGATCGACATGGCTGTCTTTGCCAACCGTGAGCCTGGCGGCGCACTGGTAGCCGGCGAGGGCTTCCGCCCCTCGGCCGACGGCTGCCTGCCTTACCTGCACACGCCGCAGCTCACGGCGCTGCTGGCGCGTGTCACCGCGGCCGGCGGCAAGACCGTGTTCGGCCCGCTGCAGTTGCCTGGCGATATCGGCCATATCGCGCATATCATCGACAGCGAAGGCAATCGCGTCGGCCTGCACCAGCCACTGGTAGGATAGTCAGCCACCGCGACCGTTTTACCAACATCCGCATAGCACCAAGATGAAGCCTCGATGAGCCGCCGCGCCGACCGCCTTTTCCAGATCGTCCAGGTACTGCGCGGGCGCCGCCTCACCACGGCGGCGCTGCTGGCGCAGCGGCTCGGGGTGTCCGAACGCACGGTGTACCGGGATATCCAGGCGCTGTCGCTGTCGGGCGTGCCGGTCGAGGGCGAAGCGGGCATCGGCTACCGGTTGCGGGCCGACTATGACGTCCCTCCGCTGATGTTCACCGCGATCGAAGTCGAAGCGCTGGTGGCCGGGCTGCGGCTGCTCAAGGCCTGGGGCGGCGGGGCGCTGGCCGCCGCGGCCGATCCCGCGTTGGAGAAGCTGGTGGCGGCGCTACCGCCCGCGCGGCGTCATGCGGCGCAGCAAAGCCGCGTGTTCGCCCCCGAATTCGTCAACCTGCCGCAGGTGCGCGACGCCTTTGACGTGGTGCATGGCGCCATGAACGCGCAACGCCTGCTGCGCCTGGACTACACCGACGCGCAGCAGCGCGCCACCGACCGCATCGTGCAGCCGCTGGGCCTGTTCTTCTGGGGCAATAGCTGGCTGCTGGCCGCCTGGTGCACCACGCGCACCGACTATCGCAGCTTCCGCCTGGACCGCTGCCGCGGCATCATCATGCTGGAAGACCGCTTCCACGAAACGCCCGACCGCTCGCTCAACGGCTTCCTGCGTGCGGTGCAGCACACCAGCGGCTAGCCGGCCGATCGGGTGATCGGCTGATCGGCTGATTCGGGACGCATCCTACGCCGGCTCGGCCAGCAGCGTCTCGATGTCGCGCTTGATATCCTCGGGCTTGGTGGTGGGCGCGTAGCGCTTGAACACCGTCCCGTTGCGGCGCAGCAGGAACTTGGTGAAGTTCCACTTGATCGCTTCCAGGCCAAGCACGCCCGGCTTCTCCGAGGTCAGCCAGCGATACAGCGGATGCGCGTTGTCGCCCTTGACGTCGATCTTGCCGAACATCGGGAAAGTGACGTGGAAGCGCGACTCGCAGAACTGGCCGATCTGCGCGGCGTCGCCCGGCTCCTGCTTGCCGAACTGGTTGCAGGGAAAACCCAGCACGGCAAGGCCACTGGCGGTGTACTGGTCCTGCAGCGCCTGCAGGCCGGCGTACTGGGGCGTGAAGCCGCACTCGCTGGCGGTGTTCACGATCAGCAGCACCTTGCCGCTGAATTGCGACAGCGGCACCGGCTGGCCAGCCAGGGAGCTGGCTTCGAACTGGTAGACATTGCTCATGACGGAATCCTCGGGTGGCACGGCGGCGCACGGCGATGCGCGTCCTGTACCGGTCAGTGTACTAGGCGATGCGGTGCGTGCTCAGATCACGTTCAGGTGTTCGGTGCCGGCGCCCAGGTCGGGCTCGCGGTCCAGGGTGCCGTGCAGCTTGATCATCAGCCGCAGGTCGTTGAGCGAGTCGGCATTGCGCAGCGCGTCTTCGTAGGTGATCTTGCCGGCCTCGTAGAGATCGAAGAGCGCCTGATCGAACGACACCATGCCCTGCTCGCGCGATTTCTTGATGACTTCCTTGAGCGCATGGATCTCGCCCTTGAAGATCAGGTCGGCCACCAGCGGCGTGCCGAGCATGATCTCCACTGCCGGCACCCGGCCCTTCTGCCCTTTGCGCGGCAACAGGCGCTGCGACACCATCGCCTTCAGGTTGAGCGACAGGTCGATCAGCAACTGCTGGCGCTTTTCCTCGGGGAAGAAGTTGACCACGCGGTCGATGGCCTGGTTGGCATTGTTGGCGTGCAGCGTGGCCAGGCACAGGTGGCCCGTCTCCGCGTACTGCATCGCGTATTCCATGGTTTCCCGATCGCGGATTTCGCCGATCAGGATCACGTCGGGCGCCTGGCGCAACGTGTTCTTCAACGCCACGTGCCAGGAGTCGGTATCGATGCCGACCTCGCGCTGCGTGACGATGCAGTTCTGGTGCGCGTGCACGTATTCGATCGGGTCCTCGATGGTGATGATGTGCCCATACGAATGCGCATTGCGATGATCGAGCATGGCCGCAAGCGAGGTCGACTTGCCCGAGCCGGTGGCGCCGGTAACGATCACCAGTCCGCGCTTTGACATCACGATGTCATGCAGTGCTGGCGGCAGGTCGAGGTCTTCCACCGAAGGAATGCGCGTATTGATGGTACGCACCACCATGCCCGCCTTGCCCTGCTGGATGAACGCGGAGACGCGAAAGCGCCCGGCGTTGGGCACGGAGATGGCGAAGTTGCACTCGCGGCTGCCGTCGAACTCGCCCGCCTGCCGCTCATTCATGATGGAGCGCACCAGGCCGAGCGCCTGGGTGGGGTTGAGCGGCTGCTGCGAGACTGGCGTGATCTTGCCGTCGACCTTGATGGCCGGCGGAAAATCCGCGGTGATGAACAGGTCCGAGCCGCGGTTGCCCACCATCAGCTCGAGCAGGTCGTTGATGTACTTGGCGGCGGATTCGCGATCGAGCATGGCGGTGTCCTGGTTCGGATGCGGCGGACTCGCCTCAGCCCGTGAATGAGTCGGGGTTCTTGGCAATGGCGCGGGCATCGTTGTAGTTGATGATGCCACGCTTGATCAGGTCCGACAGGCACTGGTCCAGCGTCTGCATGCCAAGGCCGCTGCTGGTCTGCATCATCGAGTACATCTGCGCGATCTTGTTCTCGCGGATCAGGTGGCGGATCGCCGGCGTGGCGATCATGATCTCGTGCGCCGCCGTACGGCCGTTGCCGTCGCGCGTCTTGAGCAGCGTTTGCGAAATCACCGCTTCCAGCGACTCCGACAACATGGTGCGCACCATGTCTTTTTCTTCGGGCGGGAACACGTCGACAACCCGGTCGATGGTCTTGGCCGCCGAGCTCGTGTGCAGCGTGGCGAACACCAGGTGGCCGGTTTCGGCCGCGGTCAGCGCCAGGCGGATGGTTTCCAGGTCGCGCAGCTCACCCACCAACACCACGTCGGGATCCTCGCGCAGCGCGGAGCGCAGCGCGTTGGCGAAAGAATGCGTGTGCGGCCCCAGCTCGCGCTGGTTGATCAGGCTCTTCTTGGACGTGTGCACGAACTCGATCGGGTCCTCCACCGTGAGGATGTGGCCCATGTCGTGATCGTTGCGGTGGTCCACCATCGCCGCCAGCGTGGTGGACTTGCCCGAGCCGGTCGGGCCGGTCACCAGCACCAGGCCGCGCGGCTTCATGCACAGGTCAGCGAATACCGCCGGCGCGCGCAGGTCTTCCAGCGTCAGTACCTTGGAAGGAATGGTCCGGAACACGGCGGCGGCGCCGCGCTGCGTGTTGTAAGCGTTGACCCGGAAACGCGAGAGGCTGGCGATCTCGAAAGAAAAGTCGATTTCCAGCCGTTCCTCATATTGCTTGCGCTGGGTGTCGCTCATGATGTCGTACACCATGGCGTGGACATCCTTGTGGCCCATCGCGGCCACATTGATGCGGCGCATATCGCCGTGGATACGCACCATCGGCGGCATGTCTGCCGAGAGATGGAGATCGGACGCCTTGTTCTTGACGGCGAAAGCTAATAGCTGCGCGATGTCCATCTATAATGACCCCACCCTTTTTGTCGTACTTATTGTTGTACTTCTTGATATGTTCGCCGGATTATGTCTGTAATCGCCGCCAACTTGCAAGCCGTCAACCGGCGTGTCGCGGCAGCCGCACAACAGGCCGGGCGACCGGCCGGTGAAGTCACGCTTCTGGCGGTTTCGAAGACCTTCCCCGCCACCGCGGTGCAGGCTGCGTTCGACGCCGGCCAGCGCGCCTTTGGCGAGAACTACGTGCAGGAAGGCGTGGACAAGATTGCGCAACTTGGCGATTTGCGCGACCAGATAAGCTGGCACTTTATCGGCCCCCTGCAAAGCAACAAGACGCGTGCCGTGGCCGAGCAGTTCGACTGGGTCCATGCCATCGACCGCCTGCGCATCGCCGAGCGGCTGTCGGCGCAGCGGCCCGCCGGCATGGCGCCGTTGCAGGTCTGCCTGCAGGTCAATATCAGCGGCGAAGCCAGCAAGAGCGGCGTCGCGCCAGACGAAGTGCCCGCGCTGGCACGCGCCGTGGCGGCGCTGCCCGGGCTGCGGCTGCGCGGCCTGATGGCCATTCCGGAGCCGCAGAGCGATATGGCGGCCCAGCGCCGGCCGTTTGCCGCGCTGCGCACCCTGCTCGACACCTTGCGCGCCGCCGGGCTGGATGTGGACACGCTCTCGATGGGCATGTCCGCCGACATGGAGGCTGCCATTGCCGAGGGCGCTACCGTGGTGCGCATCGGCACCGCCATTTTCGGCGCGCGCGACCATGCAACGGCACCCGAGGCGACACAGGCCAAGCCGGCCTGAACGCCGGCCCCCTTCTTCCCAGACGATTCCCAGCAAGAGACCGATATGCTCAAGACTCTCACCTTTGGTTTCCTCGGCGGCGGCAATATGGCCACCGCCCTGATCGGCGGCCTGATCGCCCGGGGCGTGCCAGCCACCTCGATCCGCGTGGTCGATCCGTTCGATGAAGCGCAGGCGCGCCTGCGGCGCGACCTCGGGGTGCATGCGGCAGGCGCGCCCGACGCCGCCTTTGGCAAGAGCGATGTGCTTGTGCTGGCGGTCAAGCCGCAGCAGTTCCGCGAAGCGGCGGCAGCGCTGCTGCCGCACCTGGGCGACAGCCTGATCGTGAGCGTGGCCGCCGGCATCCGCCTGGCCGACATGCGGCGCTGGTTTGGCGGGCGCACCCGCCTGGTGCGCGCCATGCCCAACACCCCGGCGCTGGCCGGCATGGGCATGACCGGCCTGGCAGCGGTAGCCGGACTGGCGCAGCAAGACCGTGACATCGCCAGCGCGCTGGCCGAAGCCGTGGGCAAGTGCGAGTGGGTGGAAGGCGACGCGCAGATCGACGCAGTCACGGCCATCTCCGGCAGCGGCCCGGCCTACGTCTTCTACTTCATCGAAGCCATGGAGAAAGCGGCCGTGGAGCTCGGCCTGAACGCCCAGCAAGGGCGCGCGCTGGCAGTGGAAACCTTCCGCGGCGCCGCGGCCCTGGCTGCCCAGTCGGAAGAGCCGGTCAGCCTGCTGCGCGAGCGCGTGACCTCAAAGGGCGGCACCACCTACGCCGCGCTCACCGCCATGCAAGCCGCCGGTATCGGCGAAGCCTTCGTCAAGGCCATGCACGCCGCCGCTGAACGCGCGACGGAAATGGGCGCGGAGTTTGGCAAGGACTGAGTCAGGCTCAAGCGGTCGCGAGAGCGGCTTCGTGCAGCGCTGAACGAAGCCGGCCGAAAAGGCCAAGACCGCCTGGGATGACGCTATCTGACGCACAACATCCTTCAGCGCAACGCATAGGCCGCAGCCACCCCGGCAAACACACAAGCACCCAGCCAGTTGTTGTGCCGGAACGCGGCAAAGCACTTCATGCGATCCCGCTCGCGGATCAACGTGTAGTGATACACCGCGCATCCCGCCGCCGCCGCCAGCCCGATCCAGTACGGCCAGCCCAGCCCGAACTGCGTACCGGCCCAGGCCATCAGCCCCAGGAACACCGCATAGCAGATCATGATGGCGGCGACATCGAACCGCCCGAACGTGATGGCCGACGTCTTCATGCCGAGCAGCAAGTCATCGTCGCGGTCCACCATGGCGTAGGCGGTATCGTAGGCCACCGCCCAGAACACATTGGCCAGCAGCATCACCCACGCCACCACCGGCACATGGTCCTGCACCGCGGCGAACGTCATCGGGATGCCAAAGCCGAAAGCAATGCCAAGGTAGGCCTGCGGGATGGCAAAGAACCGCTTGAAGAACGGATAGGTCGCGGCAAGCACGGCCGCGACCACCGCCAGCCACTTGGTAAACCCATTGAGCGGCGTGATCAGCGCGAAGGCTGCCAGCGCCAGCACCACCGCCACCGCCACGGCCTCCCACGCGGCAATCTTGCCCGCGGTCAGCGGCCGCTCCTTGGTGCGCTTGACGTGTTTGTCGAAGTCGCGGTCGGCCCAGTCGTTCATGGCGCAGCCGGCAGAGCGCATCAGGAAGGTGCCGATGACGAAGATCCAGAACAGGCTCCACACCGGCTGGCCGCCCGAGGCCATCCACAGTGCCCACAGCGTGGGCCACAACAGCAGCAGCGTGCCGATGGGCTTGTCGATGCGCACCAGGCGCGCGTACAGGGCTAAGCGTTCAAGCATGGCGAGGGGCCGCGGCACGGGGTCGGGCAAGGCAATGGCATTCAACGAAAAACGCGCCGCGACCCGGTCAGGGCGCGGCGCGCATGGCCGGCAGCACACCAAGGCCGCCGGTGGTGTCGACTCAGGGCATCAGGCCAGCATCGAGCGCAGCATCCACGCGGTTTTTTCGTGCGTCTGCATGCGCTGGGTCAGCAGGTCGGCGGAGGGTTCGTCGCCCGCGGCGTCGATGACCGGGAACAGCGAGCGCGCGGTGCGCACCACGGCTTCCTGGCCTTCGACCAGCTTGCGGATCATCTCGGTGGCTTCGGGCACGCCCTCTTCCTCCGGGATCGACGACAAGCGGGCGTATTCCTTGTAGGTGCCCGGCGCCGGGTAGCCCAGCGCGCGGATACGCTCGGCGATCGAATCCACGGCGAGCGCCAGCTCGGTGTATTGCGTCTCGAACATCAGGTGCAAGGTGTTGAACATCGGACCCGTGACGTTCCAGTGGAAGTTATGGGTCTTGAGATAGAGCGTGTAGGTATCCGCCAGCAACTTGGACAGGCCTTCCGCGATCTTCTTGCGTTCTTTGTCGGAAATGCCGATGTTCACGCTCATCTCATTCTTCTTTGCCATGATAGGTACGCTCCAGTCTGGGGTGGCTCTGACAACTGCCGCGCCTCGGGACGCGGCACAACCCGCACATTATGGCATCACCCGGTAAAGGCAGACAAACCCTTGGCCGCGTCCAGGAACATCGCGACCGCGCCCAGCGCGACCGCCGCCAGCCCGATCTCCGTGCGCCACAGCTTGCGCTGCAGGCGCGCCGCGTCTGCGCGGCGGGGGCGGTCGTGGGCAACTTGCTGCAACTGCTGAAATTCGCTGACGAACAGTCTGAACATGGCCATGATGGTTCTCCGTGCCGGGCATTCAAGGTGGCCCCCGGCTAGGGGCCACCCGCACTGCCCTGCTTCATTGCTTGCGCATTACTTCAGGTTGAGTGCGCGCTTGACGCCCTCGCCATAAGCCGGATCGGCCTTGGTGAAGTGCTCCAGCTGCACCCGCACGATGTTTTCCGGCACGCCCTGCATGGCTGCCGCAATGTTCGCGTAAAGACGCTGGCGCTGGGCCTCGTCGAACAGGCGGAACAGCGCGCCGGGCTGGCTGTAGTAATCGCTGTCGACACGGTGGTCGAAGCGGTCGGCCGCGCCATCCAGGGCCAGGGGCGGCTCGATGGCGCGCTCGCTGGCGGCGTAGGCGCCCTCGCGGTTCGGCTCGTAGTTGAGCTTGCCGCCCTGGTTGCCGTCCACGCGCATCGCGCCATCGCGGTGGAAGGTATTGTGGAAGGGGCACTTGGGCGCGTTCACCGGGATCTGGTTGTGGTTCACGCCCAGGCGGTAGCGCTGCGTGTCGCCGTACGAGAACAGCCGGCCCTGCAGCATCTTGTCGGGCGAGAAGCCAATACCCGGCACGATGTTGGAAGGGTTCATCGCCACCTGCTCCACCTCGGCAAAGTAGTTGTCCGGGTTGCGGTTGAGCTCCATCACGCCGACGTCGATCAGCGGATAGTCCTTGTGCGGCCACACCTTGGTGAGGTCGAACGGGTTGATGTGGTACTTGGCCGCATCGGCTTCGGGCATGACCTGCACGCGCACGTTCCAGCGCGGGAAGTTGCCGCGCTCGATGTTCTCGAACAGGTCGCGCTGCGCGCTCTCGCGGTCGCCCGCCACCACCTTGGCCGCTTCCTCGTTGGTCCAGTTGGCGATGCCCTGCTGCGACTTGAAGTGGAACTTCACCCAGAAACGCTCGTTGGCCGCATTGATGAACGAGAAGGTATGCGAGCCGAAACCATGGATCTGGCGATAGTTCTGCGGCAGGCCACGGTCGCTCATCAGGATGGTGACCTGGTGCAGCGATTCCGGATGGCGCGACCAGAAATCCCAGACGGCAATCGGGTCGCGCAGGTTGGTGCGCGGATTGCGTTTTTGCGTGTGGATGAAATCCGGGAATTTCAGCGGGTCGCGCACGAAGAACACCGGCGTGTTGTTGCCCACCACGTCCCAGTTGCCTTCATCGGTATAGAACTTGACCGAGAACCCGCGCACATCGCGCTCGGCATCCGCCGCGCCGCGCTCGCCCGCCACCGTGGAGAAGCGCATGAACATCGGCGTCTCCTTGCCAACGCTGGCAAAGATCGAGGCCTTGGAAAAGCGCGTGATGTCGTGGGTCACCGTGAACTTGCCGTGCGCGCCCGAGCCCTTGGCGTGCACGCGCCGCTCGGGGATGACTTCACGGTCGAAGTGAGCGAGCTTCTCCAGGAACCACACGTCTTGCAGCAGCATCGGGCCGCGCGGGCCGGCGGTCTGCGAATTCTGGTTGTCGGCTACCGGCGCGCCAGCGGCGGTGGTGAGAGTGTCCTTGTTCTTGCTCATCTTGGCCTCATTTTTCGTGGGGGTGGAACGGGGAGTCTGGCTAGGGCGGGTTGCGGCAAAGCCGCGGCAAAATGTCAGTACACCGTGGCGTAACAGGCCAGGCAGTCGGCCATGCGGCCGGCCAGTGCGCTTAGGAGCTCGCCGGCGGCGGTCAAGCTGGGTTTTTCGCCTTTCATGTGCGACTCCTTGTGGATGACAGCGCGCAATGCGTCGATGGAGGAAGTCTACGGAAAGGCTATTGAATTTCAAATTCAATTATTTCTAACTATGAAATAGAACATGCCTATTCCTGCCCGCGCGCCAGCATGGCATAGGGCAAAGACACAGTGAATTTAGAAAAATCGAGGGAGGAGAAAAAACAAGGCAGGGCAAAGCGTGCTGCCGGCGCAAAGCGCCGGCAGGCAGGGCGCGCTCAGGCGGCTTCAGCCAGTTCCTTGGCGGCCAGCATGCTGACGCCGGGCAAGTCGCAGGCAGCCACCGCGCGGCGCAACGCTTCCATGGCCGGCAGGCGGGTAAAGCTCTTGCGCCAGGCCAGCACCACGCGCCGGTCGGGCACGGGATCGGTAAAGGGCACGTAGGCCAGCAGGTCGTTCTTGTTGGGCTTCAGGTCCGGCACCGAAGTCCGCGGCAGCACCGTGATGCCAACGCCACTTGCGACCATATGGCGGATGGTTTCGAGCGAGGAGCCTTCGAAGGTCTTCTGGATGCCGTCGGCCGCCTGCGAGAAGCGCGACAGCTCCGGGCATACGCCCAGCACCTGGTCGCGGAAGCAATGCCCACTGCCCAGCAGCAGCATGGTTTGCTGCTTGAGTTCGTCGGGATCCACCTTCCCGGCATGTTCCAGATGGTGGCCACGCGGCACCGCCACGACGAAAGGCTCGTCATACAGCGGCTGCACGGTCAGCCCGGAATCGGCAAAGGGCTCGGCCATGATGGCGCAATCGATCTCGCCCTGCTTGAGCAGCTCGATCAGCTTGACCGTGTAGTTCTCCTGCAGCATCAGCGGCATCTGCGGCACGGTCTGGATCATTTCCTTGACCAGCGTGGGCAGCAGGTAGGGCCCGATGGTGTAGATCACGCCAAGCCGCAGCGGCCCGGCCAGCGGGTCCTTGCCCTGCTTGGCGATCTCGCGGATGGCCATGGTCTGCTCCAGCACGCGCTGGGCCTGCGCCACGATCTGCTCGCCGATCGGCGTCACCGAGACTTCGGACGTGCCGCGCTCGAAGATCTGCACATTGAGTTCGTCTTCCAGCTTCTTGATCGCCACCGACAGCGTCGGCTGCGACACGAAGCAAGCTTCGGCCGCCCGGCCGAAATGGCGCTCGCGCGCTACGGCGACGATGTACTTGAGTTCGGTGAGCGTCATGACTTATCAATTTCCGTTAAGCGATAGATTTTACCTTCGATTCGATGTTCTGTCAGACATGACAAGCAAAGCGGCGCAGGCGATACCTGACCGCTTGCGCCAGGTGAGTCCCCTTCGTCACATCAGGCCTTCAGGTAATGCTCCCTGCCACCCAGCCAGCGCAGCAGGTGCGCCTCTACCGCCTCCGGGAAGCGCGCCAGCATCAGCTCGGCGGCCTCCTGGGCATAATCGACCAGCCAGGCGTCGGTGTTCAGATCGGCGAAACGCAGCATTGCCTCGCCGGACTGGCGCGCGCCGAGGAACTCGCCGGGACCGCGTATCTGCAGATCGCGCCGGGCAATCTCGAAGCCGTCGGTGGTCTCGCGCATGGTCGCCAGGCGCTCGCGCCCGGTGGGCGACAGCGGTGCCTGGTACATCAGCAGGCAGACCGATTCCGCGCTGCCCCGCCCTACCCGGCCGCGCAACTGGTGCAACTGCGCCAGGCCAAAGCGCTCGGCATGCTCGATCACCATCAACGAGGCGTTGGGCACGTCCACTCCCACCTCGATCACGGTGGTGGCTACCAGCACCTGCAGCCGGTTGGCAGTGAAGTCTTCCATCACCGCAGCCTTCTCCGCCGGCGGCAGGCGCCCGTGCACCAGTCCCACCTTGAGCTCAGGCAAGGCGGCGACCAGGGTTTCATAGGTTTCCACCGCGGTCTGCAGTTGCAGCGCCTCGCTCTCTTCGATCAGCGGGCAGACCCAGTAGACCTGGCGGCCATCGGCGGCGGCGTGGTGCACGCGCTCGATCACCTCGTCGCGGCGCGCGTCGTTGACCAGCCGGGTCACCACCGGAGTGCGTCCAGGCGGCAATTCGTCGATCACCGAGACGTCGAGGTCGGCGTAGTAGGTCATGGCCAGCGTGCGCGGGATCGGCGTGGCCGACATCATCAGCTGGTGCGGTACGGTTTCCGCGGCCTTGCCAGCCCTGCCCGGCGCGGCGGCGGCATCGGGGTCCGCCTTGCCGCGCAGCGCCAGCCGCTGGGCCACGCCGAAGCGATGCTGCTCATCGACCACGGACAAGCCCAGGCGGGCAAACTTGACGCTGTCCTGGATCAGCGCGTGGGTGCCGATGGCCAGCTTGGCCTCGCCGGACTCGACCTTGGCCGCGGCCTCGCGCTTGGCGCGCGTCTTCAGGCTGCCGGCCAACCACACCACCGGCACGCCCAGCGGCTCCAGCCAGGCGGAGAGCTTGCGGTAATGCTGCTCGGCCAGGATTTCGGTGGGTGCCATCAGCGCGGCCTGGTAGCCGGCATCAATGGCCTGGCAGGCGGCCAGCGCCGCCACGATGGTCTTGCCGCTGCCGACGTCGCCCTGCAGCAGGCGGTGCATCGGGTGGGGCGCGCCCATGTCCTTGGCGATCTCTTCCACCACGCGCTGCTGCGCGCCGGTCAGCTTGAACGGCAGCGCGGCCAGGAAGGCGGTCAGCAGGCCGCCCGCGCGGCGTGGCATGGGTGGCGCACTCTTGTCGCGCCGCGCCGCCTGGGAGCGCTTGAGGGAGAGCTGCTGCGCCAGCAGCTCATCGAGCTTGATACGTTGCCAGGCCGGGTGCGAGCGCTCAACCAGCGCATGCTCGTCCACATCCTGGGGCGGTGTGTGCAGCAGGCGCAGGCACTCCGGCAAGGCTTGCAGCTTGAGCTGGGCCAGCGGGCCTTGCAGCACGGGCGCTGGCAGGGTCTCGGGCAGCGGCGTGCGTGACAGCGCGCCGCCGATGGCCTTGCGCAAGTAGCTCTGCGGGATGCCGGCGGTGCTCGGGTAGACCGGGGTCAGCCGCTCGGGCAGCGCCTCGCCGGGCGTCACCGCGCGCACCGTGGGATGGACCATCTCCGCGCCGAAGAAGCCGCCGCGCAGCTCGCCGCGCACCCGCAGGCAGGCGCCTTCGGCCATCAACTGGGTCTGGCTGCCGTAGAAATTAATGAACCGCAGCGTCAGCTCGCCGGTATCGTCGGCGATCTTGACCACCATCTGGCGGCGCGGGCGCAGGCTGACCTCGTTGAAGGTGACCACGCCCTCGACCTGCACCGTCAGCCCCATGCCCGCGCGCCCGATGGCATCGGCGATCGGCAGCAGCGTGGTCTCGTCCTCGTAGCGCATGGGCAGGTGCAGCACCAGGTCGACGTCGCGCTTGAGCCCGAGCTTGTGCAGCCGGGCCATGGCCGAGGACGGCTTGCCGGCGGCAGCGCCCTTGGCCGCCGCCTTGCCCGCACGGCCCGGCTTGTCCCCGGCGCGCGCCGCGGGCGGGCTGTCGTTGGTTTCCGGGGTTCGGTCGGGAGCGGTTCCTGGCATCTGGGGCGTGGCTGGCGATTCGGGTCGGGGCGCGCGCCAGGTGGCACGCGCTGGTTGGCGCAAATAGGCGATATCACGCACGCCTGGGCGGCGCAGCCGCCCCAAGCCTTACAATATCGGATTCACCGATTGTACCTATGCCGGCCGCGCCACCGCGCGGTCTGCGGCCGTTTTTGCCCCCATGATGCTGACGCTGTCCGATTTTGACTTTGCCCTCCCGCCCGAACTGATCGCCCAGACCGCCTTGCCGGAGCGCGGCGCGAGCCGTCTGCTGGTGGTGGATACGGACGCCCGGGAAGGCACCACCCGCCTCACAGACCGCGCGTTTACCGACATCGTCGACTACCTGCGACCCAACGATTTGCTGGTGTTCAATGACACCCGCGTCATCAAGGCGCGCTTCTTCGGGCAAAAGGGCAGCGGCGGCAAGGTCGAGGTGCTGGTCGAGCGGGTACTGGACAGCCACACCGTGCTGGCCCAGGTGCGTGCCTCAAAGACGCCGCCCGTGGGCAGCCTGCTGCGCCTGGCGGATGCCTTCGACGTCACTGTGGGCCCGCGCGTGGACCAGTTCTTCACGCTCACCTTCCCCGAGCCGGCGCTGGACCTGATCGAGCGCCACGGCCGCCTGCCTTTGCCGCCATACATCACCCACGATCCCGACGCCTTCGACGAAACCCGGTACCAGACGGTCTACGCCCGCGCCCCCGGCGCGGTGGCCGCACCCACCGCCGGACTGCATTTCGACGAGGCCCTGTTCGCCCGGCTCGACGCACTGGGCGTGCGCCGCGGCTTCCTGACCCTGCACGTGGGCGCCGGCACCTTCCAGCCGGTGCGCACCGAGAACCTGGCCGAGCACAAGATGCACGCCGAGTGGTACGAGGTGTCGGATGCGCTGGCCCAGGCCGTGCTCGACACGCGCGCCGCCGGGGGCCGGGTGATCGCGGTCGGCACCACGTCCCTGCGTGCGCTGGAGTCCGCCGGCGCCACCGATGGCACGCTGGCCGCCGGCCGTGGCGACACCGAGATCTTCATCACGCCTGGCTACCGTTTCCGCGTGGTCGATGCGCTGATCACCAATTTCCACCTGCCCAAGTCGACCTTGCTGATGCTGGTGTCGGCGCTGGCCGGGGTGGAGCCCATCCGCGCCGCCTACCGCCATGCGGTGGCCGAGCGCTACCGCTTCTTCAGCTACGGCGACGCCATGCTGCTGACGCGCCAGCGCCAGCGCCAGCCCCAGCCCTGAGCGCGCCGCGCCAGCCCGACCCTGAATCCCGAATCCAGCCATGCTCAACTTCGAACTGCTCACCACCGACGGCAACGCCCGCCGCGGCCGCGTCACCCTCAACCACGGCGTGGTCGAGACCCCGATCTTCATGCCGGTCGGCACCTATGGCTCGGTCAAGGCGATGTCGCCACTCGAGCTCGGTGAGATCAACGCCCAGATCATCCTGGGCAATACCTTCCACCTGTGGCTGCGCCCCGGGCTGGAAGTGGTGGAAAAGCACGGTGGCCTGCACCGCTTCATGGGCTGGGACAAGCCGATCCTGACCGATTCGGGCGGTTTCCAGGTGTTTTCGCTGGGCGCGCTGCGCAAGATCACCGAGGATGGCGTGACCTTTGCCTCGCCGGTCAACGGCGACAAGCTGTTCCTGTCGCCCGAGATCTCGATGCAGATCCAGCGCACGCTGAACTCCGACATCGTGATGCAGTTCGACGAATGCACGCCGTACGAAATCGACGGCCGCCCCGCCACCCACGCGGAAGCGGCCGCCTCCATGCGCATGAGCCTGCGCTGGGCCAAGCGCTCGATCGACGAGTTCAACAGCCTGGGCAACCCCAACGCGCTGTTCGGCATTGTCCAGGGCGGCATGTTCGAGGACCTGCGCGACGAGTCGCTGGCCGGCCTGTCGGAGCTGGACTTCCACGGCTACGCCATCGGCGGCCTGTCGGTCGGCGAGCCCAAGGAAGACATGATGCGCGTGCTGGAGCACGTGGGCCCGCGCCTGCCCGCGCACAAGCCGCACTACCTGATGGGCGTGGGCACGCCCGAAGACCTGGTGGCCGGCGTGGCGTCGGGTGTGGACATGTTCGACTGCGTGATGCCGACCCGCAATGCCCGCAACGGCTGGCTGTTCACGCGCTTTGGCGACGTCAAGATCAAGAATGCCGTCCACCGCAACGACACCCGCCCGCTGGACGAGTCCTGCGGCTGCTATACCTGCCGCAACTTCTCGCGCTCCTACCTGCACCACCTGCACCGGGTTGGCGAGATTCTGGGTGCGCGCCTTAACACCATCCATAACCTGCATTACTACCTGGAACTGATGAGCGAGATGCGCGAAGCCATCGAGGAACACCGCTTCGAGGCCTTCCGCCTTCAGTTCGCCGCCGATCGCGCGCGCGGGGCGCAGTCGGCCACGCCCGCCCCGGCGTGAACTTTCTGCACAGCTCCGGTCGAATAGCGGTGCCTGCAGCTGCCAAGCGGCTCGCAAGGCGCCCCGAACAAACCCGTACTGCACCGTAAATGCCCGGATCGGGCATGGAATGCGGTTGCAAGCGGGTGGTAGAATGATCGACTAACTGATTGACTTTGTGACGGAGAAGCAACGTGCTGATTTCTAACGCATTTGCCCAGACTGCCGGTGCCACCGGCGGCGCGGCGGGTGGCCTGATGAGTTTCCTGCCTATTATCCTGATGTTCGCGGTGCTGTGGTTCATCATGATCCGCCCGCAGATGAAGCGCCAGAAAGAATCGAAGGCAATGCTGGAAGCCCTGGCCAAGAACGACGAAGTCGTGACCGCCGGCGGCATTCTCGGCCGTGTCACCAAGGTCAACGAACAATACGTGACCATCGAAATCGCCGCGGGCACCGAAATCACGGTGCAAAAGAGCGCGGTTACCACGGTGCTGCCCAAGGGCTCGCTGAAGTCGCTCTGAGCACCGCGGCCGCGGGCGTGGCGTTGCTTGACTCAGGCGCCGCCCAGCTTCTCCCGCACCGCCTGCCTGCTTTTTCGCCCTTCCCGGCACGCCTTTAGCGCGCGTGCCCCTGCAGCCGCCTGATCCAGCACGGGTTATCCGTGGATGCCAGGCGGCTGTTTGCCAACCGGTGCGGTGGTGCCAACTGCCCGCTGACGGTCTCGTCGGCGCCACCAACCGAAGAACGACTGGCCAAAGATGAATCGTTATCCGCTTTGGAAATACCTCGTGATCCTGGTGGCTCTGGCCATCGGCATCACCTATACGCTGCCGAACTTCTTCGGCGAGGCGCCTGCCGTGCAGGTCTCCTCCGCCAAGGCCACGGTCAAGGTCGACCTGGCCATGCAAAAGCAGATCGAGCAGGTGCTGGCGCAGAACAACCTGCAGCCCGACGGCATGTTCTTTGACCTGAACGGCCAGTCCGGCTCGGTCAAGGCGCGCTTCAAGACGCCCGACGAGCAGCTCAAGGCCAAGGACGTGCTGACCCGCGCGCTCAACCCCGACCCCAATGACGCCACCTACGTGGTCGCGCTGAACCTGCTGTCGGGCTCGCCGCGCTGGCTCACCGCCATGCACGCGCTGCCGATGTACCTGGGGCTGGACTTGCGCGGCGGCGTGCACTTCCTGCTGCAAGTGGACATGAAGGGCGCGGTCGACAAGAAGCTCGACAGCCTGGCCGGCGACGCCCGCACCCTGCTGCGCGACAAGGGCATCCGCCATGGCGGCATCGACCGCGACGGCGACCGCCTGACGGTGCGCTTCAACAATGCCGACGACGCCACCAAGGCGCGCGGCATCCTGGCCGACAACCTGCGCGAGCTGGCGTTCAGCCCGGATGGCAACAACATCTCCGGCGTGTTCACCGATGCGGCCCGCAAGGCGGTGCAGGATGCGGCGGTCAAGCAGAACATCACCACCCTGCACAACCGGGTCAACGAGCTCGGCGTGGCCGAGCCGGTGATCCAGCAACAAGGCGCCGACCGCATCGTGGTGCAGTTGCCTGGCGTGCAGGACACCGCAAAGGCCAAGGACATCATCGGCCGCACCGCCACGCTGGAAGCCCGCCTGGCCGACCCCGACGCGCCGCGCAACCCGCGCCCGGGCGACCCGATCCCCTTCGGCAGCGAGCTGTTCACGCAAGGCAACGGCGCCCCGGTGGTGCTCAAGAAGCAGGTGATCTTCACCGGCGACCGCATTGAAAGCGCTTCGGCCGGCTTCGACCAGAACCAGCGCGCCTCGGTCAACATCAAGCTCGACGCTCAGGGTGGCCGCGTGCTGCGCGACGTCTCGCGCGAGAACATCGGCAAGCCGATGGGCATCGTGCTGTTCGAGAAGGGCAAGGGCGAAGTGCTGACGGTGGCAACGATCCAGTCCGAACTGGGCTCCAGCTTCCAGATCACCGGTTCGTACTCCACCGAAGCCGCCAACGACCTGGCCCTGCTGCTGCGCGCCGGCTCGCTGGCCGCGCCGATGGAAATCATCGAAGAACGCACCATCGGCCCGTCGCTGGGCGCGGACAACATCAAGAAGGGCTTTGACTCGGTGGCCTACGGCTTTGGCGCCATCGCCGTCTTCATGATGCTGTACTACATGCTGTTCGGCGTGTTCTCGGTGGCCGCGCTGGCCATCAACCTGCTGCTGCTGGTGGCGGTGCTGTCGATGCTGCAGGCTACGCTGACGCTGCCCGGCATCGCCGCTATCGCGCTGGTGCTCGGCATGGCCATTGACGCCAACGTGCTGATCAACGAGCGGATCCGCGAGGAACTGCGCGCCGGCGCTTCGCCGCAGATGGCGATCGCCGTCGGCTTCGACCGCGCCTGGGCCACCATCCTGGACTCCAACGTGACCACCCTGATCGCGGGCCTGGCGCTGCTGGCCTTCGGCTCCGGCCCGGTGCGCGGCTTTGCCGTGGTGCACTGCCTGGGCATCATGACCTCGATGTTCTCGGCGGTGTTCTTCAACCGCGGCCTGGTGAACCTCTGGTACGGCCGCAAGAAGAAGCTGCAAAGCGTAGCGATCGGCCAGATCTGGAAGCCGGGCTCGGACAGCCAGGGCACCGTCGCCAAGTAAGCATCATGGATGTCCGCGCGCACAGAACGCGCATGGACATCCAACCAGCATAGAACGGCAGCAGGCGCTGCCGTACAAAACAGGATTCAACATGGAATTCTTCCGCATCCGGCGCGATATTCCGTTCATGAAGCACGCGTTGATCTTCAACGTGATTTCCTTCCTGACGTTTGCCGCCGCCGTATTCTTCCTGGCACACAAGGGCCTGCACCTGTCGATCGAGTTCACCGGCGGCACGGTGATGGAGGTCAACTACCAGCAGACGGCCGACCTGGAGCGCATCCGCGGCCAGGTCAGCAAGCTTGGCTACACCGACGTGCAGGTGCAGAATTTCGGCACCTCGCGCGACGTGATGATCCGCCTGCCGCTGCAAAAGGGTCCGGACGGCAAGCCCGCCACCTCGGCCCAGCAGAGCGAGCAGGTCATGACGGCGCTGCAGACTGCCGCGCCTGACGTCAAGCTCCAGCGTGTCGAGTTCGTCGGCCCGCAGGTGGGCAAGGAACTGGCCACCGACGGTCTGCTGGCGCTGCTGTGCGTGGTGGCCGGCATCGTGATCTACCTGTCGTTCCGCTTCGAGTGGAAGTTCGCAGTGGCCGGCATCATCGCCAACCTGCACGACGTGGTGATCATCCTGGGCTTCTTCGCCTTCTTCCAGTGGGAATTCTCGCTGTCGGTGCTGGCGGCAATCCTGGCGGTGCTGGGTTACTCGGTGAACGAATCGGTGGTGATTTTCGACCGGATTCGCGAGAACTTCCGCAAGTACCGCAAGATGACCACGCACGAGATCATCGATAACGCGATCACCAGCACCATCTCGCGGACCATCATCACCCACGGCTCGACCGAAATGATGGTGCTGTCGATGTTCTTCTTCGGCGGCCCCACCCTGCACTACTTCGCGCTGGCGCTGACCGTCGGCATCTTGTTCGGCATCTACTCCTCGGTGTTCGTCGCCGCGGCGCTGGCCATGTGGCTGGGCGTCAAGCGCGAGGACCTGGTCAAGGGCGAGAAGAAGCCGGGCGACGTCGACCGCGACGACCCGAACTTCGGCGCCCAGGCCTGACGGGCCTGCCGCGGATAGTTTCAAAGGCAGCAAAAAAGGGCACCTTCGGGTGCCCTTTCTTGTTATGCCGTTGCTACTCGGAACGCGCTTGGAACTTGCTCAGAACTGCTCGATCCACACCGCCAGGCGATCCGCGGCGAACTCCGCGGTGCGATCGGTGGGGCGGTAAACGATGGAGTCGCCCTCCCGCACTGCCTTGAGTGCGCCGCCGGTTTCATCCAGCCACAGCAGCCCGGCCAGCCAGGTGGCATGCTGCGCGGACACCTCCTTATCCACCGGCTCGCCCAGGTACTCGGCAAGCGCGGCACCCTGGATCCACACCAGGGCATCCCCATCGCGGCGCACGTTGGCTGCGCCTTGCGTCGCGGCCAGCGTCTCGGCCAGTGCCGCCACCGCATCGCCCGCTCCACGGCCGGCGAGCTGCGTGCGCAGCGCGGCGAGCTTGGCCGCCACGGCGTGGCCGAAGGTGCCGCTGCGGCGGCTTTCCGCCGCCACCAGGTCGGCGTAGTCCATCAACAGCCAGTCCGGCTCGGGATTCTGCACGCCGACCAGCGCGGCCGAGGCCAGGTAGGTGTCCACCGGCTGGAAGCGCTCCGGGCCGATCAGGCTGGCCGACAGCGTGCGGATCAGGCCGATGCGCGCGGCAATGGTCTGCCGCTGCAGCACGCTCAGCTTCTCGCGCAGCAACTGGTCGCGCTCCTTGCGCAGGCCGGCCATCTCAAGCGCCTGCTTGAGCTCCATGCGCAGCGAGGTGATGTCCCACGGCTTCTTGATATAGCGATGGATCTGCCCCTCGTTGACTGCCGCGACCGTATGCTCGATCTCCGAGTAAGCGGTGGTCAGGATCCGCACGATATGCGGATAGCGCTCGCGCGCGTAGCGCAGCAGCTCGTTGCCGTACTCGCCCGGCATGCGCTGGTCGGAGACCAGGACCGCAAGGCTGTCCGCGTGCGCATCCAGCAGCGCCTTGCCCTCTTCGACCGAGCCACCGGTCACGACCGGCGCCAGGGCTCCGATGGCACGCTGGAAATACTTGACGGCCGTCGCCTCGTCATCGACGAACAGAATCGCCGGTGATGGTGCCTGCGTGGCATTCGGTTCGTTCATCGATCACTCCTATGCATTCGACTCTTGGTATTGGGGAAATCCAGCGTCACCGTGGTACCCGCACCGGACGTAGACTCGATCCGGATGCCGCCACCGAAAGACTGCATGACACGGTTGCAAAAAATCATGCCCAGTCCGTTGCCGCCGGTACTCGCATGGGTGGTGACCGGATCCACCAGAAGGCGCCCCATCACCTCAGGTGGTATGCCCGGGCCGTTGTCGCAGATGCGGATCGCGGCATCGGGCTCGGCCGCCACCACGAAGCGCAGCGAAGGCGAGTCGACGCCGTCGAGCGCCCGCAGCGCATTGGACAACAGCGACGACAGCACCAGTGCCACGCAATTGGGCAGCGTGCGCACGGCAAAGTCGTCATGCATTTCGATCTTTACCCACTCGCGCTGCGGCCCGGCAAAGGGGTAGGTGTCGAGCAGCGCGGCGATCAGGCCGCCGGCGGTCACTTCCCGGCTGGCGCCTGCTTGCGTGCTCGGCCGGCTGCCGCTGCTGCGCACCGACTGCAGGAACGACGAAATCACGGCCAGGCAATACTGCGCGTTGTCGTGCATCGACGTGGCCGCCTGGCCAATCTCGCTCTGGCGCAGCGGATTGTATTCCGCCGCGATACGGCTTTCGATACCCCGCGCAAAATTTGCAATCGCCGCCAGCGGCGTGTTCAGTTCATGCGCCAGGAAGGCCAGCGTCTCGTCGATCGCCATCAGGCGCTGATGGCGAATCGAGCGTTCGCGATAGCGCTCGGCGGCCAGCCGCAGCGCTTCGCGCACCTGGCCCAGCTCGATGGGCTTTTCCAGGATGCGGAACACTTCGCCAGTGTTGACCGTCTGCAACAGCATGTCCTTGTCCGCGTAGGCGGTCACCAGGATGCGCACGATCTGCGGGTACTCGAGCGCAACCTGGCGCAGCAGGTCGCCGCCATCGCGCCCCGGCATGCGGAAATCCGTCACCAGCACGGCGATGCGCGCACTCTCCCGGCGCAGGATGCGTACCGCTTCGTCGGCGCCGCTGGCGACCAGCACCTCGTACTCCGTGCCGACCGCGCGAGCGAAGTACTTGCATGCCATTTCCTCGTCATCGACGTAGAGCACGGTAAGCCGTGGTTGACGGGCGTCGCTCATGGCATTCTCAGTCGGCTCGGGGCAGGTCGAAGCTGAACGAGGCCCACTTGCCCAGCTCGCTCTCGGCAAACAGCACGCCGCCGTGACGCTCGATCACCGCGTAGCTGATCGACAGGCCAAGGCCCAGGCCCTGGCCGACTTCGCGCGTGGTGAAGAACGGCTCGAACACGCGCGCCAGGTGCTCTTGCGCAATGCCCGGTCCGTTGTCCTTCACGGTCACATGCAGCCGGCGCTCCACCCACTTCACGGTGGTATGGATGGCCGGGGCCTGCGTGCCGGCCTTGCGCATGGCCAGCGCGGCGTTGGAGAACAGGTTGATCAGCACGCCGATCACCGCGGCTTCGTCGCCCAGGACCAGCGTATCGGTCGGCAACTCGCGCGTGACGGCCACCCCGCGCAGCTCATGGGCGGTCAGCCGAATCGAGGAGTCGAGCGCCTTCTCGAACAGGAACGGCGTGCCCTCCGCTTCAGCACCGGGCTTGCGATAAGCGAAGGTCTTCAGGTCCGACACGATATGCTGGATGCGTTGCATTCCCTGCTTGGCGTCGACCAGGCACTCCTGCAGCATCGGTTCGTTCTTGGCCACCGGCTCTTCCAGCGCGACCTCGATCGCCATCAGGCAGAAGTTGACCGGGTTGTTGACCTCGTGCAGCAGGCCCGCGGCCAGCGTACCGATGGCGGCCATCTTTTCCTGCTGCAGCATCTGGCCCTTGATGTCGACCAGCTTGCGGTTGATCACTTCGAGCTCGCCGTTCTTCTCCGCCACTTCGGCTTTCAGCCGGAACAGCATGAAGCGCGCCCGCTCATTGAAGAAGGTATAGACCGCGCTGGCCGCTGCGGCAAACAGCAGGAACAGCGAATTGACGATAAAGGTGCCGGCCGGCTCGATGCCGCCGGGATGCAGCACGCAGGCAAGCAGGTAGAACAGGTAGGACAGGATCCCGAAGACCAGGTTCTGCCACAAGCCGAACGGCAGCGCGATGCCCGACGCGAAGATGGCGAGATTCAGCCCGACGTAATACGGCGACTCCACGCCATCGGTATGCCAGATCATCCACGAGATCATGATCTGCGGCAGCAGCAGCCAGGACAACGTCAGCCACGGCGCAAAACGGCGCCCTGCCGCGCTGTACAACAGCATCACGATGCCGGCGATCAGCAGCGACACCAGCACGCGCGCCACGGCGAAGGGCGCCTGCAACTGCGGATACTGGCCGTAGTCCAACCCCACGCCGAGCAGCACCAGCACGATGGCGGTATAGGCGCCGCCGCGGCTGAAGGCCAGGCGGAAATCCGCCAGCTCGGTCTGGTAACCCGCGTAAAGTTGATTGGTGCTCATGGCTGGGCCGGCTACTGGCGTTTCAGAGGATGATCGCTTCCGCGAACACATTAACCCCGGTCTGGTCGACATAGAGCTTGTGATCACGGGATTGTTCGGGCAGCAGCATACTCATCCTGGCCTCGTCGCGATAGATCAGGTACCACTCCAGCAGGTGTTCCATGCCGAATTTCTCCGGATTGTCCGAATGGACGTTGGTTACCAGCAACTGGCCGCCAGGCCGCGTACGCGCGGCAAAATAGCTCAGCAGGCGGGAACACACCTTATCGGACAGGTAGTCGAACAACCCGGCGCAGTACACCGCATCGAACTCGCGCAGCCCGGCGTCGTCCGGCGCGATCTTGCGCTTGAGCAGTTCATGTACCGATTGATGCACCATCTCCACCGACACCTTGTGCCCCGCCGAGGCGGCCGAGCTCTCGATGGAGGACTTGGTGTAGGCCAGGGTCTCCTCGCTGAAGTCGACCAGCTGGAACGACAATAGCTCCGGCTGCGGATACTCGCGCACGAAGCGCTGGATCTCGAAGGCCGGGCCGCAGCCGACATTGAGGATGCGAAACGGCCTGCCGGCCGCGCGGGCGGCATCGGCCTGGCGCGACAGGAAATCGACCAGCAGGTCGATCCGGTTGCGGTGGGCGGTCGCCACGGCCGCCTTGAGGAAGGCCGTATTGACGATCTGGAAGTAGGTGGTCGGGCCCTGCTGCGGATCGTTCAGGATCTGGTTGACCATCTCATAGTCGCCCGCATAGCCCAGCGGCTTGGTGAAGGTGCGGTAGACAAAGGGGGCGCGCAGCAGCAGTGGATGCAGGGCCGATTGCGCGTATGTGCGGTGCACCGGCGCGATCTCCGCGTCCACCTGCTCGGCCTCGCCTTCGAGCCGGTCGAGGTAGGTCTTGACCTTGAGCATGATTGGCGTGGCGAGCTCGTAGAACACGTCCTCGCGCAGCCGTCCGTCGTTCTTGGGCAGGTTCTCGGTCAGGTCGACCTGCTCGACCCAGCGCGAGACTTCCGAGAGAAACGCGCGCATTTCATTGACCACGATCTGGTAATCGCGCCGGATATTGAAGCGCGCATCCCAGTCGTTGATGAACAGTTCGGCCTCGCGCCCAACCGATTTAGGCTCATTGGGCAGGTCGCTCAGCTCGCGCCATTCATCGATCAGCGTCAGCGATACCACCGCGGTGAGGCCGGTGTTCACCAGGCTCATCACCACCGCCTTACCCAGGTAGGCGTTCTTGCTGCCCATGCGCACACTCAGCTCGCTCAGCACCTCGCTGACCTGGACGATCGAGTATGGATTGTAGATTTCCATCACCAGAGCTTTTCTCTGGAGATTGATAATTGTGCCCCGCACCTGCTCGCCCTGCGAGTTGCGGAAACTAACCACCGGATCGATTTGCGTTTGGGAGTACACGGTATTGCGCCAGAGAAATCCGAAAAACGCTGCCGGCCGCCCAGTTCAACAATGCATCATTGACTGGCCGGGTACAGCTCGTAGGGCGATGGATCGCTACGCTAGGCCAGTATCAGGGGGTACTGCTGGGATACATGTCGGTAATCGGTTGCGGGCATGGGCGTCCTGATGATGGCACGCGCGCGACTACACCCTGGTAACTGTGACTGAGACTGAAACTGAGTGAGACTGTACTGAGTAGGACTGTAACTGATTCTTAGCGGATCATTGTACTGTGGGCATCAAGTGCAGACAACACAACCTGCGCAAGCCCACCCGCCGGGCCGGGAACAACTGGAAACCACCGAAAATAATGCAAAAGGCCGGGAATGCTCCCGGCCTTTTTAGTCGACGCTTGGTCGGCGCTTGGTCGGCCTTTAGTCCGCCTTTACGCCTTCGACCTGGATCGCCAGCTTGACCTCGGGCTTGAAGCCCATCTTCACGCCGTAGTCGATACCGAAATCGGCACGGTTGAAAGTGCCCACCGCGTCAGCACCACAGGCTTCGCGCTTGAGCATCGGATGCTGGATGCACTTGAACTCGCGGATCTCCAGCTTGACCGGCTTGGACACGCCGTGCAGGGTCAGCACGCCATCGACTTCGGTCGGCACATCGCCGTTGAACTTGGAGAACTTGCCCTTGTAGGTGGCTTCGGGGAAGGCTTCGACGTTGAACATGTCAGGGCCCTTCACGTGCTGGTTCAGCTTGCTGTTGCCGAAGTCGACCGAGGCGGGATCGATCTTGATGTCCACCGAGCCGGTCTTCGCGGCACGGTCCAGCGTCACCACGCCGCTCGACTTTTCGAACTTGCCGCGCCAGGTCGACAGGCCACCCAAGTGGTCGGTTTCGAAGCTCGGGTACGTGTGGGTGGGGTCGAGGTTGTAGGTCACCGTGTTGGCGGATGCGACGCCGACGGCGGACAGGGCCGCGACAGCGGCGAGGATGGTGCGCAATTTCATGAGAGCTCCCGGCAAAAAGTTGGGGATGAACAGCAAAGGAATGGCAGGGAAGATGAGCGCCGCGCGCTTACTTCTTAGCCAAGGTCACGATACGGAATTTGATCTGGACATCGTCGGCCACGACGGAAGTGTCCTTCCATTCGCCGTCGCCGATGTTGTACACGGTGCGCTTGATCGGCAGCACGCCTTCAAACACCTGGCCACCGGCATCCTGGCGATAGCTTGCCGGAATCACGACGTCCTGGGTCTTGCCCTTGATGGTGAGCTTGCCCGCCACCTCATACTTGCCGGCGGCGCCGGCCTTGATGCTGGTCGACTGGAACACCGCCTTGGGGTACTTGGCCGCGTCGAACCAGTCGCGTCCCTTGACCTCCTTGGTGGTCTCGGCGTCGCCGATCTCGAAGCTGGACACGTCGATCTCGACCTTGGCCGAGGATGTTGCCAGCTTGGCGGGATCGAACGCGACCGTGGCGTCGAACTTCTTGAACTTGCCCTCCATCGGCACGCCGATCTGGCGGGCCGTCGCGGTGACCGAGCTCTTGGCTGCGTCGACCTGGGCCCAGGCGTAGTTGGCTGCGATGCCGGCAGTGGCCAGCGTGGCTGCCATCAGGAGCGCGCTCGGGCGGGGAATGCGTTTCATTAAAAACTCCTGTCGCTAAGAGGGCCTTGCGGCCCTCGGTCATTTGTCGGTTTGCCGATATGTCGGCTTACTTGAGGAACGGCAGCATGCGCGCCAGCGTGCCATCGCGCTCGATGAACTGATGCTTGATGGCAGCGGCCGCATGCACTACGACGATCACGGCCATCAGGTAGTTCAGCCAGATGTGGACCAGCTTGAGGATTTCCTTGAGCTCATCATTCTTCTCGATCAGCGCGGGCAGCTGCCAGATGCCGAGGTAGACCACGGGAACCCCTGAAGCCGAGCTGTACAGGTAGCCCGTGATGGGCACCACCACGATCAGCGCGTAGAGCAGCAGGTGCGCCGCGTGCGCGGCCTTGGCCTGCCAGGCCGGAGTGCCCGCGGCCGGTGCCGGCGCGCGGTGGGTGGCGCGCCACAACACGCGCAGCACGGCGATGGCAAAGACGGTCACGCCGATCCACTTGTGCCAGGAAAACAGCTTGAGCTTGAGCATCGACAAGCCCGGGATGCTGGTCATGTACAGGCCCAGCCCGAAGGCGGCGAAGATCAGCAGCGCGATGATCCAGTGCAGGCCGATCGCCGTGGCCCCATAGGCGGACGTCGGCTGCGGCGCTGCGGCAGCGCCGGCGTGGGCGCCGGCTTTGGCTTGGGAATGCATGGATAAGGACCCCTGCCCTTGCGGGCGTTTCACTATCTTTTACTGAACGGCAATTACTGCTGCTCCTTGAATTCTCGCATTATTGTGCGGCGGGCAGGTTGCGGAACGGTCTGAAATTCATGGAATCATTCAAACCATTTGAAGTGACATTTCGCCGCAGCCGGCAAGCCGTGCCTGCGCCGGCCGCCCATCAACAAAAAAAGCCATCCCCGGGGATGGCTTTTTTGCACCGCGCCGGCCAGCAGGCCGGGAACATCACACGCGTTCGGCGAGGCTGACGGCACGGCCAATATAGGTGGCCGGGGTCATTTCCAGCAGCAGCTTCTTGGCATCGTCGGGGATCGCCAGGCCGCTGATGAAGGTTTGCAGCGCCTCGCGCGAGATGCCCTTGCCGCGCGTCAGTTCCTTGAGCTGCTCATAGGGATTGGGCACGCCAAAGCGGCGCATGACGGTCTGCACCGGCTCGGCCAGCACTTCCCAGCAGTTGTCGAGGTCTTCGTCCAGGCGCTCGGGGTTGGTTTCCAGCTTGCCCAGGCCGCGCAGGCAGGCCTCATAGGCCAGCAGGCTGTAGCCGAAGGCCACGCCCATGTTGCGCAGCACGGTGGAATCCGTCAGGTCGCGCTGCCAGCGCGACAGCGGCAGCTTTTCCGACAGGTGGCGCAGCACCGCATTGGCCAGGCCCAGGTTGCCTTCCGAGTTCTCGAAGTCGATCGGGTTGACCTTGTGCGGCATGGTCGAAGAGCCGATTTCGCCGGCCTTGGTGCGCTGCTTGAAGTAGCCCAGCGAGATATAGCCCCAGATGTCGCGGTTCAGGTCGAGCAGGATGGTGTTGGCGCGGGCGATGGCGTCGAACAGCTCGGCCATGTAGTCGTGCGGCTCGATCTGGATGGTGTAGGGATTGAAGGTCAGGCCCAGACGCGTTTCGATCACCTGCTTGGAGAAGGCTTCCCAGTCGAAGCTGGGGTACGCCGACAGGTGGGCGTTGTAGTTGCCGACCGCGCCGTTCATCTTGCCCAGCAGCTCCACGCGCTGGATGCGCTCGATGGCGCGCGCCAGGCGTGCCGCCACGTTGGCCATTTCCTTGCCCAGCGTGGTCGGGCTGGCCGGCTGGCCGTGGGTGCGCGACAGCATCGGCTGGCGGGCATTGGCATGCGCCAGCTCCACCAGGCGCGCATGCACGCGTTGCAGCGTGGGCAGGATCACGCCTTCGCGGGCGCCCTTGAGCATCATGCCGTGCGAGGTGTTGTTGATGTCTTCCGAGGTGCAGGCGAAATGGATGAACTCGCTCGCGGCTTCCAGTTCGGCGTTGCCCTTGACCTGTTCCTTGAGCCAGTACTCCACGGCCTTCACGTCATGGTTGGTGACCGCCTCGATCTCCTTGATGCGCGATGCGTGGGCCTCGGTGAAGTTGTCCACCAGGGCTAGCAGGGCCGCTTCCGAGGCCGGCGAGAACTTCGGCATGTCGGGCAGGCCGGCTTGCGACAGCGCGATCAGCCAGTGCACTTCCACCTTGACGCGGTTGCGCATGAAGGCCGCTTCCGAGAGCCACTCGCGCAGCGCATCGGCCTTGGAGGCGTAGCGACCATCGATGGGAGACAGGGCGGTGAGCGGAGAGAGCGAGGAAGAAGACATGCTGGGAGACCGGAGGGAAGAGGGAAGTGGTTACGCAAGCGTGGCCGGGCGGGCAGATTGCGCAGGCAAAATGGCCGGGCGAGGCCCTCGCGGGCCGAAGTGGCCGGTGACAAGGCCGAACCGGCCTAAAGAGGGGAAAAGACACAAAAACAGGTCCAATCCACCTCAAAAAGAGAACAATTCGGCGCAAATACCGACTGACGGCACGACGGAAAGCGGGCATTTTACCATCGCGGCCCGCGTTCTGTGGACGCGTTCGCGGGGCCGGGCAGCTCGCGCGTCTCGGCATGACGACACGGCAGGCAGGCGCCGCGCACGCCCGGCACATCCCGGACGGGGCACGGGTATACTCGCGCTCGCCGATCCGCTAGCCTGTTATGAAGTGCATCGGGCATGCCGGGGCGCGCGAGACGCGGCCGATGCACTTCATAACAAGCTCGAGGGGAGTCCATGAAGCTGTATGCATCGCAAACCAGCCCTTACGCGCGCAAAGTGCGCGTCGTGATGGCGGAAAAGAAGATCGATTACCAGATGGTCGAGGTTGACGTGTGGTCGCCGGACACCACCATCTCCCAGTTCAACCCGCTGGGCAAGGTACCGTGCCTGGTCATGGAAGACGGCGGCGCGATTTTCGACTCGCGCGTGATCGTCGAATACGTCGACACCCTGACGCCCGTCAGCCGCATGATCCCGCAAGGCGCCCGCGAACGCGTCGAGGTACGTTGCTGGGAAGCGCTGGCCGACGGCCTGCTCGATGCTGCCCTGCTGGCGCGCCTGGAACACACGCAGCGCGAGCCCGGGCAGCGCAGCGAGCGCTGGGTCCAGCGCCAGCTCGGCAAGATCGATGCGGCGGTGGCCGCCATCGCCGACGGCCTGGCCGACCGGCCCTGGTGCTCGGGCAACCATTACTCGCTGGCCGACGTGGCCGTGGGCTGCGCGTTGTCGTACCTGGACTTCCGCTTCCCGGACATCGCCTGGCGTGAGCGCCACCCGCGCCTCGCCGTGTACCAGGACAAGCTTGCCAAGCGCCAGTCGTTCATCGACACGGAACCGCCGCGCGCCTGAGCCTTGCCTGCGCCTCCTGCCGCGCAACGATGAAAAAACCGGCCATCGAGCCGGTTTTTTCATCGCATCGCACTCTGCACGCCTCACCGGATGATGCCGCCGCCCAGGCAGACATCGCCGTCGTACAGCACCGCGGACTGGCCAGGCGTAACCGCCCATTGCGCCTGCGCGAACGTCAGTTGCAGGGCATCGTCGCCCGCCCCTGTCACCGTGCAGGGCGCATCGCTCTGCCGATACCGCGTCTTGGCCGACAGCGTGGTGCCCACCGCCGGGCCGGTGCCCGCCACCCACGACAGGTCGGCAGCGTCGAGCGTAGGCGTCAGCAGCCACGGATGCTCATGGCCCTGCACCACATACAGCGTGTTGCTGGCCATGTCCTTGCGCGCCACATACCAGGCGTCGCCGTTGCCCGCGCGGCTGCCGCCCAGGCCGATGCCCTTGCGTTGCCCCAGCGTGTAGAACGCCAGACCGATGTGCTGGCCGACTTCCTTGCCGTCCGGCGTCTTCATCGGTCCCGGCTTGGTCGGCAGGTAGCGGTTGAGAAAATCGCGGAACGGCCGCTCGCCGATAAAGCAGATGCCGGTGGAATCCTTTTTCTTGGCATTGGGCAGGCCGATCTCGGCAGCGATCTCGCGCACGCGCGTCTTGGGCATCTCGCCCAGCGGAAACAGCGTGCGCGACAGCTGCGCCTGGTTCAGCCGGTGCAGAAAGTAGCTCTGGTCCTTGGTGTGGTCAAAGGCCTTGAGCAGCTCAAAGCGGCCCGTGCCGGCACCCACATCCACCCCCGCTTCGCGCACGCGCGCGTAGTGGCCGGTGGCGATGGTGTCCGCGCCCAGCGACATGGCGTGGTCCAGGAAGGCCTTGAACTTGATCTCGGCATTGCACAGCACGTCCGGGTTGGGCGTGCGCCCGGCCGAATATTCGCGCAGGAAGTCTGCAAAGACGCGGTCCTTGTACTCGGCGGCAAAATTGACCGCTTCCACGTCGACGCCGATGAGGTCGGCCACCGAGACCACGTCCAGCCAGTCCTGCCGGGTCGAGCAGTACTCGCTGTCGTCGTCGTCTTCCCAGTTCTTCATGAACAGGCCGATCACCTCGTAGCCTTGCTGCTTGAGCAGCCAGGCAGTCACCGACGAATCCACGCCACCCGACATGCCCACCACGACGCGCTTGCCCTGGCTCATGACAGCACTCCGCTGCCCACCACGGAAGGATGGGTGTAGAGCGCGTCGAGCGCGAAGCGCTTGCCCGCCAGGTAGTCCTCGATGCAGGCCAGCAGCAGCGGCGTGCGATGGCGCTCGGGGCAGGCGCGGATTTCGTCGGCGCTCATCCACACGGTGCGCACGATGCCCACATCGAGCTGGCGCCCGGCATCGAGCGCGCCCAGCTCGCCGGTAAAGGCGAAGCGCACATAGGTGATGTCGCCGCCCGGCCGCGCCGCCGTGCCGGCCGAGTGCGGGCGGGCCATATAGCAGCCCAGCAGCGCGCGCGGCTCGAACGTGTGCGCGGTTTCTTCCAGCGTTTCGCGGATGACGGCGTGAATCAGGCTCTCGCCCGGATCGAGATGGCCGGCAGGCTGGTTCAGCCGCAGGCCGTCGGGGGTTTCTTCTTCCACCAGCAGGAAGCGGCCGCCGCGCTCAATTACCGCGGCAACCGTGACGCTGGCCTTCCAGTCGTGTGACATGATGCACAAATTTTAGGCAATCCGGCATTCTACCGGTTGCCGCCCTTTCACGCATCCTGCGCATCCGACGCATCCGGCGCCGCGCCCGCGCCAACGCTAGGCCAGCAGCAAAGTGCGCTCCACGTCCTCCACCGCCGGCAGCGAAGCGATCACCTGGTCCAGCCGTTCGCGCAGCGCGCGGCTGGCAGGCGCCAGTGGCCGCCTGACCTCGGAACCTGCCAGCCCGCACAATGCCAGCGCGGTCTTGACCGGGGCCGGATTGGGCTCGGAGAACAGCAGCGAGATCAACGGCGCCAGGCTCGCGAACAGCGCACGCGCTTCGGCAACGCGGCCCTGCGCCACCAGTTGCAACAACCGCACGAACAGATCCGGGCGGATGTGCGCGCAAGCCGGAACCACGCCGTCGCCACCCGCTAGCAGGTGGTCCAGCATGGCCGCGTCCTCGCCGCAGAAGACCGCGAGCCGATCGTTGCCGGCCAGGGCGCGCAGCCCGGCCGCGTCACACTCCTTGACCGCGACGACGCGCGGATGCGCGGCCAGCCGCTGCACCAATGCCGGTGACATGTTGCAGCCGGTGCGCTTGGGCACGTTGTAGAGCATCAGCGGGCGCCAGGTGGCATCCGCCACGCGCTCGACATGCCAGGCAATGCCCTCATCGCCGGGCCGCAGGTAGTACGGCGGCGGCACCAGGTAGCCCGCCAGGTCGAAGCGGTCGAGCTGGCGCACCTGCTCGCAAACCACGCGGGTATCCACGCCGCCAACGCCAGCCAGCACCGGCAGCGCACCGTCCACCGCCTCCAGCACCGCGCCGGTAAACATCAGCCGCTCATCCCGCGTGAGCAAGCCACCCTCCCCGGTCGTGCCCAGGATGACCAGCCCATCCACGCCGCTGGCCACATAGTGCGCGGCCAGCCGCTGCGCGCAGGCCAGGTCCAGCTCGCCGCCCTGCATCGGTGTCACCAGCGGCAGCCACAACGTCGCGCGGCTGTCTTCGCGCAAGCCCGCCATCATCTCAGTGCGCGGCATGGTCTTGTCCTAGCACCGTGGTGACGCCGAACTCGGCGGCGGGCAGGGCCATCATGATGGCGTGCATGGCAGCGTCGCGGCCGCCGCGCTCGACCTCCACATGCAGCGTGGTCTCGCCATGGCGGTGGTCCACTTCCACCACATAGATGCGCGCCAGTTGCCCGATCGCGCGGTGCAGCGACTGGCGCAGCGCGAAGACCTGGCTCGACGCCACCGCCAGGCGCAGGCGGATCCAGCTGTGCGCGGTGTCCAAGCCAAGCGCGGGCGCGGCGGCCTTCGCGGCTTCGATGCCAGATGCGTCAAGGCGCGCGGTGCGGGATCCGGTGCGGGTAAGACGGCGGCGTGGCACGCAAGCAAAGGCCACGGCAAGGCTCGACTGTCGCATTTGAGCGGGACCCGCGCTGGGCGGGTCGTCTGTTGAAGATGCAACCATGCTATGCATGGCCGCCTCAAGTTGATGCAGTAATCGCCGCCGCCGCCATCAAAATGTCATCAAGATGGCGCGGCATGCTCAGAATGTCTTGGTGAGCGACGCGAAGGCGGCTGCCTTGCCGATATAGCGGCCAGGCACATTGGTGTAGACCGACTTGTTGGCGTTGGTGTCGATATAAGCGATCGCCAGCGCAAAGCCCTTGCCCAGGTCCTTGGTCAGCCCCAGCTTCCAGTCCGTGTACGAGGCGTCCGTGACATTCCTCACCTTCTGATAGCCGACGTGCGCATTGAGCGTCAGGTCCCAGACGTTCAGCGGCACATTGGCCGACAGGTCCACGTAGTAGCTGTTCTTGCTGTCGTTGAAGCCGAACAGGTTGGTCACTGCGTGCGAGTATTTCAGGAACACCGGGCCGTAGCCGATGCCGCCGTACAGCTCCGTCGTGTACGGGCGTGTGTAGCCGGCCGGATAGTCGCCGGGATAGTAGTACTCCAGCACGCCCACGTCGTAGTTCCACTCGAGCCCGCCCAGCATGATGGTGTTCTTGAAGCCGCCGTAGAAATCCATCTCGATCGGCGCCGACACCTTGGCGTTGCTGTCGCCGAGCCAGCTGATGCTGGAGTTCCAGTTGCCCACGTAGAGGCCGCTCGAATGCGTGTAGTCGAACCCGCCCTGGATCGCCGGGCGACGGTTGGACTGCATCAGGCCCCGGTAGCGATATTCGCTGGCCAGCGTGACGTTGGCCGTGAAGGTGTGCGGCGACGCGTCGGCTGCTGCGGCTGCATCGGGTGCGCCCTGCGCGAAGGCGGCCGGCGCGGCGAGAAGCGTGGCGCAAGACAGGGTAGCGAGGCAGGCATGCGAAACGTTGAAGCGAAGAGCAGTCATGGATAACTTGGCAATTGGAAGAACTTCGATCGGTGGACAGCCACGCATGAGGCGATGGCTGAAGCCACGGCGAACGTCAGGATGACAGTGGCCGCGGCGCGACCGGAACAGTACGGGCACGCGCCTAAAATCGGTGTCAAGAAAATACCGGCCCGCCAAGGGATGGCGTAAAAATCGTAAAGGGAACGTCCCGGCATGCCCTGGGATGAACCAACAGGTCCAGAGAGGGGGTGATGCGGTTGCGCAAAAGCCGACCGGCCGGTCACCACATATCGTCAGATTCCTGTAAGCTGCGAAAAAATTGTGCGCTGCGTTCGGCCTGGCCGGGCGCATGGCAGACACAAAGGGCAGACACAAAAGAGCCAAAGACGTCCGCCCGCCTAGCAGATCAGTGGCATTGTCAGAATGAGCCGAAGCGGTTCTGGTCAGGCGCGTTGCCATGTCGTAGCGGTCGTACGACAAGCTCGCGCGCCAACGCCAGAATCATTTTGACAGCGCCTCAAAGACGCCAGCAAAAGGAGAAATTGACGATGCACATCGGCATCCCGCAGGAGACGCGGGCAGGTGAGACTCGTGTCGCCGCCACCCCGGAGACGGTCAAGAAGTACGTGACCCAGGGCCATCAGGTCATCGTCCAGTCGGGAGCCGGCGTACGCGCCAGCGTGCCGGACTCGGCGTATGAGGCCGTCGGTGCCACCATTGGCACCGCGGCGCAAGCCTTCGGCGCGCAGTTGGTGCTCAAGGTCCGCGCCCCCGTCGATGCCGAGCTCGCGCTGATGAAGCCGGGCGCCGTGCTGGTCGGCATGCTCAATCCCTTCGACGCAGAGAACAACGCGCGCATGGCGGGCGCCACGCTGACCGCCTTCGCGCTGGAAGCCGCGCCGCGCACCACGCGCGCGCAGAGCATGGACGTGCTCTCTTCCCAGGCCAATATCGCCGGCTACAAGGCCGTGCTGGTCGCCGCGCATCATTACCAGCGTTTCATGCCCATGCTGATGACCGCCGCCGGCACCGTCAAGGCGGCCCGCGTGCTGATCCTCGGCGCTGGCGTGGCGGGCCTGCAGGCCATCGCTACCGCCAAGCGGCTGGGCGCGGTCATCGAAGCCTCCGACGTGCGTCCCGCCGTCAAGGAACAGATCGAATCGCTGGGCGCCAAATTCCTCGATGTGCCCTTCGTCACCGACGAAGAGCGCGAGATCGCGCAGGGCGTGGGCGGCTATGCCCGCCCCATGCCACCCGACTGGATGCGGCGCCAGGCCGAACTGGTGCACGAGCGCGCCAAGGCAGCCGACATCGTCATCACTACCGCGCTGATCCCGGGCCGCCAGGCGCCGGTGCTGCTCAAGGAAGAAACGGTGCAGGCGATGAAGCCGGGCTCGGTGGTGGTCGACCTCGCCGCGGCGCAGGGCGGCAACTGCCCGCTGACTGTGGCTGACGAAGTGGTGGAACGCCACGGCGTCACGCTGATCGGGCACACCAACCTGGCCAGCATGGTGGCGGCCGACGCGTCGGCGCTATATGCGCGCAACGTGCTCGACTTCCTCAAGCTCGTCATCGACAAGGAAGGCCAGTTCACGCTGAACCTGGAGGACGATATCGTCGCCGCCTGCCTGATGTGCAAGGACGGCCAGGTGGTCCGCGGCGCTTCCTGAAGCGGCAGCGGGCCCGCCGCGGCCCGGTCGCTTTAGAATGGGGCCAGGCGGTTCCGGCCAGGTGCACGGTAGCGCGCCTGCCGCTATCGGGCTTTACTGCCGGTGCGGCTGGCCGGGCTGGCCGATACCCAGGCTCCGGAACCATTCCAAGTGGCCCGTCAGGACTCAACCCCAGGGGCTACCCTACAAGCTCATCCAGCATCAACCAAGGACGTATCACCCATGCAACGCATCATGCTCCGCGCCAAGCTCCATCGTGTCACCGTGACACAGGCGGACCTCAACTATGAGGGATCATGCGGCATCGACGAGAATCTGCTCGAAGCGGCCGACATGAAGGAGTTCGAGAAAATCGAGCTATACAACGTCAACAATGGCGAGCGCTTCTCCACCTACATCATCAAGGGCGTGCGCGGCAGCGGCGAGATCTCGCTCAACGGCGCGGCCGCACGGCGCGCGCACCTGGGCGACCATCTCATCATCTGCACCTACGCGCCGATGAGCGATGAAGAGATCGCCACCTACAAGCCGAAGATCATCCTGGTGGACGACAACAACGCCATCAAGGAAATCAAGAAGGTGTAAGCGGATGAGGACATCGCGCCGGGAGCCAACGCCGGTGCGATGCCCGCATCCGGCATGCGATTTTCGGATTCAGCCGTACCGTCCCCCCTGGGGTGAGGGTACCTACGCGACAGACGACAACGCGGCACCAGGCGGGGCATCGATGCAGTAGGCGCTCACAGGCGCCTGGCCAGGCAAAAGAACACGGGACAACCGCGCAGCAAGGCATTCAAGCAACGGAGGAGAAGTCGATGGAAATGGTGAACCACACGGTGATCAACCTGATCATCTTCGTGCTGGCGATCTACGTGGGCTACCACGTGGTCTGGACGGTGACGCCCGCCCTGCACACCCCGCTGATGGCCGTGACCAATGCGATCTCGGCCATCATCATCGTCGGCGCCATGCTGGCTGCCGGCCTGACCGAGGGCCCCGTGGGCCGCACCATGGGCACGCTGGCGGTCGCGCTCGCCGCGGTCAACGTGTTCGGTGGCTTCCTGGTGACGCAGCGCATGCTGGAGATGTTCAAGAAGAAAGAACCCAAGGCCAAGGCTGGCAAGGGTCATGAGGAGGGCGCCAAGTGAGCATGAACCTCGTCACCCTGCTCTACCTGCTCGCCTCGGTGTGTTTCATCCAGGCGCTCAAGGGCCTCTCGCATCCCAGCTCCGCGCGGCGCGGCAACGCCTTCGGCATGATCGGCATGGCCATCGCCGCGGTGACCACGCTGGTGCTGATCGCCAAGCTCAAGAACGAGTTCCTGGCCATCGGCGCGGGCCAGTCGTCGGTCGCCGAAGGCATGGCGCTGATCTTCGGTGCGCTGGTGGTTGGCGGCGGCATCGGTGCCTACGTGGCAAGAAAGGTCGAGATGACCAAGATGCCCGAGCTGGTGGCCGCCATGCACTCGCTGATCGGTATGGCCGCGGTCTGCATCGCGGTGGCCGTGGTGGCCGAGCCGTCTGCATTCAGCATCACGCCGCCGGGCTCGCACGATATCCCGTTTGGCAACCGCATCGAGCTGTTCATCGGCTGCTTCGTCGGTGCCATCACCTTCTCCGGTTCGGTGATCGCCTTCGGCAAGCTGTCGGGCAAGTACAAGTTCCGCCTGTTTCAGGGCGCGCCGGTGTCCTTTGCCGGGCAGCATCTGCTGAACCTGCTGCTGGCCGTGGCCATGATCGGCTTCGGCATCATCTTCTGCCTGTCGCAGGACTGGCTGCCCTTCCTGCTGATGCTGGCGATCGCCTTCGTGCTGGGCGTGCTGATCATCATCCCGATCGGCGGCGCCGACATGCCGGTGGTGGTGTCGATGCTGAACTCGTACTCGGGCTGGGCCGCGGCGGGCATCGGCTTCTCGCTGAACAACCCGATGCTGATCATCGCCGGCTCGCTGGTGGGGTCCTCCGGCGCCATCCTCTCGTACATCATGTGCAAGGCCATGAACCGTTCGTTCTTCAACGTGCTGCTCGGCGGCTTTGGCGGCGCGCCCGCGGCGGCCGCTGCCGGCGGCCAGGCGCAGCGCAACGTGAAGTCCGGCTCGGCCGACGACGCGGCCTTCCTGATGGGCAATGCCGAGACCGTGATCATCGTCCCGGGCTACGGCCTGGCGGTGGCACGCGCGCAGCATGCGCTCAAGGAACTGACCGAGAAGCTGGTCGAGAAAGGCGTGACGGTGAAGTACGCCATCCACCCGGTGGCGGGCCGCATGCCGGGCCACATGAACGTACTGCTGGCCGAGGCCGAGGTGCCTTACGACCAGGTCTTCGAAATGGAGGACATCAACAGCGAGTTCGGCCAGGCGGATGTGGTGCTGGTGCTGGGCGCCAACGACGTGGTCAACCCGGCCGCCAAGACCGATCCCAACTCGCCGATTGCCGGCATGCCGATCCTGGAAGCCTACAAGGCCAAGACCATCATCGTGAACAAGCGCTCGATGGCCGCTGGCTACGCGGGCCTGGACAACGAGCTGTTCTACATGGACAAGACCATGATGGTGTTCGGCGACGCCAAGAAGGTGGTGGAAGACATGGGCAAGGCGGTCGAGTAAGCACGCCGGAAGCACCAGATACGGGCATCCGCCCGTATCTGCCGCCACGAAGAGCGCGACACTGTCGCGCTTTTTTCCATCTCGCCGAGGTCCGGTTGCGCGCGAGCGCGAGCGCGCTATACTGGTTTCCGGTCACCGGCCATGGCACGCGCCGGTCACCCAAAAAGGGCCAGGTGTAGTCCAGCGCGGTGGGCCGCTCCGAACCGATCCGTCCGCTGGCCTTGCCGCGCCGGATCTCCAGCCGCGCCAAACCACCCGCCCGAAGTATCTGCCGACAGCGGAGCCGAACGCAACATGACATTCAACCCCCAGGACAGGAATCTGTCGGTCTTCCATCACCCGATCCTCACGGTGCTCGTCGACGACAGTAAATCGTTCATCGACAGCCTGGCGTTCCAGATGGATCCGTCGCGGCCGGTGGTGACCTTCACCGACCCCCGCGAAGCCCTGCAATGGATCCGCGAGACCTACACCACACGCTCGACCGGCTTCCTGCCCGTGCGGGTCACGCATGACGACCTGACCTTCCTGACCGAGCGGCGCACCGTGCAGCTCGATATCGACCGCATCTACCGGCAAATCCACGACTACAACCGCTTTGTGCAGCCGGGCGTGATCGTGGTTGATTATTCGATGCCGCAGATGAACGGGCTGGAGTTCTGCCAGGCCCTGCAGGACCTGCCGTGCAAGACCATCCTGCTGACCGGCACCGCCGACGAAGGCATTGCCGTGCAGGGCTTCAACCATGGGCTGATCGACCGCTACGTGAAGAAGCACGACAGCAACATGGTCGAGCGGCTGGACCAGGAGATCGACGCGCTCCAGCAGCAGTATTTCGCCACCCTGTCGCGCACGCTGCGCGACCTGCTGACGCGCCACTCGTTTTCCTTCCTGTCGGACCCCGCGATCTGCGAGCGGGTGCGCCAGGTCACCGCGCGCTACGGCTTTGTCGAGTACTACCTCTACCCCAACCCGGCCGGCATCCTGATGCTGACGGCGCAGGGCCAGGCCACGCTGATGGTGATCGAGACACGCGCCGGCCTGATCAACCAGGTGGAATCCGCGGAAGCTTACGATGCGCCGGCGGCCCTGATCGAGGGACTGCGCGAGGGCCGCATCGTGCCTTTCTTCTGGCCAGGCAATGGCATGTACACGCCGGCCTGCATCGACTGGGAGCAATATTGCCTGCCGGCCGAGCGCTGCGAAGGGCGTGAGGATTATTTCTACGCGCTGTTCGACCTGCCGCGCCATCTGCTGCAGGAGCCGGTGGTCAGCTTCCAGGGCTTCCTGGACGATTTTGCCCGTCACCCCGAGCGGGTCACCGGGCGCGCAACGCGCTAAGCCAGGCAGCGCAGGACAGGCTCGCTCTCCTGCGCTTGCCGCATCAGGCCGAAGGCTGCGCCGGGGCGTTGCGGTTGCCGCCTCGCACCATGTCGAAACGGAACAGCCGGCATTCGATATTGCCGTTGTACAGCGGCGTGCGGCGCGACTCCTTGAGCCGCAAGCGGCGCGGCAGCGTCAGGTCGCCAGTGAACACCCATGCCTGCCAGCCCGCGAAATGCTGCTTGAGCGTGGTGGCAAAGGCGCTGGCGAACTGATTGGCGGCCTCGTCATCGATCTCGTCGACCGGTGCTTCGTCCATCGGCCGCCGGCGTTCTCCCCGCACGGCAATCCGCTCGCCATACGGCGGGTTCATCAACATCAGGCCGGGTGCCGCGAACGGCGGCTGCGCAAAGCGCGCATCCACCTGCTTCAACCGCACTTCGCCGGGCAAGCCCGCGCGTTCCCAGTTGGCTTGCGACATCGACAGCAGGTCCGTGGAAATATCGCTGCCGGCGAGTTCCAGAGGCTCGGACGCGACGCGCTTGCGCGCGGCCTCCTCGTCATCCCGCGCAGCCGCCTTCAGCGCATTCCATGTCTTGTTGTCGGCGCCCTTCAGGCGCTCGAAGCCAAAGCTGCGGTTCGCGCCAGGGGCCAGGCCAAGGGCCACCTGGGCCGCTTCCACCAGGAAGGTGCCGCTGCCGCACATCGGATCGTAGAACGGGCGTTCGGTCTGGCCTGGCACCCATCCGGCCAGGCGCAGGATGCCGGCAGCCAGGTTTTCCTTCAGCGGCGCCTCGCCCTTCTCCAGGCGCCAGCCCCGCTTGAACAGCGGATCACCCGAGGTGTCGAGGTAGAGCGTGCAATCGTGCTCGGTCAGATGGGCATAAATCCGCACATCCGGATTCACGGTATCGACGCTGGGCCGCTCGCCCGAGCGCTCGCGCATGGCGTCGCAAACGCCGTCCTTGATACGCAGGGCGATGAAGTTCAGGCTCTGCAGCGGCGAGCGATGGGACGTGACGTCCACCCGGAGCGTCTCATCCGGCGTGAACCAATGATCCCAGCGCTGGGCGCGCACCAGGTCATAGACGTCGTCTTCGCGCCGGTAGCCGCGGTTGGCGACCCGCATCAGCACCCGGCTAGCGATGCGCGAATGCAGGTTGACTGCGTAGGCCGCGGCCATCTCGCCCGAGAAAGTGACGCCACCGGGCATTTCGCGATGGACCTGGATGGGGGCGAGCCTGGCCAGGCCGGGCCGGGCTGCGATCTCGTGCAACTCTTCGGCAAGTGCGCTCTCGAGGCCGCGCGGGCAGGAGGCAAAAAAGGCTTGGGACATGGCTTGGGAATTCCTGCAAACAAAAACGTCCGCCGTAGCGGACGGGGTCGGATAGCGCGCAGTGTACCGCGCTCCGGGGCTTCAGCCCGCCGCGAGGGCGCGATCGAGGAAGTCCAGGCGGTCCTGGCCCCAGAAAGGCTGGCCGTCATAGACGTACCACGGCGCGCCGAACGCGCCGACGGAAACCGCGTCCTGGGTGTGCTGCGTATAAGCGGCCTGGACAGCCTGCGCGTCGCTCGCCTTGAGCAACGCCGCGCCTTCCAGGCCGATGCTGTCGGCCAGCTGCGCCAGCGTGGCGGCGTCAGCGATATTGCGTTGCTCGGCCCACAGGGCGCGGCCAATGGCGCCGATCAGCTCCATCGCGCGGGCGGTGCCATGGGCCAGCTGCACGGCGATGACCAGCTTGCTGGCGGCGTCGCCGGAGACCGGGAAAAAGGTCGGCTGCGGGTTCAGCGGCAGGCCGAGAAACTCGCTCCAGCGGGCCAGCTCGACCAGGCGGTAGGCCTGGCGCTGCGGCGGACGCTGCGCCAGCGGCAAGCCACCCGAAACAGAGAACACGCGGCCCAGGTCGCAGGGCTTGAGATTGACTTGCACGCCATGCTTGGCTGCAATCGCGGTGAAGCGTTCGTGGCCAAGGTAGACGAAAGGCGATTGCGGGGTGAGATAGTAGTCGACCTGCTTGCTCATCATGTCCTCTGGACGGAGTGGGGCGAGACAACCGCGCGGTGAACGCGGCAATGCTGCGTGAAACGAATGAAATACGATACGAGAAAAAACCCAAACCCGGCGGCCCGCACAGGCGATGCGCGCGGCCGCCGGCCAATGCGCGTCAGAACGGCTTGACCACCACCAGGATCACCACCGCCAGCAGCACCAGCACCGGCAACTCGTTGAACCAGCGATAGAAGGTGTGCGAGCGCGTATTGCGCCCGCCCTCGAACTTCTTGAGCAGCACGCCGCAGCCATGGTGATAGCCGATCAGCACCAGCACCAGCGCCAGCTTGGCATGCATCCAGCCCTGCCCCGGACCGCGCCCGATCCCGTAGCCGATATACAGCCACAGCCCGAACACCAGCGCCGGCACCGCCAGCATGGTCATGAAGCGGTAGAGCTTGCGCGCCATCAGCAGCAGGCGCTGCACGCTGGCCGGCTCGCGCTCCATGGCGAGGTTGACGAAGATGCGAGGCAGGTAGAACAGGCCAGCGAACCAGGAGACAACGAAAACGATGTGCAGCGCTTTAACCCAGAGCATCTGGCCTTTTTTCTGGTTAGGTTCCCATGGGAACGCATGGGAACGGTGAAACGGTGGGGCTGCGCGACGGGAGGCGGCACGGGACGCGTGCCGCCAGCCCGCTCAGGTACGGATCTCGCCGTGGCCGAACACCACGTACTTCAACGAGGTCAGGCCTTCCAGACCGACCGGGCCGCGCGCGTGCAGCTTGTCGTTGGAGATGCCGATCTCGGCGCCCAGGCCGTACTCGAAGCCATCGGCAAAGCGCGTCGACGCATTGATCATCACGCTGGCCGAGTCCACCTCGCGCAGGAAGCGCATGCCAGTGGTGTAGTTCTCGGTGATGATGGAATCGGTATGCGCCGAGCCATAGGTATTGATGTGCTCGATGGCCTCGTCCAGCCCGGCCACGGTGCGGATCGCCAGCACCGGCGCCAGGTACTCGAGCCGCCAGTCTTCTTCGGTGGCGTCGACCAGGCCGGTGAAACCGGCGGCTTCCAGCGTGGCGCGGGTGGCGGCGCACACGCGCAGCTCCACGCCCTTTTCCTGGTAGATGCGGCACAGCGGCGGCAGCGCCGCGGCGGCGACATCGCGCGCGACCAGCAGCGTTTCCATGGTGTTGCAGGGCGCGTAGCGCTGGGTCTTGGCGTTGTCGGCAACGCGCACCGCCTTGTCCAGGTCCGCGTCGACATCGATATAGACGTGGCAGATGCCGTCCAGGTGCTTGATCATGGGCACCCGCGCTTCTGCCATCAGGCGCGCGATCAGGCTCTTGCCGCCGCGCGGCACGATCACGTCGACGTATTCGGTCATGGTGATGAGGCGGCCAACCGCGGCGCGGTCGGTGGTCGAGATCACCTGCACCGCTTCGGGCGGCAGGCCGGCGGCGGCCAGGCCCTCGGCCACCAGGGCGGCGAGCGCGGTATTGGAATCGATCGCCTCGGAGCCGCCGCGCAGGATGGTGGCGTTGCCCGACTTCAGGCACAGCGCGGCTGCGTCGATGGTCACGTTGGGACGCGACTCGTAGATGATGCCGATGACGCCCAGCGGCACCCGCATCTGGCCCACCTGGATGCCGGTGGGACGGAATTTCATGTTGCTGATCTCGCCGATCGGGTCCGCCAGCGCGGCGATCTGCTCCAGGCCGGCGGCCATGGTGTCGATCGCCTTGTCCGAGAGCGTCAGGCGGTCGATGAAAGCGGCGTCCTGGCCGTTGGCGCGGGCACGCTCCACGTCGCCGGCGTTCACGGCTTTGAGGTGCGCGGCGTCGCGGCGGATGGCGGCGGCGATGGTCAACAGCGCGCGGTTCTTGTCCGCGGTGGAGGCGCGCGCCATGGCGCGGGAGGCGGCGCGGGCCTGCTGGCCGACGCGGTCCATGTACTGCTTGAGATCGAGCTCGTTCATATTCCTGGCCAGGGGACCCGGCCCTCAATGCTTGGTTTAGCTTTTTTTTGTCGGCTACGGCTGGCTATGCGGGTCGCTGGCAGTGATCTCCAATGACCGCGCTACCGGCTACCGGCCTGCGGGCTTACCGGGCGATGGTCAGCGCCAGCTGCAGCAGGCCATCCCAGGGCTCGGCCGGCATGCCTTCGGCGCGCAGGCCCTTGACCTGCCGGTCCAGCTTGGCGGCCATGCCCAGCGCGGCTTCCAGCTGCGCCAGCGAGAGGCGCTGCGCGGCCTGCGGCACCAGCTTTTCGCGCGGGCCCCAGATACGCAGTTCACGCGTCAGGACACCAATCTGCTTGCCTGCCGCCAGCCCTTGCCGGACCTTGGATAATACGCGAATTTCCTCGGTCAGCGCCCACAGCACCAGCACCGTGGCCTCGCCCTCCCCGCGCAGCCCTTCGAGCATGCGCACCAGGCGCGGCACGTCGCCGCTGAGCATGGCTTCGGAGAGCTTGAAGACGTCGTAGCGGGCCACGTTGAGCACCGCATCGTGCACCTGCTCGAAGGTCAGCGGACCAGCGGGATACAGCAGTCCGAGCTTCTGGATTTCCTGGTGAGCGGCCAGCAGGTTGCCTTCGACCTTGTCGGCGATGAACTGCAGCGCGCGCCGCCCCGGTTCACCGGGCTCGACCCGCTGCTGCTGCAGCGCCAGCCGCTCGCCGGCCCAGGCCGGCAGCCGCGTGCGGTCGACGGAATCGACCTTGATCGACACGCCGGCGGCGTCCAGCGCCTGGAACCAGGCCGACTTGGCCGTGGCGAAGTCCAGCCGCGGCAGCGTGATGAACATGACCACGTCCGGCGAAGGCTGGGCAGCCACCGCGCGCAGCGCCTCGCCGCCGTCCTTGCCGGGCTTGCCGGAGGGAATCCGCAGCTCGACGATCTTGCGATCGCCGAACAGCGACATCGATTGCTGCGCCTGGACCACGTGGCCCCAGTTGAAGCCGCGCTCGGAGGACAGCACCTCGCGCTCCGTGAAGCCGGCCTCGCGCGCAGCCTGGCGCAGGCGGTCGACCGCCTCTAGCACCAGCAGGTGCTCGTCGCCATGCACCACGTAGAGCGGTGCCAGGCCGCGTCCCTTGGCCTGGCGCAGGTGCGCTTCGAGTCCGTCGAGCTTGAGCTGCATGCCGTGCGCTTCTTTCCTCTGTCCTTGCCTATTGAGCTTGTCTGGCCGGCGCTTCTCGCGCCGCTCAGATGGCCTTGACCGCGCTCAGCCGGCGAATCAGCTGCTGCACGATGTCACGCTGCATGTCGCGATAGAGCTGCTGCTCTTCGTAATCCTTGGCCAGCGTGTTGGCTTCGTTGTAGGTCAGGTCGCGCGTGAGCACCAGCTGCGACGGCGCGATCAGCTCCTGGCCGCCGGCGTCACGCAGGCGGAAGGTGAAGCGCTGCGTCAGGCGGTACTCGCGCACCACGCCAGTGGTGGTGATCGACAGCACCGTCTTGGTACGCGTATCCTGCAGCACATCGAGCAGGGCGTCCGCTTCTTTCGGGTCGGTCACGATCTGCGTGTCCGATCCGTTGCGGATGGCGCGGCGCAAATCGGAGCCCATCAGCGTATTGGGCGGAATGCTCACATACAGCCGCTTGAATGCAAAGTCCGCGTTGCCGCGCATGTGAAACCCGCAGCCGCCCAGCAGGCCGGCCAGCAGCAGCGTGGCCAGGACCTTGCGGCGGCCCTGCAGCGGTCGATCCAGCTTCTGTCCATCCATGTGGGCAGCTCCCTTGTTGGCTTCTCTGACGCTAGTTACAGCGTCACGTTAAAGAACCACATTAACGAGGCGGCCCGGGACCACCACGATCTTCTTCGGCGCGGCGCCGTCAGCGAACTTGGCAACGATCTCGCTGGCGGCAGCCATGGCCTCGATGGCGGCGCGGTCGGCGTCGGCCGGCACCTTCAGGCTGCCGCGCACCTTGCCGTTGATCTGCAGCACGAGGTCCAGCTCGCTTTGCACCAGCGCGGATTCGTCCACCTGCGGCCAGGCTGCGTCGAGCAGATCGCCGTACTGCGTGGCGTAGCCAAGCTCTTGCCACAGCCCGTGGGTGACGTGCGGCACCACCGGATACAGCACGCGCAGCAGGATGCCCAGGCCCTCGCGGCGCGCGGCGGGCGTGGCCTGCTTGGCGTCTTCCAGCGCGTTGAGCATCTTCATGGTCGCCGACACCACGGTGTTGTACTGGATGCGCTGATAGTCGTAGTTGGCCTGCTTGAGCACGCTGTGGATCTCGCGGCGCAGCGCTGCGTCGGCGTCGCCGGATGGCACGGCATTGCCCGCCGCCGCAATCGCCTCGGCGTTGGCATAGCCGTAGTTCCACACCCGGCGCAGGAAGCGCGAAGCGCCCTCCACGCCCGAGCCGCTCCACTCGAGCTGCTGCTCGGGCGGCGCGGCGAACATGACGAACAGGCGCGCGGTGTCGGCGCCGTATTGGTCGATCAGGGCCTGCGGGTCAATGCCGTTGTTCTTGGACTTCGACATCTTCTCCACGCCGCCGATCACCACCGGCTGGCCATCCGCCTTGAGCACGGCGCCCAGCGGGCGGCCGCGCTCATCGGTGCTGACGTCGACTTCGGCCGGGTTGAACCAGGTCTTCTTGCCCGCCGCGTCTTCGCGGTAGTAGGTATCGTTGAGCACCATGCCCTGCGTGAGCAGGTTGGAGAACGGCTCGTTGAACGTGACCAGGCCCATGTCGCGCATGACCTTGGTCCAGAAGCGGGCGTACAGCAGGTGCAGGATCGCGTGCTCGATGCCGCCGATGTACTGGTCCATCGGCATCCAGTAGTCGTTGCGCGCATCGACCATGGTGGCCGCGTCCGGGCAGGTATAGCGCATGTAATACCAGCACGAATCGATGAAGGTGTCCATGGTGTCGGTCTCGCGGCGCGCCGGCTTGCCGCACGACGGGCAGGTGCACGCGAGGAAACGCGGATCCTTGGCCAGCGGGTTGCCGGTGCCGTCCGGCACCAGGTCTTCCGGCAGCACCACCGGCAGGTCTTGCTCCGGCACCGGCACCACGCCGCAGTCGTCGCAATGGATCAGCGGGATCGGCGTGCCCCAGTAGCGCTGGCGCGAGATGCCCCAGTCGCGCAGGCGCCAGGTGACCTTCTTCTCGCCCAGGCCCTTGGCACCGAGATCGGCTGCGATGGCTTGCACCGCAGCCTTGTAGTCCAGGCCGTCGTATTTGCCGCTATGGATGCAGGTGCCGTGCTCCTTGTCGCCATACCACTCCTGCCAGGCTTCGGTGGAGAACGGCTGGCCCTTTTTGGCGTCAACCATATCGACCACTTGCTTGATCGGCAGGCCGTATTTGTTGGCAAAGGCAAAGTCGCGTTCGTCGTGCGCGGGCACGCCCATCACAGCGCCGTCGCCGTAGCTCATCAGCACGTAGTTGCCAACCCACACCTCGACCTGCTCGCCGGTCAGGGGGTGCGTCACCTTCAGGCCGGTGGGCATGCCCTTCTTTTCCATGGTCGCCATATCGGCTTCCATCACCGAGCCGTGCTTGCACTCGTTGATGAAGGCGGCCAGTTCAGGATTGGTCGCGGCGGCATGGGTGGCCAGCGGGTGCTCGGCGGCGACCGCGCAGAAGGTCACGCCCATGATGGTGTCGGCGCGCGTGGTGAACACATAGAGCTTGCCGTCGCCGATCAGCTTGCCGTCGTCACCGGCGATGGCATGCGGGAACGCGAAGCGCACGCCCACGCTCTTGCCGATCCAGTTCTGCTGCATGATCTTGACGCGCTCGGGCCAGCCCAGGTCGTCCAGGTCGCCGAGCAGTTCCTCGGCGTAGTCGGTGATGCGCAGGTAGTACATCGGGATCTCGCGCTTTTCAACCAGCGCGCCCGAGCGCCAGCCGCGCCCATCGATGACCTGCTCGTTGGCCAGCACGGTCTGGTCGACCGGATCCCAGTTCACCGTGCCAGTCTTGCGGTAGGCGATGCCCTTTTCCAGCATCTTGAGGAACAGCCACTGGTTCCAGCGGTAGTAGTCCGGGCTGCAGGTGGCGACTTCGCGCGACCAGTCGATGGCCAGGCCCATCGACTGCATCTGCCGCTTCATTTCAGCGATGTTGTTGTAGGTCCAGGCCGCCGGCGCCACGCCATTGTTGAGCGCGGCGTTTTCCGCCGGCATGCCGAACGCGTCCCAGCCCATCGGCATCAGCACGTTGTGCCCGTTCATGCGCAGATGGCGCGCCATCATGTCGTTGATGGTGTAATTGCGCACGTGGCCCATATGCAGCTTGCCCGACGGGTAAGGCAGCATCGAGCAGGCATAGAACTTCGGCTTCTCGCTGCCGTCGGCCAGCTTCGCCTCTTCCGATACGCGGTAGGCATCGATGGCTTGCCAGTGTTGCTGGGCGGCTTGTTCAACGGCTGAGGGAAGGTATTTGTCTTGCATGTTCAGGACAACGGCGCGGTGCGTCGGCGTGCGAAAAGCGTGGAAAAGATAAGCGGCGGGCAAGCCTTGCGGCGCCCGCCTGCGCTGGAACGGCGAAAGTGCCGATTATAACCGTCGGCACTTGCGGCGCAGGGCGTGCCGGGGGCCTTACCTCAGGCCAAGCACGTCCTGCATGTCGAACAGCCCGGTGGGCTTGTCGGCGAGAAAGCGCGCCGCGCGTAGCGCGCCCTCGGCATACGACTGACGGCTGGACGACTTGTGCGTGATCTCGATGCGCTCGCCGGTGCCGGCGAACATCACGGTGTGGTCGCCCACGATATCGCCGCCGCGCACGGTGGCAAAGCCGATGGAATTGGGGTCGCGCGGGCCGGTGTGGCCTTCGCGGGCAAACACGCCGCAGGTCTTCAGATCGCGGCCCAATGCCTTGGCCACCACCTCGCCCATCGCCAGCGCGGTGCCCGACGGGGCATCTACCTTATGGCGGTGGTGCGCCTCGATGACTTCGATGTCGTAGCCGGAAGACAGCAGCTTGGCGGCAACTTCCAGCAGCTTGAACGTGGCATTGACGCCCACGCTCATATTGGCGGAGAACACTACGCCGATGTGCTTGGCAGCCTCGGCGATGGCGGCACGGCCGGCGTCGTCAAACCCGGTGGTGCCGGTGACCACCTTGACGCCCAGGCGCTTGGCCGCTGCCAGGTGCACGAGCGTGCCCTCGGGCCGGGTGAAGTCGATCAGGCAGTCGGCGCCAGCGAGGGCAGTCTCGATATCCGAGGTGATCACCACGCCCGTGGTGCGGCCCAGCAGCAGCCCGGCATCCTGGCCCAGCGCCGGGGCGCCCGGCACATCCAGCGCGCCCGACAGGGTGACGCCTTCGGTGGCGAGTACGTGTTCGATCAGCATACGGCCCATGCGGCCGGAGGCACCTGCGATGGCGATATTCATGGCGTGTCAGCAGTCAAAATACAAGCCGGCCGCGTGACGCGGCCGGCATTCGGGCCTGAAGGCTCAGTTGGTCGGGCTGGCGGGGCCACCGGCCTCGGCGGATGAGGCTGCGGCAGCCGGCGCTGCCGGCGCAGGCGCTGCGGCGGGAGCGGCATCCGTGGCTGCGGCCGGGGCTGCAGCCGCTTCCGAAGCCGCGGCAACGGTCTCGGCCGGTGCCTTGGGCGTCGGTACCTTGCCCGCCTGCATGGCCTTCATGCCGTCGATTTCGGCAATCAGCTCGTATTCGGACGGCAGCTCGTCGCCACCGAACTTGACCAGCTTGTCGCCATCGAAGAACACGGTATAGCGGCGCTGCTGCACCACCGGCGTATTGCCGCGGCGGAACGAGAACACGTAGTCCCAGCGATTGCCGTGGAACACATCGGCCAGCAGCGGCGTGCCGAGCAGGAACTTGACCTGCTCGCGCGTCATGCCTTCACGCAACTGCGCGGCAGCTTCACGCGAGACAAAGTTGCCTTGCACGATATTGATACGGTACGGCGTGATCGCGTTGGCGACCTTGCGCGACGTATTGTCATAGGTGGAGCACGCAGCCGTTAGCAGGGTAGCTGCAGCCAGCACAGTAGTAACCAGCGTCGGACGCATGGCGGACGAACGAAATGAACGCATGTATCTCGCTTCTAGAAGGGAGAGAAAAGTGCCGATTCAGGCCCTCACGGCGCTTACCATGAGGCGGCAGCGGCGATGGATCATCGCGAGCGCAGCCTAGGGCAGGTGACCGAGCCCCGGGCAACCGCCGGGGCGACTTTTGCCGCCAAAACCCTTATGATTCAACTATCCAGACATTGTACTCTAGGGAGTCACGCCCATGCCGAGTCCGGCGGACCTCAAAAATATCGGTCTTAAAGCGACCGTACCGCGTCTGAAGATCCTCGAGATCTTCCAGACCAGCGAGCAGCGCCACCTCAGCGCTGAAGACGTTTACCGCATCCTGCTCAACGAACAAATGGATATCGGCCTTGCGACCGTCTATCGCGTGCTGACCCAGTTCGAGCAGGCTGGACTGCTGTCGCGCAACAACTTCGAATCCGGCAAAGCCATTTTCGAGCTGAATGAAGGCAAGCATCACGACCACCTGGTCTGCATCGATTGCGGCCGCGTGGAGGAATTCTACGACTCCGAGATCGAGCGTCGCCAGCAAAGCATCGCAACCGAGCGCGGCTTCGCGCTGCAAGAACACGCATTGTCGCTCTATGGCAGCTGCACCAAGCACGAGTGCCCCCACCGGCCCAAGCGCTAAGCCTGCGACGGGGCCTGCCGCGCGAACATAAAAAAACCGGCGCCAGCGCCGGTTTTTTTCATTTCAAGCCTGCTTTACGATTCCGTATGATCCTGCTCGGCAACGATGTGCAGGCCGCGCGCAACCGCCGGCACGCCGACGAATTCGCCCACGACCTGGCGGAACAGCCCGCGTGCCCACACCAGCATCGGGTGGGTGTTGCGGCTGCGGTGCCAGAACATGTTCAGGCCCAGCGTGGTGTTAAGTTCCGCCGGCAAGGGGAAGGCCTTGAGGCCGTAGGTCTCGCAAGCCATGTCCTTGGTCAGCGCATTGACCGTGAAGATCATGTCGGTCTGCGCGGCCAGCTCCGACTGTGCGCGCCAGGAATGCACCGTCAGCGTGGCATTGCGCTTTAGCCCGCGCTGCTGCAACGCGTAGTCCAGCGGGATCAGCGACGGTGCCGGACGGCCATTGCCGCCGGAATGCGCCATGAAGATGTGGCCGCAGTCGAGATACTGCTCGAGCGTGCAGGTGCCCTTGAGCACAGGATGGTTTTTACGCGCGCAAACCCAGAGGTTGAGCGACGTCACCATCTCTTCCACGATTTCGGGGTGCCGGGTCGGGAATGGCGAGAACGCCAGGTCCAGCTCGTTGCCGCGCATGGCGGCCACATCCGACTCCCAGGAATGGGATTCGACCAGCTTGATATGCAACTCCGGCGCCAGTTGCTTGATGCGCAGGATAAAGCGGTTGAAGACCGTATCGCCCAGCTCGGCGGCAAAGCCGATGTTAAGGGTGCCGGTGGCGGTGGCGGGGTCGAAATTATCGGCGTCGCCCTCGTTGATCGAGGACCACAGGTCCAGCATGTCGCGAATCTTCGGCCCCAGTTCCAGGGCTCGCGGTGTCGGCGTCAGGCCGTGCGGCACGCGGATGAAGAGGGGATCGTCGAAAATCTCGCGAAGGCGGCCCAGCGAATGCGAAACCGCAGGTGCGGTCATATGCATTTTTTCCGCGACATAGGTCGCGTTTCGCTTGCTGAGCAGCTCGGTAAAAATCACGAGCAGCTTGGTATCCACATTCACCATGATCTCACCCAGGTTGGATTGGGAATTGGGAATGACCGTATCGTCACTTGCATTGGCTGCACATCGGTGTTTCCAGCACTTTCACAGTGTAAGAGCAAAGCGGGGAACGGAACAGGAATTCCGCGCCAGCCCCTTGCACCGTGCCGGCCTTCGTCCTTTTGCCAGGATCCTGGCAAAAGGACCCGCCTAGGCTTCCGATAGCTGGAGTTGCAAGCAGACGACAAGGCGGTATCCCAGGGAATGCCGCCTTGTTCCGTGCGCAAACCAACCTATCCCGGCAAACTTACTTGGCGACCACGCGAGCCATTTCCAGCACCTTGTTGGAATAGCCCCACTCGTTGTCGTACCAGCTCACGATCTTGACGAAGGTCGAGTCCAGCGCGATGCCGGCTTCCGCGTCGAAGATCGAGGTGCGTGCATCGCCGCGGAAATCCGTGGCAACCACCTTGTCTTCGGTGTAGCCCAGCACGCCCTTGAGCGCGCCCTGGCTCTGTGCCTTCATTTCGGCGCAGATCTCGGCGTAGGTGGCACCCTTTTCCAGTTCGACGGTCAGGTCGACCACCGACACGTCGGAGGTCGGCACGCGGAACGACATGCCGGTCAGCTTCTTGTTCAGCTCGGGAATCACCACGCCCACGGCCTTGGCAGCGCCAGTGCTCGACGGGATGATGTTTTCCAGGATGCCGCGGCCACCGCGCCAGTCCTTGTTGGAGGGGCCGTCGACGGTCTTTTGCGTGGCGGTGGTGGCGTGCACGGTGGTCATCAGGCCGCGCTTGATGCCCCACTTGTCGTTCAGCACCTTGGCGACCGGCGCCAGGCAGTTGGTGGTGCAGCTGGCGTTGGAGATGATCGCTTCGCCCTTGTACGTGCCGTGGTTCACGCCGTACACGAACATCGGGGTGTCATCCTTGGACGGTGCCGACATGATCACCTTCTTGGCGCCCGCGTCGATGTGCTTCTGCGCGCCTTCCTTGGTCAGGAAGATGCCGGTGGATTCGATCACCACGTCGGCGCCGATCTCGCCCCACTTCAGTTCGGACGGGTCCTTGACTGCGGTCAGGCGGATTTTCTTGCCATTGACGATCAGGGTGTTGCCGTCGACCGACACTTCGCCGTCAAAGCGGCCGTGCACCGAGTCGTACTTCAGCATGTAAGCCAGGTAGTCGGGCTCGAGCAGGTCGTTGATGCCGACGACTTCGATTTCCTTGAAGTTGGCGGCGGCGGCGCGGAACACCATGCGCCCGATGCGGCCGAAGCCGTTGATGCCGATCTTGATGGTCATGTTTATCTCCTGAGTAGGCTAACGATCGATGGATGCGGGAAAGCGTCTGCCGGCCCGCGCGGCCGAGTCGACCGCTGCGCGGGCCCGGGAATACCTGTTACTGACCGAGGGTGTCGCGCACGGTGCGCACGACGTTCTCGACCGTGAAGCCGAAGTGCTTGAACAATACGCCAGCGGGAGCCGATTCGCCGAAGGTGTCGATGCCCACCACGGCCTGGACCTGGTACTTCCACCAGAAGTCCGTCACGCCTGCCTCGACCGCCACGCGCGGCACGCCGGCCGGCAGCACCGAAGCCTTGTAGGCGGCGTCCTGCTTGTCGAATACCGTGGTTGCCGGCACCGAGACCACGCGCACGTGCACGCCGTCAGCAGCCAGTTGCTCTGCGGCACCCACGGCCAGGCCGACTTCCGAGCCGGTGGCGATGATCACGGCATCCGGACGGCCGGTCTTGGGATTGTTGCCGGCGCGCAGCACGTAGCCGCCCCGCGCGATATTGGCGCGGGTGGCGTCGTCGCGCGTCTGGAACGGCAGGTTCTGGCGGCTGAAAATCAGGCAGCTCGGGCCGTTCTCGCGGCGCACGGCCTGGGCCCAGGCCACCGCGGTTTCGGTAGTGTCGGCGGTACGCCACACATCCATATTGGGGATCAGGCGCAGGCTGGCGACGTGTTCGATCGACTGGTGGGTCGGGCCGTCTTCGCCCAGGCCGATGGAGTCGTGGGTGAACACGAACAGCGTGCGGATCTTCATCAGCGCCGCCATGCGCAGGGCATTGCGGCTGTAGTCGGAGAAGGTCAGGAAGGTGCCGCCGTAGGGGATGTAGCCACCATGCAGCGTGATGCCGTTCATGATGGCGCTCATGCCGAACTCGCGCACGCCGTAGTTGATGTGGTTGCCCCAGGCATCGCCGCGCACGGCCTTGCTGCCGGACCAGTTGGTCAGGTTGGAGCCGGTCAGGTCGGCCGAGCCACCCAGGAATTCCGGCAGCACCGGCGCGAGCGCCTCGATGGTGTTCTGGCTGGCCTTGCGGGTAGCGATGGTTTCCGCCTTTTCCTCGCACTTGGCCAGGAAAGCGTCCACGGCAGCGTCAAACGCGCCGGGCAGCTCGCCGCGCATGCGGCGCTGGAATTCGCCGGCTTCGTACGGGAAGCGCTCCGCATAAGCCTCGAACAGCGCGTTCCAGGCCTTTTCCAGCGAACCGCCGCGGGCCTTCGCATCCCATGCCGTATAGACTTCGGCCGGGAGTTCGAACGGGGCGTGGGCCCAGCCCAGCGCCTCGCGCGTGGCCAGGATTTCGGCGCCACCAAGCGGCGCGCCATGCACATCGTGGCCGCCTTCCTTGTTGGGCGCGCCCTTGCCGATCAGGGTACGGCAGCAGATCAGGGTCGGACGGTCGCTGTGCTTGGCTTCGGCGACGGCGGCATCCACGGCGGCGGCGTCATGGCCGTCCACCGCGCGAATCACATTCCAGCCGTAGGCTTCGAAACGCTTCGGGGTGTCGTCGGCGAACCAGTGCACCACGTCGCCGTCGATCGAGATGCCGTTGTCGTCCCAGAGCGCGACCAGCTTGTTCAGCTTGAGCGTGCCGGCCAGCGAGCAGGCCTCGTGGCTGATGCCTTCCATCAGGCAGCCGTCTCCCAGGAACACATAGGTGTGGTGGTTGACGATGTCGAAGCCCGGGCGGTTGAATTCCTCGCCCAGCAGGCGTTCAGCCAGCGCCATGCCGACCGCATTGGTCAGGCCTTGGCCCAGCGGGCCGGTGGTGGTTTCCACGCCCGGGGTGATGCCGTATTCCGGGTGGCCTGCCGTCTTGCTGTGCATCTGGCGGAAGTTCTTCAGTTCGGCCAAGGGCAGGTCGTAGCCGGTCAGGTGCAGCAGCGCATAAAGCAGCATCGAGCCGTGGCCGTTGGACAGCACGAAGCGGTCGCGGTCAGCCCACTTGGGGTTGCTCGGGTTATGCTTCAGATGACGGCCCCACAGCGCAACCGCGATATCCGCCATGCCCATCGGCATGCCGGGGTGGCCTGAATTGGCCTGCTGGACGGCGTCCATGGCCAGGACGCGGATGGCGTTGGCCATGAGTTGGACGGGCTGCGAAGCGTGCGGACTGGCGGCGGGATGAGCGAGGTGAGACATGCGGCGGGAACCTGGCGGCGGGAAAAGCGCAATTTTACCAGATCAAAGGGGGGAGTTAGGCCACCCGGCGGCCCCGCCTGGCGGCCATCTGCAATGGACCGAATGGCTTTCCCCAGGCGTTGGCACCACCTTGGGCCAGATTCGGCTGCTCGCGGCAATGCGCTCGCCGTACCAGCAAATCGAGATTGGCGAGCATCCCCGCTTTGGCCGGATCTTCCGCCTCGATGGCCGCATCATGAGCGCGGAAGCGGACGCCTTCATCCAGCATGAGCTGATGGTGCACCCCATGGCCGTGGCCCATGGCACGGCACGCTCCGCGCTGGTGGTGGGTGGCGGCGACGGCGGCTCGGCGCATGAATTGCTGCGCCTGCCCTTCATGCGCGAGGTGGTGGTGGCCGAACTCGACCCCGATGTCGTGACGCTGGCCCGGGCCTGGCTGGACGGCATCCACCAGGGCGCCTTCGAGGATCCACGCGTGCACCTCGCCATTGGCGACGCGCTGGGCTTGATGGAAGCCTTTGGCCGTGCGGGGCGGCAGTTCGACCTGATCGTATTCGATCTGACCGAGGCCGACGACGGCAGCCCGGCGGCTGCGCTCTTTTCCAACCACGGCCTGCAAACCGCCCGGCGCTGCCTGGCGCCCGGCGGCGCGCTGTCCCTGCACCTTGGCCCGCCGGAACACCGCCCCGATTCGGTCCGCGTGCTCGCCGCGCGCTTGCGGCAGTGCTTTGCGCAAGTCCACCCCATCACCACCTTCATCCCCGTCTACGGCGCGCAATGGGCCATCGCGCTGGCCAGCGACACCCTCGACGTGCGCGGCGCCGATGCCGCGCAGCTCGATGAGCGGCTGCGCGCCTGGAAGCTCGACCGCAAGCTGCGCTGCTACCACGCCGCGCTCCATCCGGCCTTGTTCGCCCTGCCCCTGCACCTGCAGGCGCTTTTCGACAGCGCCTGCGCACCCGCGTAAGATGCTCGCTCGCACCGCGAGTCTTGCCGCCCAGGCAAGCCCCGCGCGGCTTCCCGTAACCAGGAGACGATCATGACAAGACCGGCCAACACCCCCTGGCTCACCCCCTACCTGACGGTGGGCAACGGGCGCAGCGCGCTCGACTTCTATCACCGCGCCTTCGGTTTCAGCGCGGGGAACGTGGTCGACGAAAACGGTGTGCCGACCCACGCCGAGATGCACTACCAGGGCGAGCTCGTCGTGATGTTCGCGCCCGAAGGCGCCTGGGGCAGCACCGCGCGCGCGCCCCGCTCGCTCGGCGTCGAATGCCCGCAGACGTTCTACGTCTACTGCGACGACGTCGATGCCATGCACGCGCGCGCCGTCGCCGCCGGCGCGGTCAGCCTGATGGCGCCCGCCGACCAGTTCTGGGGCGACCGCTACTGCATGGTCGAGGATCCCGATGGCTACCGCTGGGGCTTCGGCAAGCCGGTGGACAAAGCCGCCGGCAAGAACGAGGACGGATCCGCCTGATGCCGCCTCGCTTTTTCATTGATGCCACGTTGGCCGCCGAGACCGACATGCCGTTGCCTGAAGCCGTGGTGCGCCATGTCCAGGTGCTGCGGCTCAACCCAGGCGACGACATCACCCTGTTCGACGGGCGCGGCGGCAGCCATGCGGCTACCCTGGTCGAAATCGGCAAGCGCCATGCGCTGGCGCGGATCGGCAGCCACGATCCGTTCGAGGCCGAGCCGCCGTTCCGCGTCACGCTGGCGCAGGGGCTGGCGGGCGGCGACAAGATGGACTGGCTGATCGAGAAATCCGTCGAGCTTGGCGTTGCCGCCATCCAGCCGCTGCAGGCGGCCCGCTCCGTGGTCCGGCTCTCGGGAGAGCGGGCGCAGAAACGCCAGGCGCACTGGCAGGCGCTGGTCGAGGCCGCATGCGAGCAATGTGGGCGCAATCGCTTGCCGGAGGTCGCACCGGTCGCTAACGTGGAATCCTGGCTGGGCCTGCAGGCAAAGCCTGCCGCGGCCCAAGAAGGGGCACGGCTGCTGGTATCGCCGCGGGCCTCGCAGTCGCTGGTATCGTTTGCCACCGAGCAGCGCAATGCATTGCTGGACCGCGGCGTGACACTGCTGATCGGGCCCGAAGGCGGGCTGGCGCCGGACGAGGAGGCGGCGGCGCTGCGCGCCGGTTTCACGGGCGTGTCACTCGGGCCGCGCATCTTGCGTACAGAAACAGCCGGGCTTGCCTGCCTGGCCACGCTCAACGCGGTACTGGGCGGATTTTGACGGCACCCGGGCCATCCCGGCCCGGCGCCACACTCACCGGAAGGAGTCGATCATGGGACTACTCGATAGCGTGCTGGGCGGAGTGCTCGGGCAGCGCGGCAGCGGCGACGCGGGCGCTGGCGGCCTGAACCCCAAGATGATGATGGCGCTGGGGCTGCTGGCCATGCTGGCCATGCGCCATAAGGGCGGGGACAGCAGCGGCGGCGGCGCGCAGGATCCGGCCTCGGCAGGCGCGGGAGGCCTCGGCGGCCTTGGCGGACTGCTCGGCGGCCTGATGGGCGGCGGCGCGGCCGGTGGCGCACCAGGCGGCCTCGATCTGGGCGGATTGCTCGGCGGGCTGCTGGGCGGCCAGGCCGGCGGCGCGCCCGCGCTGGGCGCGGCGGCCGGCGGCATCGGCGCCTTGCAGCAGGTCCTGGCCCAGGCGGGCCTGGGCGAACAGGTCAACTCGTGGATCGGCACCGGCGCCAACCAGGCGGTCTCGCCGTCCGCGCTGGCCAGCGCACTGGGTGGTACCGGCGCGCTGGAGAGCCTGGCCGAAAAGACGGGCCTGTCCCAGGACGATGTCGCAGCCCATCTCAGCGAAGGGCTGCCGGAGCTGATCGACAAGCTGACGCCGCAAGGCCAGGTACCGCCGGCGGCGTAACCCCGCGCCCTGCCGGCAAAGCAAAAGGCCCGCTGCTAGCGGGCCTTTTTTTATCATGCTGTCTTCGCTACAGGCGGCTGGCGCTCAGGCGAAGGAGTAGAACACGCGGAACTGCACCTTGCGCTCGGCCCAGAACTCGGCCGCATCACGGAACACATCGAGCAAAACCTCGCGCCCTTCCTTGTCGAACTTCTGCGCAATCGGCAGGCCTTCGAGCACGATCACGAAGCCGGGCTGCGGGCCCGCCTTGTAGATCAGGTCGGTCAGGCAATCGGCCAACGCATCGAAATTCTTGCCGAAATGCTTGGGAAAGAGGAAGTTGGTGGCGATGGTTTCCAGCACTTCCGCCTTGCTCTGGCAGTGTGCGCAGTTCGCATACAGGAAATGCTGGCCCAGCTCCACCGCGGCCTGCGCGAGTTCGGGCACGCGAAACGCGCGGATCGACTGGACGATGTTTGGACGCACCGTCTTGAACAGGGTCATGGCTCCCTCTTGGCTGCCGTCAGTGCCGGCTGCGGGAACGGGTGCGAGCGGCGTTTGTTGCGAGAGCTCGTTGCGGGGCATCGTCAACACGTTGTCGTAAAGATTCTGGGCCTGGGTCTGGGCCCGCTGCCAGCCATCTCCGGCGCCGCGCTCTTCGCGGGCGGCAAGGGCGTCGCCCAGTCCGAAAATGTCAGTCATCATTTGGCTATCCGTTTGAAACTGTTGTAGTGGTCGTCCGTGTAGTAACAGTCGTTGGTGGCGCGTTGATCACCGCCACATACGATCCGTCGTGCTCCTCGATTTCGGCTATTTGTCTTCACCGTGTATTCGCGGTAGTAATTGCGCGACCTTTGCGGCAGGGCGCGCTCGTAGTTGCCGAACCTCGAGCCATCCTTGGCGTAGGGAAACGGGCCACCCGCTTCGATCCGCTCCAACGTGGACTGTGCCTCGTTGGGCAACTGTTGTACTGCGATGGTTCCCGTGCCGTCATCGGCCGCCTGGCGTGCCAGCACCGGCTGCGCCAGCGCGCACGACAACGCCACGCCTGCCAGCACCCGGCTTGCCACTCGCGCCAGACCGGCGACTGAAATCCATTGTGATGCGCGCTGCGTCAAAGGAATCTGGGAACCCACGTTGCTTGTCTTGATTTGAGGACACCAACCAAACGATCCCGGCGCCGCTGCGCGGTTGCCGCGCCACCTAAACTGCCCATTTTGCCTGCGCCCCGGACGGCCTGCGCGTAAATCGACAGCGTCGTCGCGCGTGTAACGAGCGCGTACTTCAAAGGCATAAGGTTACGCCCATGCTAATAAATAATCAATCCCCGCCCCCGGACGGAGTGGAAAACCTCAATTGTTTCAACATGTTAAGAAAATGTGTGCACACACTGACGGGGTGCCGGCGGCAGTAAAAAGACAATAAAAAAGCCGGGCAAGCCCGGCTTTTCAAGACTGACAGGGGTTTAGCGCTTGGCTGCCGCGTCCACCACCACCAGCGACGTCATATTGACGATACGCCGCACCGTGGCCGAAGGCGTCAGGATGTGGACAGGCGCCTTGACGCCAAGCAGGATCGGCCCGATCGCCACATTGTTGCCCGCCGCGACCTTGAGCAGGTTGTAGGCGATGTTGGCAGCGTCGATATTCGGGCACACCAGCAGGTTGGCCTCGCCCTTGAGGGTGCCGTCCGGCACCAGCGTGTCACGCAGCTTCGGGTCCAGCGCGCAATCGCCATGCATCTCGCCATCCACCTCGAGATCCGGGGCGCGCTCGCGCAGGATCGCCAGGGTTTCGCGCATTTTCTGCGCCGAAGGCGCTTCGGATGTGCCGAAGTTGGAGTGCGACACCAGCGCCACCTTGGGGACGATGCCGAAGCGCTTGAGCTCTTCGGCGGCCATCAGGGTGATCTCGGCCAGCTGGCCAGCGGTCGGGTCGATGTTGACGTGGGTGTCGACCAGGAAGATCTGCCGGCCCGGCAGGACCAGCCCGTTCATCGCCGCATACACCTCGTTGGTGCCACCCAGGATCTGGTCGATGTAGCGCAGGTGCGCGGCAGTCGTGCTGACCGTGCCGCAGATCATGCCATCGGCCTCGCCCTGCTTGACCAGCATCGCGCCGATCAGCGTGGTGCGGCGGCGCATTTCCAGCTTGGCGTACTGCTGGGTGATGCCCTGGCGGGCCATCATCTTGAAGTACGCCTCGGAGTAGTCGCGGAAACGTGCATCGTGTTCCGGGTTGACCACGGTGAAGTCGATGCCGCCGCGCAGGCGCAGGCCAAAGCGCTCGATGCGGTGGGCGATGACGGCCGGGCGGCCGACCAGGATCGGGTTGGCCAGCTTTTCGTCGACGATCACCTGCACCGCGCGCAGCACACGCTCTTCCTCGCCCTCGGCGAAGACGATGCGCTTCTTCTCCATGTCGACCTGGCGGGCAGCCGCGTAGATCGGCTTCATCAGGGTGCCGGAGTGGTACACGAACTGCTGCAGCTGCAGGCGGTACGCGTCCATGTCCTTGATGGGGCGCGCGGCCACGCCGGACTTCATGGCGGCCTCGGCCACCGCCGGCGCGATCTTGACGATCAGGCGCGGATCGAACGGCTTGGGAATCAGGTACTCGGGGCCGAAGGACAGGTCCTGTATGCCATAGGCGGTGGCGACGATGTCGCTCTGCTCCTGGCGGGCCAGTTCCGCAATCGCATGCGCCGCGGCGACTTCCATCTCACGCGTGATGGTGGTGGCGCCGCAGTCCAGCGCGCCGCGGAAGATGAAGGGGAAGCACAGGACGTTGTTGACCTGGTTCGGGTAATCGGTACGGCCGGTGGCGATCACCGCGTCCGGACGGACTTCCTTGACCAGCTCCGGCAGGATTTCCGGGTTGGGGTTGGCCAGGGCCAGCACCAGCGGCTTGTCGGCCATGCGCTGGACCATGTCCTGCTTGAGCACGCCGGCAGCGGACAGGCCCAGGAAAATATCGGCGCCATCGATCACTTCTGCCAGCTTGCGCTTGTCGGTCTTTTGCGCAAAGCGGGCCTTTTCCGGGTCCATCAGCTCAGCGCGGCCTTCATAGACCACGCCCGCCAGGTCGGTCACCCAGATGTTCTCGATCTTCATGCCGAGGTCGAGCAGCAGGTCCAGGCAAGCCAGCGCCGCAGCGCCCGCGCCGGAAGCCACCAGCTTGACCTTGCTGATATCTTTGCCGACCACGGTCAAGCCATTGACCACAGCCGCGCCGACCACGATGGCGGTGCCATGCTGGTCATCGTGGAAGACGGGAATCTTCATGCGCTCGCGCAGCTTGCGCTCAACGTAGAAGCACTCGGGTGCCTTGATGTCTTCCAGGTTGATGCCGCCGAAGGTGGGCTCGAGCGCGGCGATGATCTGCACCAGCTTCTCGGGGTCCTTCTCGTCGAGTTCGATGTCGAACACGTCGATGCCGGCGAACTTCTTGAACAGGCCCGCCTTGCCTTCCATCACCGGCTTGGAAGCCGCCGGGCCGATATCACCCAGGCCCAGCACCGCGGTGCCGTTGGTGATCACGCCGACCAGGTTGCCGCGCGCGGTGTAGCGGAATGCATTGAGCGGATCGGCGACGATTTCCTCGCACGCGTAGGCCACGCCCGGCGAGTACGCCAGGGCCAGGTCACGCTGGTTGGACAGCGGCTTGGTCGGCGTAACAGAGATCTTGCCCGGGGTCGGAAACTCGTGATATTCCAGGGCAGCTTTGCGCAGCGCCTCACGCTGCTGCTGCTTCAGGTCGTCTTGGGGCGTGGGCTGCTGGGGACTGGTCATCGGCGCATCTTCCGGTCGGTGGAGCCGTTAATCACGTATGGGACACGAAATGGCGGGTCGGCTCCACGTACCCGCAGTCTCTTCCTTTGGAACCTGGCATTTTATATTGTGAAATATTATTTCACAATAAGCGTTTTGCGCGAGGCACCTTTGCGTTTCGGTACAATATGCCGCATGCCGCCAGCGCTGAACAGCAGGGCGAAACCCGCAGCGGCCGCGACCCGGCGAGGTTTCCCTGGCCCTTCGCAGAATCTCCGCCGCCCCGACTCCCTTCATGCCCGATTCCTCCAGCGCCCAGCTCTCCGAGTTCGACCTGATCCGCCGCTTCTTTACCCGGCCCGCGCAAAAGGCGGTACTGGGCGTGGGCGACGATTGCGCGCTGATTGAAGGGCGCCCCGGACACCACCTTGCCATCAGCACCGACATGCTGGTCAGCGGGCGGCACTTCTTTCCGGACGTGGCGCCGCGCTCACTTGGGCACAAGGCGCTGGCGGTCAACCTGTCCGACCTGGCGGCCATGGGTGCCGAGCCCCGCGCCTTCACACTAGCGCTGGCGCTGCCCGATGCGCAAGCCGCATGGCTGTCCGAACTGGCCGCCGGCATGCTGGAACTGGCAGACGCCCACGGCTGCGAGCTGATCGGCGGCGACACCACGCGCGGCCCGCTGACGCTGAGCCTGACAGTGTTCGGCGACGTACCTGTGCATAAGGCACTGCGACGCGATGCCGCACGCCCCGGCGACGATATCTGGGTCTCCGGCACGCTTGGCGATGCCCGCCTGGCGCTGGGCGACTTCCGTGGCGAATGGCTGCTGCCCGAACCGGACTTCAGCCAGGTGCGCCCGCGCATGGACACGCCAACGCCGCGCATCGCGCTGGGCATGGCACTTCGCGGTGTGGCGCATGCGGCACTCGATATTTCCGACGGCCTGGTCGGCGACCTCGGCCATATCCTGGAGCGCTCCCAGGTCGGCGCCCTGCTCGACGTGGACGCCCTGCCCCGCTCGACGGTGCTGGCCAGCCAGCCGGAGGCGCGCCAGCTGGAATGCACCCTGGCCGGCGGAGACGATTACGAACTCTGCTTTACCGCGCCCGTGGGTGAGCGCGACCACATTGCCGCCATCGGCGCGCGGCTCGGCCTGGCCCTGACGCGCGTCGGCGCGATCACGTCCGAGGCTGGCCTGCGCCTGGTTGACCGCGACGGTAATCCGAGCGCTTACAACGGCACCAGCTTCGACCACTTCGCTTCCCCCTGACAAGCTTGCGTGCGCCGTGTCATCATGCAGCCATGCGGGGCGCCAGACCCTGCCCGGACACGCCGTCCGGCACAATCCCATCCGAACCAGACGAGCCAATCCCTGATGTCCGCCTACCCGCCCGGGCCTACCGCGCACGATCCCGCCCTGACCCTGGAAGCTGGCCAGGCCGCCAGGGTCACGCGCCCTACGGCGCGTTTCATGCTCTCGCACCCTGCTCACCTGATCGCGCTGGGCTTCGGCTCGGGACTATCGCCAGTCGGGCCTGGCACGGTCGGCACGCTGTACGCATGGCTGTCCTACCTGGTGATCTCGATGTGGGTGCAGCCGGAAACCTGGCTGTGGCTGATCGTCGGCGGCTTCGTGCTGGGGCTCTGGGCCTGCGCGCGCACCGCGCGCGACATGGGCGTGTTTGACCACGGCAGCATGGTCTGGGACGAGATCGTGGCGTTCTGGCTGGTCATGGCCTTCGTCATGCCGACCGGTTTCTGGGGCCAGCTTGCGGCGTTCCTGTGGTTCCGCCTGTTCGATATCGTCAAGCCAGCGCCCATCGGGCATCTCGACCGTACGCTCAAGGGACCCGGCCTGCGCGGCGGCTTCGGCGTGATGTTCGACGACATCATGGCCGCCTTCTACACGCTGCTGGTGTTCGCCCTGTGGCGTTCGCTGTGATCGGCGACTCCCCCCCAACCTATCTACTGAATCCGCCATCATGCCCGTCAGCCGCTTGCTCGACCAACTCGCCGTCCAGGTCGGAATCTCCCTGAACGAGAAGTCGCTGTTGCTCGCCACCGCGGAATCCTGCACGGGCGGCCTGGTGGCCGCCGCCATTACCGATGTATCGGGTTCGTCAGGGTGGTTCGAGCGGGGCTTCGTCACGTACTCGAACGAGGCCAAGTCGACCATGCTGGGCGTGCCAGCCAAGCTGATTCGCGATCATGGCGCGGTCAGCGAGGAAGTGGCGCGCGCCATGGCCGAAGGGGCCCTGCTCAACAGCCGCGCCCAGGTGGCGCTGTCGATCACCGGCGTGGCCGGGCCAACCGGCGGTACGCCGGAAAAGCCCGTGGGCATGGTGTGCTTCGGCTGGAGCAACCGCATCACCACCAAGGTGGAAACGCAGCGCTATCGCGGCGACCGGCAGCAAATCCGCCGCCAGGCTGCGGAATACGCGATTCGCGGCCTGCTCGAGCTGGTCCGCAACGAGGCCTGAGGGCTCAGGCACGCGCGGCGGCCAGCAATCCGCCGGCAATGCGGCGGTTCAGCCCTGGCGGAAGCGATTGATGGTTTCGCGCGTCTGCAACGCGACGTTGCGCGCGGCCGCCGCGAAATCCTTCTCGCGGCTGGCGTAGAGGATGGCGCGCGACGAATTGATCATCATGCCGGCGCCAGCGCCGGTGCGCCCCGCGCGGACGGTGGCCTCGATATCTCCGCCCTGGGCGCCGATGCCGGGGATCAGCAGCGGCATGTCGCCCACGATCTCGCGCACCTTGGCAATCTCCGCGGGGAAGGTCGCCCCCACCACCAGCGCCATCTGTCCATTGGTATTCCAGCGCGTGGCGGCCGCCTCGGCCACCACCTGGTACACCGGCTTGCCATCCACCGGCAGGAATTGCACGTCGGAGCCGCCCGGGTTGGAGGTGCGGCACAGCACGATCACGCCGCGATCCGCATAGGCCAGGTACGGCTCCAGCGAATCCAGGCCCATATAGGGATTGACCGTGACAGCGTCCGCCCGGTAACGCTCGAAGGCTTCGATGGCGTACTGCTGCGCGGTCGAGCCGATGTCGCCGCGCTTGGCGTCCAGGATCACGGGAATCCCGGGGTGGGCGTCATGGATATAGGCGATCAACTGCTCGAGCTGGTCTTCGGCGCGCTGCGCCGCGAAATAGGCGATCTGCGGCTTGAAGGCGCAGACCAGGTCGGCGGTGGCGTCGACGATCTCGCGGCAAAAAGAGAAGATCGCACCGCCCGTGCCCGTCATGGACAGGGGCAGCTTGCCCGGGTCAGGGTCTAGCCCGACGCAGAGGAGGGAATCGTTGCGCTGCCAGGCTGCAGCCAGCTGCTCGGTGAAGGTCATGGGATGCTCGCTAATCTGGGTCGGCCGCGTCGGCTGCGCGCCGGGCTTGTCAAGCCGGGTCGGCGCTCCCCCGCGGCAACAGTCGTTCCTGCGATTTTACCCGCTGCGTGCTCTCTTCTGCCGTTCTTCCTCGATACAAAGAGCGGCGTCGCACACAGCGGCCGGCCGGGGCCTGCGCACGCAAATGATGAAATGCAGCCAGATCGAGATGCCGATCGGCGTGCCGAGCTTCCGGATGCTGGTGGCCACGCTGCCCTTCCTGCTGCTCGTGCCCCTATTGCGGCGCTGGCGCCAAAGCGCGCGGGCGGCATAACAACGCACTGCGCGCCGGCGCCTCCCATTCACCCACATTTCACTTAACAATCCCCCCCTCGTTGGGCTACACTCGCGGCCATCATAATCCCGGAGAAACTACGTGGGCAGTAGCATCGGGTGTTCGTGTTGCCGCAGCCAGATTGCGATCGCACCGAATGCCATGTCACTGCGGGCTGCGTAACGACGACCGCCGGAGCCGGCTTTATCCCGCTCCACCGCCTCGTCGGACTCGCCCGCAGCACATACTGCGGGTGAGTGTTCTTCCGTGTCCCTGACGGCCGCCGCCGCGCGCCGCTTCGTCCCGGACTAATCCCTCCCCCGGCTTGCCAGCCATGAACGGCAAACGCCATCGCCTTGCGCGCCCTTCGAGCGCACAGCGCGATCACGCTTGCCAGCGGCCCTGTGCTTCGCCGTTTTCGCGCGAAGCATGGGCTCGCCCCATGGCCGGCGAGCCAAGCCTGCGCGTTTCTTCGCCAAACGCAACAAGGAAGCCCTGGGATGATCAACCTGTTCGTCCTGCAGAAAGGCCGGCTCGCACAGGAGCAGGTCGACGATCGCAATGAACTTCTGCAGCACAAGCCAATCTGGATCGATGTCATCAGCCCCGATGACGAGGAACTCGCCTGGATCAAGGAAGCCTACGGCGTAGCCTTGCCCGAGCTGGAAGACCTGGGTGACCTGGAAGCCTCGGCCCGCTACTTCGAGGGCGAGGACGAGAACATCCATATCCGCACCGACTTCCTGCTCGACGAGGAAGACATCTCGCGCAACGTGCGCGTGGCGTTCGTGCTCACGCGCGACGTGCTGTTCTCCATTCACGACGAGGACCTGCCGGTGTTCCGGCTGGTGCGGTTGCGCGCCCGCATGCGCCCGGGCTCGGTGCGCAACGCCAAGGACGTGCTGATGGACCTGTACGCCACCGATGCGGAATATTCGGCAGACTCCATCGAGGAAGTCTACGAGCGGCTGGAGGAAGCCAGCAAGCGCGTGCTGGCGGAGAACGTGACCGATGCCGCGGCGGCCGACGTGCTGGAAACCATCGCCCGCGAAGAAGACTTGAACGGCCGCATCCGCCGCAACGTGATGGACACGCGCCGCGCGGTCTCCTTCCTGATGCGCAGCCAGCTGCTGTCGGCCGAGCAGCAGGACGAAGCCCGCCAGATCCTGCGCGACATCGACTCCATCGAGAACCACACCGCGTTCCTGTTCGACAAGATCAACTTCCTGATGGACGCCACGGTCGGTTTCATCAACATCAACCAGAACAAGATCATCAAGCTGTTCTCGGTGGTCTCGGTGGCGCTGATGCCGCCCACGCTGATCGCCAGCATCTACGGCATGAACTTCAAGTTCATGCCGGAGCTGGACTGGGCCGCGGGTTATCCTTGGGCCATCGGGCTGATGGCCGTGTCGGCGGCGATCCCGCTGGTGTACTTCAAGCGCAAGGGCTGGCTAAGCTGAACGGTACCTGATCGGCGCCTGAACTGCGCTGCCCCGGACTCAGTCGGGCAGCGTGGCCGCGCCCATGCGGCGCGCGATGATGTTGGCCTTGACCTTGAAGTTCACGCGCACATTGGCGCAGTACTCCTTCTTGTCGAAGCACTTTGGCGCCGGCAGCGCCGCGGCCAGGCGTGCAGCCTGGCCCACACTCAGCCTGGCGGCGCTGGTCTTGAAATAATGCTGGGCCGCGGCCTCCACGCCGAACACGCCCTCGCCCCACTCCACCGAATTCAAATAGATCTCGTAGATACGCTGCTTGTCGAGCCAGAACTCGAGCATCCAGGTAACGGCCAGCTCCTGGCCTTTGCGCAGGTAGTGCTGCTCGGACGAAAGGAAGAGGTTCTTGGCCAGTTGCTGCGTGATGGTGGAGCCGCCACGCACGATATGCCCGCGCTTCTTGTTGCGCTCCCAGGCATCGAGCATGGAATCGAGTTCGTAGCCGGGATGGTTGACGAAGTCGGCGTCCTCGCTGGCGATCACCGCGCGCTTGAGGTTGCGGGAGATATCGTCATAGCCGACCCAGCGGCGGTCCACCTGGCAGCTCCAGAACCTGAAGCCGCACAGACGCCACTGCTCGGCCCGCATGAACGCCGTGGATGACGGGTTCACGGTTTGCCAGGCAGCGATCTGCAGGAAGAAATACACCTGCATGGCCAGCACGCCGGCGATCAGCGTGCCAAGCAGGTAGGCGAGCCAGCGCAGCGGGTTGAGGCCGCCGCCCCTGCCGCCTTGAGCCGCCCCGGGACGGGCGGTGTGCTTGCGCTCAGCCATGTTCGAGCCAGCCGGCCTGCGCTTTAGCGCGCGGCTTCGGCCTGCAGCGCCGCGCGCAGCGTTGCCAGCACGGGCGCGGTGGCGGGCCGCACACCCCGCCAGTTGTAAAAGGCCTCGGCGGCCTGCTCGACCAGCATGCCCAGCCCGTCACTGGTGCGCGCGCCACATTGGGCGGCGAACTTCAGGAATACGGTGGGCGCCGCGCCGTACATCATGTCGTAGGCGAGCACGTCCTTGCCCAGCAGTTCCGCCGGCACCGGCGGCAACTCGCCCTGCAGGCTGCTGCTGGTGGCGTTGATGACCACGTCGCAGGCGTCTTCATCGGTCAAACCCGCCAGGGCGTCAAAACCACCGCCCCACAGTTCCACGCCGTACTCGTCCGCTTGCTGGGCCACGTTTTCCAGGATATCGCTGGCGCGCTGCGGCGTGCGGTTGGCCACCACGATGCGATCCGGCCGGCAGGCGATCAGCGGCAGCATGGCGCCCATGGCGGCGCCGCCCGCGCCCAGCAACAGGATGCGCTTGCCTTCAAGCAAGGTATCGAGGTTGACCTCGATGTCGCGCGTGAGGCCGACACCGTCGGTGTTGTCGCCGTGGATCACGCCGTCCTCGATCCACATGGTGTTGACCGCGCCCGCGCTCTCGGCGCGCGGCGTCAGGCGCTCGGCGAGGTCGTAGGCTTCGAGCTTGAACGGCACGGTCACGTTCAGGCCGTGGCCGCCGCCGTCGAAGAAGGCGCGCACGGTGGCGACGAACCCATCGAGCGGCGCCAGCAGGCGCTCGTACTCGACGGCCTCGCCGGTCTGCTGCGCAAATGCGGCATGGATGGCGGGAGAGCGGCTGTGCGCGACGGGGTTGCCGATCACGACGTAACGGTCGGCGGGAGTCTGGGATTGCATAGTGTCAGGTGATGGCGTCATCGGGACTGCAGGCGAGTTTCCAGCCCACTGCGCGAAAACTTGAATGTGGAGATCACTTCGAGAATATCCTGGCGCGCCTGCATCTGCGCCGTGAACCCGCCGAACGGCGCCGCCGCCCGCACGATGGCAACCGCCTGGCGGTCCAGCACGGGATCGCCCGAGCTCTTGACCACGTCAATGGCGTCGATGTTGTAGCCATCGCGGTTATAGCCAAGCCGGCCCTGCCGGTTGACGTTGATCACCAGGATCAGTTGCCCGTAGATCGGCTTGCCATTGCGCTGGGGGAAATCGGTGGTGCCGCGCGCTTCGATCTTCTGGCGCAGGCGGTCGTAGTACTGCGCGTATTCCACTTCCTGCGCGCTGGTGGCGGTGAGCTGGTAGCGCTTGGGCCGCTTGGCGTATTGCTCGAGGTTGCGGCCGATCTCGGCTTCGAGCTTGGCCATCTCGTCGAGCGAGGTGCGTTCGTCCTGGCCGCGCAGCGGGTTTTCCACGCGCTGCTGGCCTGGCTTGAGCGGCTGGCTGTGCACGGACGGCGCGGCTTCGCGCGACTGCGTCATCAGGCGCTGCTGCTCCTGCTCCATCCGCTCCACGCGGCGCTGCATCTGGCGCACCAGGTCGCCGTCCTTGGTGACGGTCTGTGCCGGCAGCGGCGTGGTGGCGCGCTGCTGGTCGTGCTCGCCACCGCCGTCGAGGTTGGCCTGGGCCAGCACGGTGGGGTTCTGCGGGCGCTGCGCCGATTTGGAATTGACCAGCACCACATCGAGCGCGGCGTCGGTGCGCTTGATCTCGAACGCCTCCGGCGCCACGACGCGCACGGTCAGCAGCAAGGCATGGGCCAGCAACGAGACGACCAGCGCCTTGGCCATCGTGCTGCTGGCGTTCCACCACTGGCGGGGAGAAAAAGCGGCTTTCACGATGGGCGGGACGTTGGCTGGGAAGCGTCGATCGGGCGAGACTGGGGCCGGGGTCCGTGGGACCCCGGGGTCAGACTGCGATTGTAAGGGAGCGCCTCGTTTTTTCCGAGGAACTCAGCCTGCGCCGCCGGTGCCGGTGTCGCGTGTGTCCGACGCAGCGCCTTCGCTTGTGGCAGCTGCAGCACTCGCGGCTTCGTCATCGCCGGCTTCCCCGGCCGCAGCGTCAACCTCACCTTCGGTTGCCCCTTCAGTTGCCCCTTCGGCCGCACCCTCGGCAGCGGCTTCGGCAGCCTCCTCGGCCGCGGCTTCAGCGGCGGCTTGCGCCGACACTTCACCGGCTTCGTCGTCCCGCTCCATCTCCTCCTGCGGCAGCTCGCCTTCGCCGGCAAACACCTCCAGGACCCGGCATGACACTTCCAGCGAGATCTCGTCGATCGCGCCGATCTCCAGCAGCACCTGGGTGCCGCGCGACGCCTGCATCAACTCCGGCACGCGCGTGACCAGCGGGATCTCGGCAAAGCGCACCGCGCCTTCCTTGAGCACCGAGCCCATCAGGCGCTCGCGCTTTTCCTGCTGCAGCCAGCGCAGGCACCAGTAGCGCTCCATGGTCGACTGGTGGTCGGCATAGGCAGCGTAGGTGCCTTCGAAATCGGCCACCGCGGCCAGCAGGTCCGAATCCTTGGGCTTGAACGGCGCCACCAGCTTGGCCGTGATGCCATGCTGGGCGACTGCCAGGATCTGCCACTGGTTGACCAGGTCGACATAGCGGCGCAGCGGCGAGGTGCTCCACGCGTATTGCGCCACGCCCAGCCCCTCATGGGGCGCCGGGTAGGTCTGCATGCGGGTGCGGTTCATGCCCCAGGCCTTCTGCGTGCGGTAGATGCCCGGCACACCGTTGTCGGCAAGCAGCTTGCCCCAGGTGCTGTTGGCCAGGATCATCAGCTCGGCGACGATCTTGTCGAGCGGGGAGCCGCGGCGGCGCTGCTCGATGCGCACGCGTTCGCCGCCATCTTCCAGCAGGTCGATGTAGAAGCTGTAGTCGGCGCGGTTGTGCGACTCGGGACGCAGCCCGCTGGCCAGACGCGCCTTCTGGCGTTCGTCGTGCAGCCAGCCGGAGAAATGGAACAGCTGGGTCAGCGCGTCGCGGAACAGGTAGTCGCCGGTGCCGGCAGCCAGCGCGGCCTCGGTCACCACATCCTCAAGCAGGTTGTGGCGCAGGTTGGCCGCGATCTTGACCAGCTCGGCGCGGGTCTCGCTGCTGACGATCATCTGCAGGGCCGGGTCGTAGACCACGTACAGCGACAGGGCCGGGCACTCGCGCCCTTCCTGCAGCGTGTAGCGCTCCACCACCGAATCCGGCAGCATGGTGATCTTGTCGCCGGGGAAATAGACTGTCGACAAGCGATGGCGCGCCACGGCGTCGAGCGGCTCGCCACGGCGGATGCCCAGGCCGGGCGCCGCGATATGGATGCCCACGCGGATCTTGCCACCGTCCAGCGGCGTGACCGACAGCGCATCATCGATCTCCGTGGTGGTGACGTCATCGATGGAGAACGCCTCCACATCCGCGCGCGGCAGTTCGCCGGCGGGTTCCGGCACGGCCACGTCGGGAAAGCCGGTGCCCTTGGGGAAGCACTCGGAGAGGAACTTGGCCTCATGCAGCGCGCGCGGGCTGGCAATGCCGCCCACCGCCACCATCAGCCGCATCGGCGACATGCCTAGCGCGGTGCAAGCGGCGTCCATCGCCTTGTATTCGAGGCTGTTCTTGTCGGGCTTGAACAGCAGTTGCAGTGCCTTGCCGCGGAACGCATCGGGCAGAGTCAGGGCCTTGAGCTGGTTTTCGTACTCGGCCTGCACCAGGGCTTGCTGCTTCTTGCGCTCGAGCGCGGCGAGCGCAGCCTTCAACTGGTCTTCCGGCGCACGCTGGTAGCGCCCGCGGCCCTTGCGGCGGAAATAGACCGGATTGCCGTGCAGCGTCTGCGCCAGCGCGGCTTGCTGCACCACGCTCGCACCCGCGCCGTAGTACTCGGCCGCCAGGTCGACAAAGCCGAACTCGTCCTCCGATGCGCATTCCCACAGGAATTCCAGGTCGACCTCGCCGACCAGGTCGGCGGTCTGGCGCAACAGCTCGATCGCCGACGGCTGCGCGAACTGCAGCAATACGTCGCGCGACTTGACCTTGGTGCGCTTGCCCGCGGGCAGCTCCACCTGGTACGACTCGCCCTGCTGGGTCAGCACGGTGCCGGCGCGAATCTCGCCGCCTTCTTCGAACAGCAACTGCATGGATCGGTACTTTCAGAAATGCCGGGAACCGCACTTGGCAAACCAAGCACCCTGGCGCTTTGTCACGCCTGCGGGAACGGCCCGGTGAGAGAAATGGTGCAAGGCCGCCTTCAGGCAAGGCGGCAACCGGACCTGAGATGATACCGCACCGCGCCGGCGGCAAGCCCGGCGCAGGGCGGGCTGTTACAGCGACATGCCGCCGCTGGCCTCGATCGCCACGCCATTGACGTAGCTGGCATCGTCGCTGGCAAGGAAGGTGTAGATGCTGGCGATTTCGGCCGGCTCTGCCAGACGGCGCAGCCAGCAAGACGATTTCATGCCGTCCAGCACCTTCTCCGGCACGGTCCGCAGGATCTCGGTGGCGACGAAACCCGGGCACACCGCGTTGACGCGCACGCCCTTGGGGCCCAGCTCGCGCGCCCACGTCTTGGTGAAGCCGATCACACCGAACTTGCTCGCCGCATAGTTGGTCTGGCCGAAGTTACCGTACAGGCCAACCACGCTGGAGGCATTGAGAATCACACCTTTGCCCTGCTCGGCCATGATGTCGGCCACGGCCTGGGCGCAGTTGAAGACGCCCTTGAGATTGACGTCGATCACCGCGTCGAACTGGACTTCGGTCATCTTGGTCAGGCGTGCATCCTTGGTGATGCCTGCGTTATTGACGAGGATGTCGATGCGGCCGTGCTTGGCCAGCGTGGCCGCCACCATGGCGTCGACCTCGTCGCGGCGCGTCACGTCGACCTTGTGGGCGCTCACGGTGGCGCCAGAAGCGGCGAGCGTCTCGGCGGCAGCGCGCACGCGCTCCTCCTGCACGTCGCAAAGCACCACCAGCGCACCTTCCGCGGCAAAGCGCTGCGCGGTGGCAAAACCGATCCCGGCGGCAGCGCCGGTGATGATGGCAACACGTCCCTGCAATTTCATGGTGGTCGTCTCTTGTTCTTGGTCGCGATTATCGATTTGGGGAAAATTCTTGCTCTGGATGGCTACCTGGCGGCTTCTGCCTGGAGCCGCTCAGTTCCGGCGCGGGCCGCGCCAGCAGGTCGGGCAGGAATACCTCGGTCACCAGCATGACGCCGTCGCCACGCCGGAAGGCCGAACGCCGCGCAGGCAACACCGATGACGCAGCGAGCTCCCGCATGGCCGGCACGGCTAGTTCCAGCCGGCGCCGCAGCGGGTGATGCGCAAGCAGGCGCGCAAAGGCAAACGGCTCGCGCCGCACGCGGGGATCGACGAACAGCGCGCCGCCCAGCGGGCGCTCGCCCAGGCCGCGCAGGAATGGCCAGTCGCGCCGGGCATGGTCGGGCTTCACCACGGTATGGGCAAAGATGGCCGGCACCCCGTCACAGATCAGCAGCACCTCGCGCGCCAGCGCGCGGCGGCGGGCAGGCAGCCCCAGCGCCTGCCATTCATCGGCAAGGGCGAGTTCAATGCGCTGCGCCAGGCGGCGCACCCGGAAAGCGTCCGACGCTGCCACCAGCCGGGCGGTGAGCGAGCCATCACCGGTCACCCAGCGGCGCAGGTTGGCGCTGATGGCGGGATCTTCGGGTAAATGGGCGTGCCAACCACTGCGGCGCAGATGCGCCCCGTTCATGCCGCGCTCATGCCCGTGGCTCCGGATCGATGGGGTCGATGGCGTCGCCCTGGCTGAGCTGGCCATCGGGTCCATAGCCGCAGAAAGCGAGGACTTCGTCGACGTAGTCGGCAAATTCACTGATGCCGTGGTCGCTGCCCTCGATGACGCGCGTGTGCGCGCCGGGGAAGGCCGCCAGCATCTCGCGATAGTCCAGCACCTCGTCGCCGGTCGCAGCCATCAGGAAATAGCGCTGCGGCCGGGTGATGGGCTCGACCCGCAGCGCCAGCAGTTCATCCAGATGGTGGCGCTCCACCCGCACCGAGCCGCCACCGTGCCAGAGCGGCTGGTCGCCCAGGTGGCGCTCCAGGTCGGTCCAGGGATGCACCGCCGGGTTGAGGAGCACAGCGCGGCAGCCGTGGCGCTCGGCCAGCCAGCGCGCATAGAAGCCACCCAGCGAGGAGCCGATGATGGTGAGCGGCTGCGCGCCACCGGCTTGCGAGGCCGCGATGGCCGCTTCGGCCTGGGCGATGGCCTGGGCCGGCGACACATTCAGCACCGGGCAAGCGTAATAGCGTCCCACGCCCCATTCACGCATGCGCTCCTGGACCAGGCGCGCCTTGAAGGACTGTGGAGATGAGCGGAAACCGTGCAGGTATAGCAGCATGCCAGGCCCCGCTCAGGCGCAAGCACCTGCGGCAAAGGCGTCCAGCAGCTTCTGGTGGACGCCGCCGAAGCCGCCGTTGCTCATGACCAGCACATGGTCGCCCGGGCGCGCGGTGGCTCGCACCGCGCGGACAAGCTCGGGAAGGTCGCTGAAGGCGGCCGCGCGCTCGCCCAGCGGCGCCAGCGATTCGGCCAGGTCCCAGCCCAGGGCATCCTTGCCGCTGGCCGCGCCATACCCGAACACCAGGTCTGCCGCCTCGAGGCTGGCCGGGAGTTGCGCCTTCATCACGCCCAGCTTCATGGTGTTGGAGCGCGGCTCCAGCACCGCCAGGATGCGCGCCGCGCCAACCCGCTTGCGCAGGCCGTCGAGCGTGGTCTGGATCGCAGTGGGATGGTGGGCAAAGTCGTCATAGACCGTGATGCCATCGACCACGCCACGCACTTCCATGCGGCGCTTCACATTCGCGAAGCGCGACAAGGAATCGATGGCTTGCGGCGCTGGCACGCCCACATGGCGGGCGGCCGCAATCGCAGCCAGCGCATTCATCCGGTTGTGCGTGCCTTGCAAGGCCCAGCGGAGCCGGCCTTGCAGCACGTTGCCGAACCAGACATCGAAACTGTCCTGGGTCGTGCCGTCGCCGGTGGCATCGCCTTCGGCGGGCTCGCCCGCACGCCAGTCGCCGATGCCAAATTGCTCGGTCTCGCTCCAGCAGCCCCGCTCCAGCACGCGCGCCAGGCTTTCCTCATAGCCGTTGACGATCAGCCGGCCCTGCTCCGGCACGGTGCGCACCAGATGATGGAACTGGGTCTCGATGGCGGCAAGATCAGGGAAGATGTCGGCGTGATCGTATTCCAGGTTGTTCAGGATGGCGGTGCGTGGACGGTAGTGGACAAACTTGCTGCGCTTGTCGAAGAACGCCGTATCGTACTCATCGGCCTCGATCACGAAGAAGTCGGACTCGGTCACCCGCGCCGACACGCCAAAATTCTGCGGCACGCCGCCCACCAGGAAGCCCGGCTGGTAGCCGGCATCTTCCAGGATCCAGGCCAGCATGGAGGTGGTGGTGGTCTTGCCGTGGGTGCCCGCCACCGCCAGCGTCCATTTGCCGCGCAGCACATGCTCGCCGAGCCACTGCGGGCCGGAGACATAAGGCAGGTTGCGGTTGAGGATGGCCTCCATCAGCGGATTGCCGCGCGACACCACATTGCCGATGACGAACAGGTCCGGCTCCAGCGCTAGCTGGCCGGGATCGAAGCCCTCGATCAGTTCAATGCCCTGCGCCTCGAGCTGCGTGCTCATCGGCGGGTAGACATTGGCATCGCATCCGGTGACGCGGTGGCCAGCCTGCTTGGCAAGCACGGCGAGGCCGCCCATGAATGTGCCGCAGATACCAAGGATGTGAATATGCATGGGATTTAGGATTGGGCGGGCCAGGGCGGCCGGGCCGGGTTGCTTCTGGATGGAAAGAATTGTACCTGAGGGGGTGACGGCGACGCCGTGCGGGAAAGGCCCGCGGCCGGGCACGGCAGATTTCCGGGCCGGCGCCTTCTCTCCGAGGAATCTCCCCATCACCAGCCACTCTAAAAAGCAAAACCCGACCCTAGCGCGCAGGCCGCGATCCCTCCGGTATCATCCCCCCATGCCCCGCCGCCCCACCCTCGACCCCATCCGCCTGCGCGAGGAAATCGCCCAGGCCGCCGCCCGCATGATCGCGGAAGATGGCACCGACTACGCCACGGCCAAGCGCAAGGCCGCGCGGCAACTGCTGGGTGACGTGCGCGTGGCGGGCGAGTGGCTCCCCGACAACGAGGCCGTGGAGGCGGAGGTCCGTCTCTATCAGGCACTGTTCCACTCGGAGAGCCAGCCCCGCGTCCTGGCGCTGCTGCGCCGGCTGGCCGTGCTTGCCATGCGCGACCTTGCCGCATTCCGCCCGTACCTGGCCGGGGCCGTGCTCAACGGCACCGCCACCGAGCATTCCGACGTCTATCTGCAGTGCTTCTGCGATAGCCCCAAGGATCTCACCCTGCACCTGCTCAACGCTGGCGTGGACTTCGACACCAGCGAGACCCGGCACTTCGCCGGCCGCGGCGAGGTCGAGACCCTGAGTTTCCTCTGGAAGGGACAATGGCCAGCCATGCGCGACGCGCGCCTGCTGGCTGGAGAGATCCGTGCGGAACTTGGCCAGCCCGTCGGCATTCATATAGCGCTGTATGATGCGGATGACGAACGCGGCGCAGTCCGGGCCGCGGCTGGCGGCCGGGTTGCCCGTGCCGATGTGGATGCGGTACTGGCGCTGCTGGCGGCCGCCGAAGCGGCGGCACCCCAGGTGCCCGACGCGCCCGCAGCGGCCTGAGCGCCAGCCTTGACCCGGAGCGTGAGCGAGGCCAGCCACAGGCCATGTGCACCTTCCCTATCGAGCCATCCGGGTTCTTACCTCTTCCATCAGCCGCTATCTTTCTTGCTGCCATGACCTCTTCCACCAGCACTCCTGTCCGCCGCAGCCGCCTCTGGGCCTGGCTTGCCGTTGCCGTCGTGGCCGCCGCCGCGGGCGCGCTGGCCGGGCACTATGTGTTTTCGCCCAAGCCGGCATCCGACGAGGCAGTCGAGACGTTCCTGCGCACGCAACTGCCAGATCCGGACGGCGCCCAGATCAACTTCGCGCAACTTCGTGGAAAAACGGTGGTTGTGAACTTTTGGGCACCCTGGTGCGGCCCCTGCGTGGAAGAAATGCCCGACCTGAATGCGTTGCATAAGGAATACACGGGACGAAAAGTGGAATTTGTCGGCATCGGCATCGATTCCGCCAACAATATCCAGCAGTTCATCAAGAAGATCCCCGTCTCCTACCCGCTGGCCGTGGCCGGCTTTGCCGGCACGGAGCTCTCGCGCAACTTTGGCAACGCGGCCGGCGGCCTGCCCTATACAGTGATCATTGCGCCAGATGGCACGGTCAGCTACCGCAAAATGGGCAGGGTTTCCCCTGACGAGCTGCGCGCCGCGCTGCCTCGCAGCTAGCCATAAGATTCTTGATTTGGGGCGATTTTCTCCTAATCTTGTTCGATCATCACGCAATTTGATCGAAACGCGATTTCGCGACTCCAAAGTGCGGAATCGAGCCTGAAAACTCGCCTGCTTCGAAGCTGCCTATGTCTACGCTGCTAGACAAATCACTCTAAGCTACGGTAATCTCCGCGCAATTTCGTTGAAATGGTCGAGCCGCCGTGATCGATACACCTCCCGAACGCCGCTCTCCCCGCTACCGCAAGGTGCTGGTCCTGCACGGACCGAACCTGAATTTGCTGGGCACGCGGGAGCCGGAAACTTATGGGTACACGAAACTAGCCGATATCGACCTGGCCCTCGCGCAGCGAGCCCGCCAGACCGGCATCGCCCTGGCTACGTTTCAGTCCAACCATGAGGGCGCGCTGGTGGATCGTATCCATGCCGCGCGCGACGAGGGCGTGGATTTCATCATCATCAACCCGGCCGCCTATACGCATACCAGCGTAGCGCTGCGCGATGCGCTGGCCGGGGTGGCGATTCCGTTTGTGGAAGTCCACTTGTCGAACGTGCATCGGCGCGAGAACTTCCGTCATCACTCTTACTTCTCCGATGTGGCGATCGGAGTGATCTGCGGACTTGGCTGGCAGGGGTATCTGCTGGCGCTGGACTATGCCCTCGGGCAGGAGCTGGAACAGGCGCTGCCCGAGGCCTGATCCGCCCATTGATTTCTTAAACCGTTACCGCGCCCCCGGCGCCTGCCCCACCGCCATGTTCGCGGCGGACCAAGGCAGCCCGCCGGAGGCGTCAGTTTTTCCCGGACGCAGCCACCAGAGCGGTGGCCGCCGGACAACCCGATTCAGGAGGATAGAAGATGGACCTGCGCAAGCTGAAGACGCTGATCGACCTGGTGGCCGAGTCCGGCATCTCCGAGCTGGAAGTCACCGAAGGCGAAGGCAAGGTGCGGATCGTCAAGGCGCCGCCGCAGGTCATCGCCGCGCCGATGGCCATGCAGCCGATGCAGGCACTGCCTCCGGCCGCCGCGCCGGCCGCGATGCCCGCCGTCGGCACCGAGCCGGCCGCGCCGCAACTGCCGGTGGGCCATGTCGTGACCTCGCCGATGGTCGGTACCTTCTATCGCGCACCGTCGCCGGGCGCGGCGTCGTTCGTCAATGTGGGCGATACCGTCAAGGAAGGCCAGACGGTCTGCATCATCGAAGCGATGAAGCTGCTCAACGAGATCGAGTCGGACAAGGCTGGCGTCATCAAGGAAATCCTGGTCGAGAATGGCCAGGCGGTGGAATACGGCCAGCCGCTGTTCATCATCGGCTGAAACTGACCGGCATGCCGCGCCGCCCGCAGCCTGCGCCGGAATTCTCCGGCCAGCTACGGCGGCGACGGCCACCGGGCGTTCCTCGTCCCGGTGCCAGCACCCCCGCCCGCACTCCGGCGGCTGCCCTCGCCGGGGGCGCCACGATCCGCCGCGGTGGGACCGCCTTTCTCCTCGCAGAGAGTGACTATGTTTGAAAAAATTCTGATCGCGAATCGCGGTGAAATCGCCCTTCGCATCCAGCGCGCCTGCCGCGAGCTCGGCATCAAGACTGTGGTGGTGTATTCGGAAGCCGACAAGGAAGCCAAGTACGTCAAGCTGGCAGACGAAGCCGTCTGTATCGGCCCGGCACCCTCGCCGCTGTCGTACCTCAACATGCCGGCCATCATCTCGGCCGCCGAGGTGACCGACGCGCAAGCCATCCACCCGGGCTACGGCTTCTTGTCGGAAAACGCCGACTTCGCCGAGCGCGTGGAAAAGTCCGGTTTCGTCTTCATCGGCCCGACCTCCGAGAGCATTCGCCTGATGGGCGACAAGGTCTCGGCCAAGCAGGCCATGATCAAGTCCGGCGTGCCGTGCGTGCCGGGCTCCGAAGGCGCCCTGCCCGACGACCCCAAGGAAATCCTGGCCACGGCGCGTGCCGTGGGCTATCCGGTCATCATCAAGGCGGCTGGCGGCGGCGGTGGCCGCGGCATGCGCGTGGTGCACACCGAGGCAGCCCTGGTCAATGCGGTCAACATGACGCGCGAGGAAGCCGGCCGTGCCTTTGGCAACCCGGAGGTCTACATGGAGAAATTCCTGGAGAACCCCCGGCACGTCGAGATCCAGATCCTGGCCGACCAGCATCGCCAGGCCATCTGGCTGGGCGAGCGCGACTGCTCGATGCAGCGCCGCCACCAGAAGGTCATCGAAGAAGCACCTGCGCCGCACATCCCGCGCCGCCTGATCGAGCGCATCGGCGACCGCTGCGCCGAGGCCTGCAAGAAGATCGGCTACCGTGGCGCCGGCACCTTCGAATTCCTGTACGAGAACAACGAGTTCTACTTCATCGAGATGAACACGCGCGTGCAGGTTGAGCATCCGGTCACCGAGATGATCACCGGCATCGACATCGTGCAGGAGCAGATCCGCATCGCCTTTGGCGAGAAGCTGCGCTGGCGCCAGAAGGACGTGCAGCTGCGCGGCCACTCGATCGAATGCCGCATCAACGCCGAGGACCCGTTCAAGTTCACGCCGTCGCCCGGGCGCATCACCGCGTGGCACATGCCCGGCGGTCCCGGCGTGCGGGTCGACTCGCACGCGTATGATGGCTACTTCGTGCCGCCCAACTACGATTCGATGATCGGCAAGATCATCACCTATGGCGCCACCCGCGAGCAGGCCATCGCCCGCATGCGGATCGCGCTGTCGGAAATGGTGGTGGACGGCATCCAGACCAACGTACCGCTGCACCGTGAGCTGATGCTCGATGCCAACTTCGTCGAAGGCGGCACCAGCATTCACTATCTCGAGCACCGCCTGGCCCAGAAGAACGTGGCCAAGGGCGGCAAGATCTGAAGCCCCGGCGCGGCCAGTCATAACTGATCGACAAGGATCGCCTGTGGCATTTCAGGAATGTGTGATCGAAATCGCACAAGACCAGGCCGAAGCCTGGTCTGACGCGCTGTTCGACCTCGGCGCGCTGTCGGTCTCGGTGGAAGACGCCGATGCCGATACGCCCGACGAGCAGCCGCTGTTTGGCGAGCCCGGCATGGAGCCGACCCGCCTGGCATGGAACCGCTCACGCGTGGTGGCGCTGTTTGACGACAGCGCCGACCCCGTGCTGGTGGTGGCCGCTGCCGCCAATGCGCTGGGCATCGACCCGGTGCCGGCTTACCAGCTGCGCCCCGTCGAAGACCAGGACTGGGTGCGCCTGACGCAATCCCAGTTCGCGCCGATCCGCATCGGCGAGCGCATCTGGGTGGTGCCGTCGTGGCACGATGCGCCGGAGCCCGACGCGGTGGTGCTGGAGCTGGACCCGGGCCTAGCCTTCGGTACCGGCAGCCATCCCACCACGCGGCTGTGCATGCAGTGGCTGGAACAGAACATCAAGGCCGGCGAAACGGTGCTCGACTACGGCTGTGGCTCGGGCATCCTCGCCATCGTGGCGCGCAAGCTGGGCGCCGGCGACACGCTCGGCATCGATATCGACCCCAACGCGGTGGAAGCCTCGCGCTATAACGCCGAGCGCAATCGCGTGCAGGCCACCTTCGCGCTGCCCGAAACCGTCTCCGAGGCCAGCTACGACCTCGTCGTCGCCAATATCCTGTCCAACCCGCTGAAGCTGATGGCGGCCATGCTGAGCGCGCGGGTTCGCCCCGGCGGCCGGCTGGTGCTGTCGGGCGTGCTGGAGCGGCAGGCTGACGAAGTCGCCGCGGCCTACGCGCCCTGGCTGCCCATGTCGGTCTGGCGCAGCGAGGAAGGCTGGGTCTGCCTGCATGGCACCCGCGGTGAAGGCCCCGGCACCCAGAGCTGAGCCCAGCCCATGGCCGCAGCCAAGCTCGTCACGCGTTGCCCGGCCTGTCGCACTGCCTTTCGGCTGGTGGCGGACCAGCTGCGGCTGCGCCAGGGGTTGGTCCGCTGCGGCCAGTGCGACACCGTCTTCGATGCACGCGAGCACCTGATCGAGTTGCCGGCGCCCGAGCCGGCAGCCGGCCCTGAGACCGTCGCGCAGGCAGGAGAAGGCATTGCCGCCCCTGCCCCCGCCACGCCCCCGGCACAGGAGGCGCCCGCCGAGCACGCGCACGAAGAAACACATGAAGAAGTACACAAGGCTGCCCGCGCACCGCGCGCCCCGCGCAAGCGGGCGCATGCCGTGGCGCACCCGGACACGGAAGCGCACCCAGCCGAAGCCACCGCCGTGCCGCACGAAGCAGCGCACGTCGACACGCCCCTCCAACACGACGCCGACGACAGCCGCCCCGCCGCGGCGCCCTTCGACCCCGGTTACGACCCTGGCTATGACGTGCCGGCGCTCGACGCGCCCACCGTCATGCTGTACCAGACGCAGGCGGAAGCAGACGAGGCAGTGCAGGCCGGCAACCATCGGACGGAGCCAGAAGCTGGCAACGCTGACGAGGACAAGGACAAGGACGAGGACGAGCCTTCCGCGGTGTTCGTGCCCGGCATCGTCGAGAGCGAGGAAGCTAGCCTTACCGCCGCCGCCGAGGCAGAGGCACCGCAGGCAAGCGAAGCACCCGCCTCCGCGGCGGAAGCAGCACCCTGGCCGCAACTCGACCCCAGCACGCTAGGCGACGACGATGCCACGCACACCGCGGACATCGCCGATACGGAAAAGGAAAGTGCTGCCGACATGGCGAAAGCGGCGAACGCAGCATCCGCCACCAGCCATGCCGCCACGAGCGCCGCCGCCAGCACCGAGGCCGACGCAGCGGCCATCCCGAGCGCAAGCGGCTACCTGCGCGCCGAAGCGCAGGACGATCTCCCCGAGATTCCCGAAGCGATCTCACGCGAGCAGGCGGAGCGGCCGTGGATGCGCAGCGACACGCCCGCCACCCCGTCCTTCGCGCCCGACTTCCTGCGCCACGCGCGTGAGCGCGATCCTGGCCCGGCCAGGCGCAAGCGCATGCTGCAAAAGGTGGCGACCGGGTTCCTGGTGATCGCGGGACTGCTGCAAGGCACCTACCTGGCGCGCAGCCAGCTGTCCGGCCGCTTCCCCGTATTGCGGCCCGCCTTCGAGGCGGCCTGCGCGCCGCTGGGCTGCGAGGTGGCGCCGTGGCGCGACATCGACGCCTTGCGCATCGAGAGCTCGCTGCTGCAAAAGCAGGATGACGAATCCGACGCCTACCTGCTTGCCGTGACGCTGCGCAACCAGGGCCGCGCCACCGTGGCGCTGCCGGCTATCGAGCTGGTCATGACGGACCTCCAGGACCAGCTCCTGCTGCGCAAGGTGCTCCAACCCGCCGACTACCTCGAAACCGAGCAGCAGGCCTTTGCCACGCATGGCCTGCGGGCAGGCACGGAGCTGCCGGTTCGGGTACGATTCCGATCGCAGCAAGCGGCGGCAAACTACCGCGTGCTGATCTTCTATCCCTGAATTCCATCTGGGCTCGCCGCCAATCCCGAGCGCCCCCGATTTGCGAGCCCACATTTCACACAGGAGCACATATGAGCAACGTCACCCTCGGCGGCAACGCCATCGAAGTCGGCGGCAAGTTTCCGCAAGCCGGCGACAAGGCCCCCGCATTCACGCTGGTCGGCAAGGACCTGAAGGATGTCACGCTTGCCGACTTCGCCGGCAAGCGCAAGGTGCTCAATATCGTCCCCAGCCTGGACACCCCGGTGTGCCAGGCTTCGGCCCGCAAGTTCAACGAAGCCGCCAGCGGCCTGGCCAACACCGTTGTGCTGACCGTCTCGGCCGACCTGCCGTTCGCCATGGGCCGCTTCTGCACCGCTGAAGGCCTGGCCAACGTGGTGCCGCTGTCGCTGATGCGCGGCGCCGACTTCAAGGGCAATTACGGCGTGGACATCAAGACCGGCCCGCTGGCCGGCGTGACCGCGCGCGCCGTGGTGGTGCTCGATGAGAACGACACCGTGAAGTACAGCGAACTGGTCTCGGAAATCAAGAACGAGCCGAACTACGACGCCGCACTGGCCGCGCTGAAGTAAGCGCGCCACCTGCCAGGCGCGGCCACCCGGCAAAACGGGTGGCCGTTTTTGCATTCAGGGGCACCGGCATGACCCGGTGGCCCCGTCAGCCCGCATTACGAGTACGAGAATTGGAGAGAGCATGTCCAGCCTGATCTGTGGCTCCGTTGCCTACGACACCATCATGACGTTCGAGGGACATTTCCGCGAACATATCCTGCCCGACCAGATCCACATGCTGAACGTGTCCTTCCTGGTCCCGTCCATGCGCCGCGAGTTCGGCGGCTGCGCCGGCAATATCGCCTACACGCTGAAGCTGCTTGGCGGCGACCCGGTGATCATGGCCACCGTCGGCGTCGACGCCGAGCCCTACCTGCAACACCTGCGCGCGCTCGATATCAGCACCGAGCACATCCGCACCCTGCCTGACACATTCACGGCGCAAGCGATGATCACGACCGACCTGGAGAACAACCAGATCACGGCGTTCCACCCCGGCGCGATGAACCAGTCGCAGCTCTCGCAGGTGCAGGACGCGCTCGGCGGCAGCAACGCGCCCGGCCTGGGCATCGTCGCCCCCGACAGCCGCGAAGGCATGCTGCACCACGCGCGCCAGTTCGCCGACGCCGGCGTGCCGTTCATCTTCGACCTGGGCCAGGCCATGCCGCTGTTCAACGGCGACGATCTGCGCCAGTTCGTTGAACTCGCCAGCTACGTGACGGTCAATGACTACGAAGCCCAGGTTCTGCTGTCGCGTACCGGCTGGACCAGCGATGAAGTCGCCGCGCAGGTCAAGGCGTTCATCGTGACCCACGGCGAAAAGGGCGCCACCGTCTTCGCCGACAAGCAGAAGTACAATATCGCCTCCGTGAAAGCGGATCGCGTCGTCGATCCGACCGGCTGCGGCGATGCCTTCCGCGGCGGCCTGCTTTACGGCATCGAACGGGGCTTCGACTGGGAAACAACGGGCCGGCTTGCCAGCCTGATGGGTTCCATCAAGATCGCGCACCAGGGTCCGCAGAACCACAAACCGTCGCGCGACGAAATCGGTGAACGCTTCCAGTCCGCTTTTGGCTACCGCTACGAGTAACACCTTTTCCGGGATTGATCCTATGCACACCCTGATTCGCACCAGCGCCATCGCGCTCGCCGCCGCAGCCACCTTGGTGGCTGGCTGCGCCGCGCAGTCGAATTCCGCCAGCATCTATACGCCGGGCCAGGCGCAGCGCGAGCAGACCTTGCGCTACGGCGTGGTCGAGACGGTTCGCGAGGTGCTGATCCAGGGCGACCAGACCGGCGCCGGCACGATCGCCGGTGGCGCCATCGGCGGCATCGCCGCCGGCAGCACCATCGGCAACGGCGGCGGCTCGGTGGCGGCCGGCGTGCTGGGCGCCGTGCTCGGCGGCATCGCTGGCAGCATGGCGGAGAACAAGATCAGCCAGCGCCGCGGCCTGGAAATCACCGTGCGCCTGGACAACGGCGATATGCGCGCCATCGTCCAGGACGCCGACGAAGCCTTCCGTCCGGGCGAGCGCGTGCGCTTGCTGTCGTCGGGCGGCACGACCCGCGTCACGCACTAAGCGCGGTACGCGGGACGGCATAGGGCGGCCCTGGGTGGCCGCGCAGCGGGGGTGGCAGCCTAGGTTGCCACCCCCGCTGCTCGATAGCTCCTGGCACGTCTGGATCGGTCTCCGGGGCCGCGCTCCACACACCGCAATACGATCCTGGCAAAGCGCTGCCTCCTTCACCGGAGCGGCGCTTTTTCTTTGCAGCGTTCCCGGCCCGGGTTCCCGTGTCCCGCGTTCCGTGCTCCGCTTGCCGTTCTTCGATCGCCCATGAAAAAACCCGCCGGGCTTGCACCATCGGCGGGTTGGCAAGACTAGCGTCTTGCGGACCGGATACGCAGTATCCGGTCAGTGCGGCACGCCCTGCGTGCCTTGGCAATTCCCAGCGGTAGCCGTTGCCGGCACGCTTACGGACGGGTGCCCGTGGGGAAAGGCCATGCCGCAGCCGGGTTCAGCGCGGTCTTGGCAGCTGCAGCGGGTGCAACAGCAGGTGCAGCGGCAGGCTTGGCAGGCGCGGCCTTCTTGGCAGCAGCCTTCTTGGCCGGTGCCTTCTTGGCAGCAGGCGCCTTCTTGGCCGGAGCAGCCTTCTTGGCAGCAGCCGCCTTCTTGGCGGGCGCGGCCTTCTTGGCTGCCGGCGCAGCCTTCTTGGCCGGTGCGGCCTTCTTGGCGGCGACCTTCTTGGCCGGTGCGGCCTTCTTCGCTACGACCTTCTTGGCGGCAGCTTTCTTGGCCGGTGCGGCCTTCTTGGCTACAACCTTCTTGGCGGCGGCCTTCTTTGCCGGTGCAGCTGCTTTCTTGGCCGGCGCTGCCTTCTTCGCTACGACCTTCTTGGCGGCGACCTTCTTCACTGCAGCCTTCTTGGCCGGTGCAGCTTTCTTGGCCGGTGCTGCCTTCTTGGCGGCGACCTTCTTCACAGCGGCTTTCTTGGCCGGGGCGGCTGCCTTCTTGGCGGCCGGCTTGGCGGCGACCTTCTTAGCCGCCGGTTTCTTCTTTGCAGTCGTTGCCATGGATAACTCCTTCACTAGAGAGTGAATATCGAATGACCTAAGTTGGCGACCCGACCGACCCGAGGCGCGATACTGCGGTGCGACCCCAATCGAGCGAGCGATTCATCGGCGCACGGCGCGCGTTGTGGCCGCACGCTAATGAATTCGGTGGCAGGGGCACCGCGGCGCGCGGTGCGAATGTGGCCAAGCGGAGCCCACAGCCGGGCTTCTGACGCTTGCCGCGCCCTGGAATATTCGATCTGCCCGCGCCATCCGCCGGATCGGCGCGCGACATGAAAAGAGAGATATCGGCCGGCATTTCCGTGATGCGGGCCAGGCCACGCACACCACGTACGGCATTTTTTCGGGGGTAGTTCGCCCATCCCGTTACTGGGCCAAAGGAGACTGCACGCGTTTTAGAAAACCAGTACGGCTTGGTCTGCGTCAAAGTTCTAGTGCTCCTGAGCTACCTGTTTCATTGCATCGAAGTGGGTGGCGCTCATCGTTGCGCATCACGTCCAACCTCATCGTTGCATCTTGCTGTCTTGCCTGCCACGCAGCCATGCAATGAAGTGAGACTCTTGTCAAGGCGAATCATAATTCGTTTGTTGGGCGATGTTAAGAAAAAAGTGCAAAAAAACTTGCGCGCGAGCATGACAACTTCATCGTCTTCGTCGTTGCGCTGCGCTGACCTCGTCTTTGCTTGCGCGCGCCGCGCTCTCATCGCGTCTCTCGCACCCTCGCGACGCTGCTCGCGACCATGCTCGATGCAGCTTCGACACAGCATCGCGCGAGCGCGAAGACGTCGCTGGCGTGCTCCGGAATTCCGGCGTGCGCATCGCAGCCGGCGCGTCTTCCATGCCCTTCAGCAATGCCGATTTCCGCTCATTGTGTAAAGCCGGAAACCCGCATGCACAAAGGCTTTTGGGGAAGCAGAAAAATTCTGCGCGACAACCGTCGGCACGCGTTGCGCGAGCGCCGGGACGCGTGATGCCCGGATGCGATCGAGCGCTGCGAGGACATCGGCAACGCTACCGCGAAGACGCGCATCCGCAACGCGGCGCGCAGCGCGGACAGTGCGCGTCGCCTCAACCCGGCACGCACGCTCACGCACAGCGCGCGCAGTGATGCGCCGACGCAACGGTTTGAGAATCGTCACCGCGACACGCGCTCTCCAACGATGCTCGAACGATGTCGACCACCATCTCGCACTCGCATCGCGCAGGCGTCATCGACACGTGAGATGCCCTTCCGAATCTCGCTTCGCTGGTGGTCTCGCCGGTGGTCTCACGGCAGTGTCGGCATGCGTCCGACAGCGGATGACTTCGCGCGTCGACCAGGGCGGCAGATCGCGTGGCGAGGCATCGGCTCGCGCACCATCCGAATGGTCTACTGCCAAAGGAGCAGGTCGCCGGTGCACGCAAGGAACGAGAGCGTGGATGGCCGCACGCGCCGGCGCCCCTGAGGCAGCAAGCACGCCGTGGCGCCCCCACTTGAAACGCATCGCTAGAGGATTGCTTCGAGTGCCGGGCAGCGGACAATTTGCTGCATGACAGAATCCGCCTGCTTCCAGACGCCAGGCCGGTCTGCGGCAGTTGCCAGGGGGGCTTTGGTGCGTACGCAAAGGCGGGCTGGCGATTGCAGCGAGAGCGCATCGCCAGTAGATTGGCGTACGCGCGCCGCCGGGCTGGCCCTGTGCTGGCATCATGGCGCGCACCAACTCGAAGAGGAGATCACGATGCACTTTACTGCCCCCCGCTGCGTCGCACGCGCCGCCGCCATCGCGGCACGCACCGCCGTGCTCGCCGGCGCGCTGCTGGGTAGCGCCGCTGCGCTGGCCCAGGCCACCCCCGCCGGCTCATGGAAGACCATCGACGACGCCACCGGCAAGCCGCGCGGCCTGGTGGAAATCAGCGAACAGAACGGCGTCTACAGCGGCAAGCTGGTCAAGAGCTTCACCGAGAACGACGGCAAGGCCAAGGTGTGCGACAAGTGCACCGACGCGCGCCGCGACCAGCCCATCATGGGGATGACCATCATCACCGGCCTGCGCAAGACCGGCGACAACGAGTGGAGCGGCGGCGAGATCCTCGACCCCGAAAGCGGCAAGCTCTACAAGACCAAGATGTCGCTGGCGGATGATGGCAAGAAGCTCAACGTGCGCGGCTTCATCGGCATCAGCCTGCTGGGCCGCACCCAGACCTGGGAGCGCGAACGCTAGCCTGCCACGACCGGCAATGCCGGTGCCACCGACGGCACCGGCATCATCGCCAGCTTGCCTGCGCGCATCGCCGCCGCGCCACCTCCGCCACACCCTCCCCCGCCCGCCCCACCACCCATGCCGCCCGCGCTCCGTTGCGCGGCATGCGGCCCGTTGCCTGCCATGCGCTGCCCGCATGACGACATGCGCAGAATTCGTTTTCGGCCCGGCGGCGCTGCTCCTACCATCGGACTACCTGCCGTGCGCCGATTGATCCCCGACCGCACCGGGCGGCGCTGCCACGCCGACCCGGCATCGACGCGGTGCGCGCAACGGGCCCGCCAACCCAGGAGGATGTCATGCACGCAAGCGCCCACCCAGAAGCGCCATCGAAGCCACCAAGCGTCAGCGGCGCGCAACGCCGCCGCGCCATCGTCGCCACCGTGATCGGCAACGGTCTCGAGTGGTTCGACTTCACCGTCTACAGTTTCTTCGCCGTCATCATCGCGAAGCTTTTCTTTCCCACCGGCAATGACCTGTCTTCACTGCTGCTCGCGGTTGCCACGTTTGGCGTGGGATTCTTCATGCGGCCGGTCGGCGGCATCATCCTCGGGGTATACGCCGACCGCGTGGGCCGCAAAGCCGCGCTGTCGCTGACCATCCTGCTGATGGCGCTGGGCACCACCATGATCGGCCTGGCGCCCACCTATGATCAGATCGGTGTCTTCGCACCGCTGCTGATCGTGGTGGCACGGCTGCTGCAGGGCTTCTCCGCCGGCGGCGAGATGGGCGGCGCCACCGCCTTCCTGACCGAGTACGCCCCGGTGGAGCGCCGCGCCTACTACTCCAGCTGGATCCAGGCGAGCATCGGCGTGGCCGTGCTGCTGGGCGCTGCGGTCGGCACCTTCGTCACCTCCGCGCTGAGCACCGAGGCGCTCAATAGCTGGGGCTGGCGCCTGCCATTCCTGCTCGGCATCGTGATCGGGCCGGTTGGCTACTACATCCGCCATCACCTCGACGAGACGCCGACCTTCCGCGATGCCACCGACAAGTCGGACTCGCCGCTGACCGAAGTGCTGCGCGACTACCCGCGCCAGACCGCGGCCAGCTTCTCGATGGTGATCTTGTGGACGGTCTGCACCTATGTGCTGCTGTTCTATATGCCGACGTACTCGGTCAAAGTGCTCCATGTGCCGCAGTCGACTGGCTTCATCGCCGGCATGGTGGGCGGACTGGCGATCATGGTGTGTTCGCCGCTGGTCGGGCTGCTGGCCGATCGCATCGGGCGCCGCGTGCTGCTATCGGGTTCCGCGCTGCTGATCCTGGTGCTGGCTTACCCGATGTTCGCCTACATCAACCAGGCCCCGGGGCTGGCTTCGCTGGTGGTCTTCCAGCTGGTGTTCGGTATCTTGATCGCCACCTACACCGGCCCGATCCTGGCGGCGTTCTCCGAGCTCTTCCCGGCCAAGGTGCTGTCGACCGGATTGTCGGTGGCCTACAACCTGGCGGTCACCATCTTCGGCGGCTTCGCGTCGTTCATCATCACCTGGCTGATCGCCAGCACGGGCAGCACCATGGCGCCTGCGTTCTACGTGATGTTCGCCGCCGCCATCAGCCTGGCCGGCACGCGCCTGGTGCGCGAGCCCGCCTACCTGTGCCCGGCGCAGGCTACCCGAGCCGCTCAACCCGTCTAATGACTGTCCCGCGCATGAAACAGATCCTACTCAAGGGCGGCAACGTCCTCGACCCTGCCCATGGCAGCCTCCTGCAACGCCACGATGTGCTGATCGAAGGCGAGCGCATCGCCGACGTTTCGGCCGCGCCGATCCACGCGCCCGGCGCGCAGGTGATCGACCTCCGCGGCAAGACCGTGATGCCCGGGCTGATCGACTGTCACGTGCACGTGCTGGCGTCGCTGGCCAACCTCGGCCTGAATGCGGTGCAGCCTAATGTACTGGTGGCGTTGCGCGCCGTGCCAATCATGAAAGCCATGCTCGAGCGCGGCTTCACCACCGTACGCGATGCGGGCGGCGCCGACTGGGGCCTGTCGCAGGCCATCGAGACCGGCCTGGTACCGGGCCCGCGCATCTTCCCGTCCGGCAAGGCACTGTCGCAAACCGGCGGGCACGGCGACTTCCGCCCGCGCGCCGATGTGCTGGAGCCATGCTCGTGCGCCTTCCGTGCCGGCGCCATCGCACGTGTGGCCGATGGCGTGGATGCGGTGCGTCTGGCGGTGCGCGAAGAGATCCAGAAGGGCGCCACGCAGATCAAGATCATGGCATCCGGCGGCGTGGCGTCGCCCACCGACCCGATCGGCAACACGCAATACAGTGAAGACGAGATCCGCGCCATCGTGGCCGAGGCCGAGGCGGCCCAGACGTATGTGATGGCGCACGCCTATACCGGCCGCGCCATCGCGCGCGCGGTGCGCTGCGGCGTGCGCACCATCGAGCACGGCAACCTTGTCGACCGCGCAGCCGCGCGCGTGATGCGCGAGCATGGCGCGTTCGTGGTGCCTACCCTGGTCACCTACGAAGCGCTCGCGCGCGACGGCGCGCGCCTGGGCTTGCCGGCGGAATCGGTGGCCAAGATCGAATCCGTGCGCCAGGCCGGCCGCGACTCCCTCGCCATCTACGCGGAAGCCGGCGTGCCGATGGGCTTTGGCTCCGACCTGCTGGGCGAGATGCACCAGGACCAGTCGGATGAGTTCCGCATCCGCGCGGAGCTGCTCGGCAACCTGGAGGCGATCCGCAGCGCCACCTCGATCGCCGCCGCGATCCTGCAGCGCGAAGGCGAGCTCGGCACCGTGCGCGCCGGCGCGCTGGCCGACCTGATCGCGGTTGATGGCAACCCGCTGGCGGACATCAGTGTGCTGTGCGGCCAGGGCAAGCACCTGGCGTTGGTAATGCAGGCAGGACGGCTGCATCGGCAGCCCGCCTGAAAGCCAAGACGCCGAACGAAGCCAGCAGGACAGGCCAAAGCCGTCTGCCATTACGACGGCTGTCTCTCCCTCTCCCCTCACGGGGAGAGGGCCGGGGAGAGGGGTGGCTTAGCTAGGAGCCACTTGAAGCGGAGCCGGCTGTTTATTCCAGCATGGCGGCGTAACGAACGCCCGCCCTCTCCCCGCACTATCATGGCGGCTAAACCGTTCCACTCGCCACCATGCGTATCTCCCCCCTTCCGCCGCTGCCCTGCCTGGTCGCCTTCGAGTCGGCCATGCGGCATGGCAGCTTCACCCGCGCCGCCAGCGAACTGCACCTGACGCAGAGCGCCATCAGCCGCCAGGTGGCGCAGCTCGAACACTTCCTTGGCAAGAAACTCTTCATCCGCGAGCCGCGCGCACTGCGCCTGACCGTGAGCGGCCAGGCTTATGCCGAAGAGGTGCAGCGCCTGCTGTCGGCCTGCGCCGAAGCGACCGAGGATGTGATGAAGCGCAAGGGCCATGCCGAGCTGACGGTGGCCTGCTCCTGCGGCGTCGCGGTGCTCTGGCTCACGCCCAGGCTGGCAGCCTTTCGCACCGCGCACCCCGACATCCACCTGCGCCTGCTGGTCAACGACAGCCTGGCCTCGCTCTCGCCCGCCGAGTTCGACGTGGGCATGTATTACCTGCGCGAGGGGCCGCCCGCGGGACTGGCATCGCGCCGGCTTTACGACGAAGACGTGTTTCCCGTCTGCGCGCCGCACTACCTGGCCGGCCGCCGGCTGGAGCCTGCGGACCTCCCCGGCGAGACCTTGCTGATGCTCGAAGACGGACAGCGCCAATGGATGTCGTGGCAGACCTGGCTGGCGCACAACGGCCTTGCGGACGCACGGCCACCGCACAAGCTGGTGGCCAACCAGTATCCGATCCTGCTGCAGCTCGCCATCGAAGGCCAGGGCATCGCCCTGGGGTGGCGCCACATGATCGACCGCTGCCTGCAGGAAGGGCTGCTGGTGCGCGCCTGCGAGGCGAGCGCGAGCCTGGGCGGTGGCTACTACGCGGTGTGGCCGCAAGACCGCGCGGAGGCCGCGGCAGCACGGACGTTCCGCAACTGGCTGGCACAGCAGAGCGCGGAAAGCCAGTAACGGGGGCGCATGCGGATTCAGCGAATTGACAGGTTCGCTGGTTATGATCCGTCGCAGCAGCACCTGAGGACCTAGCACTTAGCACCTAGCACCCGTGCAGCCGTGCACCCAAAACAGCCAATGGAGACAACCATGCGTATTCCCGCCACCAGCCGCGCGCTGGCCCTCGCCGTTCCCGCCCTGTTCGCCGCCGCCGGCTTCGCCACGCCCGCGCAGGCCACCGATGCCTGGCCGACTCACGTGATCAAGTTCGTCGTGCCGTTTACCGCCGGTGGCGCCAATGACCTGGTGGCGCGCGCTGCCGCCGACGCGGTTGGCAAGCGCCTGGGCCAGACCGTGATGATCGAGAACCGCCCGGGCGCTGGCGGCGTGGTGGGTGCGGACTACGTGGCCAAGGCCAAGCCGGATGGCTACACCTTCCTGATCGGCGCCGTAGGCACGGTCACCAACAGCCTGATCCGCACCAAGATGCCCTACGCGGCCGACGACCTGGTGCCGGTCTCGCTGGTCGCGGTGAGCCCATCCGTGATCGTGGTTTCGCCGTCCCTGCCGGTGAACAACCTGAAGGAACTGGTCGAGTATTCCAAGAAGCAGGCTTCGGGCGCCAACTTCGCCACCGCCGGCAGCGGCAGCACGCCGCACTTTGTCGAAGAGATGCTCAAGGAGAAAGGCGCGGTGCTGACCGTGGTGCCTTACAAGAGCGGCTCGGAGAGCATTACCGCAGTGATCGGCAACCAGGTCACGGCTACCTCCGAGGCCAGCGTGGTGGTGCTGCCCAACATCAAGGCCGGCAAGCTCAAGGCGCTGGGCGCGACCTGGGACAAGCGCATGAGCGCGGCGCCGAACATCGCAACCACCGCCGAGCAAGGCATGCCGGACGTGCGTATTGGCCACTGGGCCGGCGTGTTCGCGCCCAAGGGCACCGACCCCGCCATCCTCAAGAAGATGAACGCCGAAATGAGCGCCGCCATGCAAACGCAGGAAACGCGCGACCGGCTGATTCCCAACGGCATCGAACCCGCCGGCGGCACGCAGGAGAGCTTCATTGCCTTCATCAAGTCGGAGCGCGAGCGCCTTGGCCGTCTCGCAAAAAACGCCAACATGACGGCGGAATAAGAAATATTTTCAGCCGCCCCGACGACAAGGGCGGTGAATGTCTGTATCGGGCTCGTTACGTACGGGCCCGTTTCATTTGATAGATGTGCTCGATACAAATCTTTAAACAGCCAACGCACGTAGCATGATCCACAAATGCCAATTAATGTTGCTACATTAGAACATTAGAAGTGCAATCACATTGTCTGTGATAAAAAGACAACGCGAATTGCAACGCAAATCATTCGCATTTATATTCCGGCTCGCCCAACCATGATTGCCTTCCGCCGTTGGCCGAACCGATCCAGGCGCGCACCTTCTTGCCGCTGCCGGCCGGCTCGTGCCCGCGGCCGCACCGGAACCGAGAAACGACATGAATCGCCGCACGCCGATCGCGACTGCCCTGCTCGCGCTGTTCGCCACGCCCGTTGCCACCCTGGCCCAGACGGCCGCCACGGCCCCCGCGACACAGCCCACGACGACGCTGCATGAGGTGGTGGTGCAAGGCAGCAGCGCCAATGACGACTACAGCGCGGTGAAGAGTTCAATCAGCAAGCTGCCCGCGGAACTGCGCGACATTCCGCAATCGGTCACGGTGGTCAACAAAGCGCTGATCGACGCGCAGGGCGGCACCTCGCTGGCCGATGCGCTGCGCAATGTCCCGGGCATCACCATCGGCGGCGCGGAGGGTGGCCAGATCGGCAACAACATCAACCTCAACGGTTTCTCCGCGCGCACCGACATCTACCTGGATGGCTTCCGAGACCGCGGCCAGTACTATCGCGACGTCTTCGCGCTGGATTCGGTGGAAGTGCTGATGGGTCCCTCGTCGATGCTGTTCGGGCGTGGATCAACCGGGGGCGTGATCAACCAGGTCACCAAGAAACCGTCGCTGAAGGCTGCCACCGAAGTCACCGGCTCGGTCACCACCAACGGCCTGGTGCGCGCCACCGCGGACTACAACACGCCCACGGGCGAGACCTCGGCCTTTCGCATCGCGGCGATGGCCCAGGACGGCTCGGCTAGCACGCGCGACCAGACCAAGGTGAAGGACTTCGGCCTGGCGCCGTCGTGGCGCCTGGGCATTGGCACCCCCACCGAGATCACGCTGTCGGCGCTGCTGCAGCATAACGAGGACCAGCCCGACTACGGCCTGCCGGCCATCAACGGGCACCCGGTCAACGTCGACCGAAAGACGGCCTATGGCTTCAACGACGACCGCACCATCCAGGACGTGGCCTCGCTGGGCGCCACCGTGGATCACAAGTTCTCGCCCAACCTGCGCCTGCGCAACCAGACCCAGTTCAACTACGTCAACACCAACGCGCGCGAAACCGCGCCGAACGCCGTCGGCACGGTCAGCGGCGGCATCTTCACCCCGCTGACCACCACTACACTCCCGCTTGGTTCGCTGTTTGTGCGCCAGCAAAGCCATGACCGCCACATCCGCGACTACTCGATCTTCAACCAGACCGAGCTGACCGCCAAGTTCGACACCGGCCCGGTCAAGCACACCGTGCTGGTGGGCGCGGAAATCGGCCACGATGGCTATGACAACCAGAACTACTATCGCAATGGCACCTGCAACGGACAGCCTCTGGTTAGAGGCTCCACAGCCGTCACCACGGGCTACGTAGCCTGCGAACCGGTGATCAATCCTACATATAGCAACTCGCCAACCACTGCACCAAGCGCAGATGGTAATCGGCAGGGCGCGTCAGCCAATACGCTGGCGACGTATGTCAATGACTCGGTGGAGTTCAGCAAGCAATGGAAGCTAGTGGCAGGGCTACGCTATGACCGCTATATCGCCAGCATCTCCAACTCGATCAACTCTACAAATACCGCAAACAACACCGCTCTCGCAAACGCCGATCAGACCGTCAACTTCACCAGCGTGCGCGTGGGCGGCATCTGGCAGCCGACCGAGGCGCAGTCCTACTACCTGTCGTACGGCACGTCGTTCAACCCGTCGCTGGAGCAACTGGTGGGCACCGTGGGCCAGCAGAACCTGGACCCGGAAAAGAACAAGTCCTATGAAGTGGGCGGCAAGTGGGATCTGCTGGGCGGCGACCTGTCGCTGAATTCGGCGCTGTTCCAGATCACCAAGGACAACGCCCGCAGCCAGATCGACGCCACCACGTACTCGCTGGCCGGCAAGATCCGCGTGCGCGGCTTCCGCGCCGGCGCCACCGGCCGCATCACCAGCAAGTGGCAGGTCTTCGCGGGATACACCTATCTGGACGGCGAGATCGTCAACGGCATCGCCGCCGGCACCCAAGGCATGGTCCCCACCAATACGCCCAAGCACACCGCGACGGCGTGGACCAGCTACCGCGTGCTGCAGGACTGGGAAGTGGGCGGCGGCGCCTTCTATATGTCGCAGCGCTACGCCAACAACACCAACACCGTGCAGGTGGGTGGCTACGTGCGCTGGGACGGCATGATTGCCTACCATCAGCCGAAGTACGACGTGCGCCTGAACCTGTTCAACGTGTTCGACAAGAAGTACTACGATGCGCTGATCCAGTCGGACGGCGGACGCTCGGTGCCCGGCACCGGCCGCACCGCGATGCTGTCCTTCATCTACCGTATGTAAGCTGAGGTAAAGTGGCGCGATGCCATGTCACGCCACGCGGCAGGGCCGGAAACCTCCCGCCGCGCGCTGCCGCCGAACCCTGTCGAGATCGTCATGCTTGTCTGCATTCCCAAGGTCCTCAACGCGGAGCAGCTTGCCGTGCTGCGCCAGCATCTCGACCAGGCCGGCACGGCCTGGGTGGATGGCCGCGTATCGGCCGGCTACTCCGGCGCGCCGGTCAAGTTCAACCAGCAGATCGACGAGCGCGCCGAAGTGGCGCAGCAGTGCCAGCACCTGATCCTTGGCATGCTCGAGCGCAATCCGCTGTTCATCAGCGCGGCGCTGCCCAATATCGTCTACCCGCCGATGTTCAACCGCTACAGCGAGGGCATGACCTTCGGCGCCCATGTGGACGGCGGCGTGCGCATTCATCCGCACAATGGCCGCAAGCTGCGCACCGATATCTCGGCCACGCTGTTCCTCAGCGACCCCGCCAGCTATGACGGCGGCGAGCTGCAGGTGGAAGACACCTACGGCACCCACAGCGTCAAGCTGGAAGCCGGCGACATGGTGATCTATCCCGCCACCAGCCTGCACCAGGTCACGCCGATCACGCGCGGCACGCGCGTGGCGAGCTTTTTCTGGATCCAGAGCTTGGTGCGCGACGACGCGCAGCGCGCGCTGCTGTTCGACCTCGACAACGCGATCCAGAAACTCAACCAGACCGGCGCCGACGATGGTGCGCGGCGCTCGCTGGTGGGTTGCTACCACAACCTGCTGCGGCAGTGGACCGAGACCTGAAAAGGGACGAGTCAATCCACTGCGCGGCTATGCAAACTGCTCCGCCAGCGCCGCCCTGACCTTCCCGACCAGCTCTGCCTCCCCGGCCCGTGCCGGCAGCAGGAAAAACTCCGCCGTGGGCAAGGCCGGCAGCTTGAGCCTGGCCAGCGTAGCCGCATCGATCCGCGCCACGCCCGGCCCGATCGCCGACTCGTTCAGGCACGAGACACCAAGCCCGGCAGCCAGCGCCAGATGCAGGCCAGCAACGCCCGAGGCGGAATGGGCAATCGCGTGGTCCAGGCGCCGTCGCCGCAGCGTCTGCACCACGAACTGATGCAGCGAGCAGGTATCGGGCAGCAGCACCAGCGGCAGCGGGCCGCGCACGCGCTCCGCCTCGCCTTGCGCCGCGACCCAGGCCAGCGCCTCGCGGCGCAGCACGGTGCCGCGCGCGCCCTTGGCGCCAGCCTGCTGGCCTCCCCCCTTGCCCGGCAACCGCATCGACAAGCCGATATCGAAATCATCGGTGTGCATTCCCGCATCGATGACGCTGCTTTTCGTCACCTGTACATGCAGCCGCAGGTAGGGATAGCGCTCGCGCAGCCCGCGCAGCATGCCGGCGATCTCGCCTGGCCGGAAGTAGTCCGTCACCGCGAGCCGCAACTCGCCATCCAGCGTGTGGCCGCGCAGGTCTTGCAGCGCCAGCTCGGACAGCGCGAGGATGCGCCGCGCATGCTCGAGCAAACGCGTGCCGGCGGGTGTCGGCGCCGCGCCCTGCTTGCCGCGCGTGAGCAGCGGCACGCCGGCGCGCTCCTCCAGCTTACGCAGTTGCTCGCTGACCGAGGACTGCGACAGGAACAGCCGAGGCGCCGCGGCGGACAGGCTGCCGGCGTCCGCCACGGTCACGAACGTGCGTAGCTGGTCGAGTTCAAGTGCGCGCATGGCGGGCCCCCAATCTTATTTCGGTATTGACGATGGATAGTATCGTAAATTCCCGTTTTTCCGATGGAAGGCAAACACCTAAACTGGCATCACTTACCCGCTGAGCCAAACCCAGCCAACCCAGTGAAACCGCAAGAACAAAGGAGTCCGTCATGCCCCACATCAACCTGCAGATCTCCGGCAAACCCAACGCATCGCTGACCCGCCGCAGCGCCGCCGCCGTAGCCGAGCTGACCCAGCGCGTGCTCGGCAAGAAGCCGGAGGTCACCGTCGTTTCCGTGCAGTACATCGACCACGACGCCTGGATCATTGGCGGCGACCCGCTCTCGGAGCTTGGCCGCAACGCCTTTCACCTCGACATCAGCGTAACGGACGAAACCAACACCAAAGCGGAGAAAGCGCAGTACCTGAAGGCCGTGTTCGAGGCCCTCTCGGAGCTGATCGGCAACGTGCATCCGGTGTCATACATCCACGTAGTGGATGCGCGCGCCGCCACCTACGGCTACGGCGGCCTGTCGCAGGAATACCGCTACCACCACGGCTGAAGCCCTGGCCACGGACGAGGGCAAAGAGGCGAGCCTTTGAGGCAGGACATTGTCGCAGTGCAGCAAGCTGTGGCAAAGTCGGCACCTGATCTGCCGCGCACGGCGCCACGAGCGCCGCGCGCGCGGAAGAACCACAAGGAGAACCGATGTCCTTCCTGATAGTCCTGGCCGCCCTGGCCTTCCTGATGTTTGCGGCCTACCGTGGCTACAGCGTCATCCTGTTCGCCCCGGTGGCCGCGCTCGGCGCCGTCCTGCTGACCGAGCCTGCCGCCGTGGCGCCGGTCTTCTCCGGCATCTTCATGGAGAAAATGGTCGGCTTCGTCAAACTGTATTTCCCGGTGTTCCTGCTGGGCGCCGTGTTCGGCAAGGTGATCGAGCTGTCGGGCTTCTCGGAGTCCATCGTGGCCGCCGCCATCCGCTACATAGGCCGCTCGCGTGCCAATGCGGTGATCGTCGCCGTTTGCGCGCTGCTGACCTATGGCGGCGTCTCGCTGTTCGTGGTGGTGTTCGCCGTCTATCCGTTCGCGGCGGAGCTTTACCGGCAGAGCAATATCCCCAAGCGGCTGATGCCCGGCGCCATTGCGCTGGGCGCGTTCTCGTTCACCATGGATTCGCTGCCGGGCACGCCGCAGATCCAGAACATCATCCCCACCACCTTCTTCAAGACCACGACCTGGGCAGCGCCGGTGCTAGGCCTGCTCGGCTCGCTGTTCATCATCGGGGTGGGCCTGGGCTACCTGGAGTGGCGCCGCCGCGCGGCCATGGCACGCGGCGAGGGCTATGGGACAGCGTTGCGCAATGAGCCGGAGCGCAGCCAGACCGGCCACCTGCCGCATCCGGCACTGGCGCTGCTGCCGCTGGTGGTGGTGGGCGTGGCCAACTTCGTCTTCACGCGCATGATTCCGCAGTGGTACGGCAGCAGCTACAGCGTGTCGCTGCCCGGGCTGGCCAAGCCCGTGGAGACGCAGATCGCCACCGTGACCGCGATCTGGGCGGTGGAGGCGGCGCTGCTGCTGGGCATCGTGGTGGTGGTGGCGACGGCGTTCGGCGCGGTGCGCGAGCGCTTTGCCGAGGGCAGCAAGAGCGCCATCGGCGGCGCGCTGCTGGCCGCCATGAACACGGCCTCGGAGTATGGCTTCGGCGGCGTGATCGCCGCGCTGCCCGGCTTCCTGGTCGTCAGCGATGCGCTCAAGAGCATCCCCAACCCGCTGGTCAATGCCGCCGTGTCTGTCAGCACGCTGGCGGGCATCACCGGCTCGGCGTCGGGCGGCATGAGCATCGCGCTGGCCGCCATGTCGGACACCTTCATCCACGGCGCGCAGGCCGCCGGCATTCCGCTCGAGGTGCTGCACCGCGTGGTGTCCATGGCCAGCGGCGGCATGGATACGCTGCCGCACAACGGCGCCGTGATCACCCTGCTGGCGGTGACGGGCCTGACGCACCGGGAGTCCTACCGCGACATTTTCGCGGTGACCGTCATCAAGACGCTGGCCGTGTTCTTCGTGATCACGGTCTACTACGTGACCGGCCTGGCCTGAACGCGGCGGCGCGCGCCGCGCCTTGTGGATCGCGCCATCCTTACCTAGTGTGAGTGGGTAGCCGGCCGTGCGCGCGTGCTTTGCACGCCACATGTCAGCGGCTCCACCCTGCACTTCCCACCGGAACACCGCATGAAAACCGTGAGTCTGCCCGGCGGCGAAAGCGTTGCCGCGCTCGGCATGGGCACCTGGAACATGGGCGATCAGCCGGCTGCGCGCGCGGAAGAGCTTGCCACGCTGCGTCTCGGGCTGGACCTGGGCCTGACCCTGATCGACACCGCCGAGATGTACGGCGATGGCCGCTCCGAGGAACTGGTCGGCGAAGCCATCGCCGGCCGGCGCGACGAGGTCTTCCTGGTCAGCAAGGTGTACCCGCACAACGCCGGGCGCACCGGCGCGGTGGCCGCCTGCGAGCGCAGCCTGCGCCGCCTGGGCACCGACCGCCTCGACCTGTACCTGCTGCACTGGCGTGGCGGCGTGCCGCTGGCGGAGACCATGGAGGCCTTCATGGCGCTGCGCAAGGCGGGCAAGATCCGTCACTTCGGCGTCAGCAACCTCGACCTGGACGACATGCGCGCGCTGTGGCGCGTGCCCGGCGGCAAGGAGGTCGCGGCCAACCAGTTGCTCTACAACCTCACGCGGCGCGGCATCGAGTGGGACTTGCTGCCCTGGCTGCGCGAGCATGGCGTTGCCCTGATGGCTTACTCGCCGATCGAGCAAGCCACGCTGCTGCGCAACCCGCGGCTTGCGCGCTTTGCCCAGAAGCATGGCATCAGCCCGGTGCAGGCGGCGCTGGGCTGGCTGCTGGCGCAGCAGGGCGTCATCGCGATTCCCAAGACCAGCCATCGCGAGCGCCTGCGCGAGAACCATGGCGCGCTCGCGCTGACACTCTCCACGCAGCAACTGGCCGAGCTGGACGCGGCCTTCCAGCCACCGGACGGCCCGCACCCGCTGGCGATGCTGTGATGTGATGCCCAGGAGCCCCCGCCATGACACTCGACTACGACGCCATCATCATCGGCACCGGCCAGGCCGGCCCCCCGCTGGCGGCGCGCCTGAGCGCAGCCGGCCAGAGGGTGGCCGTGATCGAGCGCCAGTCGTTCGGCGGGACCTGCGTCAACACCGGCTGCATCCCCACCAAGACCATGGTGGCGAGCGCCTACGCGGCTAACCTGGCACGGCGCGGCGCCGAGTACGGCGTGGTGCCCACCGGGCCTGTGACGGTGGATATGGCTCGCGTCAAGGCGCGCAAGGACGGCGTCGTCGGCAAGTCCACGCACGGCGTGGAAACGTGGGTGCGCACGCTGGAGCACGGCACCGTCCATCTCGGCCACGCGCGCTTCGAGGGCCCAGACACCGTGCGCGTAAACGACACCCTGCTGCGGGCCGGCAAGATCTTCATCAACGTCGGTGGGCGCGCCGCCGCGCCGCCGATGCCTGGGCTGGAGCAGGTGGACTACCTGACCAACGCCGGAATGATGCGCGTGGACACCTTGCCGCGGCACCTGCTGGTGGTGGGCGGCAGCTACATCGGTCTGGAGTTCGGCCAGATGTTTCGCCGCTTCGGCAGCGAGGTCACCATCGTGCAGCGCGGCCCGCGCCTGATCGAGCGGGAGGATCCCGACGTGTCCGACGCCGTGCGCGGCATCCTCGCCACCGAGGGCATCGGGCTGCGTCTCGACGCCGAGTGCATCGCGCTGGAGCAGCGCGGCGCCGAGGTCGTGGTGAAGATGGATTGCGCGCACGGCGCGCCCGAGATCGTCGGCTCGCACGTGCTGCTGGCGGTGGGGCGGCGGCCCAATACCGACGACCTTGGCCTGGACCGCGCCGGCGTTGCCGTGGATGCGCGCGGCTACATCCAGGTGGACGAACAGTTGCGCACCAATGTGCCCGGGATCTGGGCCATGGGCGACTGCAACGGGCGCGGCGCCTTTACCCATACCGCCTACAACGACTTCGAGATCGTCGCCGCCAACCTGCTGGACGCGGCATCCGGCGAGCCGCCCCGCACGCTCGGCGACCGCATCCCCGCCTATGCGCTCTACACCGACCCACCGCTGGGGCGCGTCGGCATGAACGAGGCCGAGGCGCGCCAGTCCGGGCGCAAGGTGCTGGTTGGCATGCGGCCGATGACGCGGGTTGGCCGCGCGGTGGAAAAAGGCGAAACGCAAGGCTTCATGAAGATCCTGGTGGATGCCGACAGCCGCGAGATCCTTGGCGCGGCGGTGCTGGGCGTGGGCGGCGACGAGGTGATCCATTGCATCCTCGACGCGATGTATGCGTGCGCGCCGTACACGGTGGTCCAGCGCGCCATGCATATCCACCCCACGGTGTCCGAGCTGATCCCGACCATGCTGGGCGAGCTGCATCCGCTGGAGCCGGTTGGCCCGGCGGCAGCATGACAGGCCCACACAGCAAGCGCTGAACATGCCCACCACGCCGCTGGCCCAGAGCCCGTGCGACGACGCAACGCTGCGGACCGCCCCTGGCGGGCCACCCTGCGCCAGGGCCGACGAACCTTGGGTGCTGGCCGCCACCATCCTGGCGTCCAGCATGGCCTTTATCGATGGCACCGTGGTCAACGTGGCCCTGCCCGCGCTGCAAAAGGATTTCGATGCGAGCCTGAGCGGCATGCAGTGGGCGGTGGAGGCCTATGCGTTGCTGCTGGCAGCCTTGCTGCTGGTGGGCGGCGCCTGCGGTGACCGCTTCGGGCGCCGTCGCGTGTTTGCGCTGGGCGTGGCGATCTTTGCAGCCAGCTCGGCCTGGTGCGGCCTGGCCGGCAACATTGGCCACCTGGTCGCCGCGCGGGCCGCGCAGGGCTTGGGCGCGGCGCTGCTGGTGCCGGGCAGCCTGGCGTTGCTGTCGGCCTCGTTCGACGCGAGCCGGCGCGGCAAGGCCATCGGCACCTGGTCCGGCGCCACCGCGATGACCACCGCGCTCGGGCCCGTGGTGGGCGGCTGGCTGATCGAGCATCTGTCGTGGCGCGCGGCCTTCCTGGTCAACCTGCCGCTGGCGGCGGCGGTGCTGGCCATCGTGTTCTGGCGCGTGCCGGAAAGCCGCGCACCGCAGCATCCCGGTGGACTCGACTGGCCCGGCAGCCTGCTTGCAGCGTTTGGGCTGGGGGGCGTGGTCTACGGCCTGATCGAGTCGCCGGCGCAGGGCTGGGGCCACCCAGCCGTGTGGATGCCGTTTGCGGCCGGCCTCGTTGCGCTCGGGCTGTTCGTGCTGGCGGAGACCCGCGTGGCCAACCCGGTGATGCCACCCGCGCTGTTCCGCTCGCGCGCTTTCCTGGGTGCCAACCTGCTCACCTTGCTGCTTTACGCGGCGCTGGGCGGCGGCCTGTTCTTCTTCCCGCTCAACCTGATCCAGGTGCAGGGCTATTCGTCGACGCAGGCCGGTGCCGCCTTGCTGCCGTTCATCCTGCTGATGTTCCTGCTGTCCGGCTGGGCCGGCGGGCTGGTGGACCGGCATGGCGCGCGCAAGCCGCTGATCGTCGGCCCGCTGGTAGCGGCCGCGGGCTTCGCGCTGTTTGCATTGCCCGATGCCGCCGCCAGCGGCGGCAGCTACTGGCTGGCCTACTTTCCCGCGGTGCTGGTGCTCGGCGCGGGCATGACGATCAGCGTGGCGCCGCTGACCACCACCGTCATGAACGCGGTGCCGCTGGGCTCGGCCGGCACGGCGTCTGGCATCAACAATGCGGCGGCACGCGTGGCCACGCTGCTGGCGATTGCCATGCTGGGGATCGTGATGGTGCGCGTGTTCGACTACCGGCTGGACCGCTCGCTTGGCCAGTCGGTGGCCAGCGGCGCGGTGTCGGCGCAGGTGGCTCGGTCCGTGCAGGCGCAACGCGCGAAGCTCGCCGCCATCACGCTGCCGGCGGCCACGGCCCCGCAGGTAAAGGCGGCCGTTCGGCGTGCGGTGGACGGCGCCTTCGTGGCCGGCTTTCGCTGGGTCATGCTGCTGTCGGCGCTGCTGGCTGCCGGAGGGGCAGCATGCGCCTGGGCGTTCCTGAGCCCGGCGCGCGGCAAGACCGGCACCGGGAAGGCCGGCGGCTAGCGCATCTAACGCCGCGGCGCCGGCGCCGCGCGCTCGCCCAGGTACACCAGCAGCAGCTCCTCGACGGTGAGGCGCCGGAGCCTGGCTTCGCGGCCGATGGCGCGCTCCAGCTCCGAGAGCTGGAAGGCCTCCACGCTCATGCCGACAGCGCGCGCGTGGCGCGGGGTGATGACCTTGAGCAGCGCCACCACTTCGGGGTTGTCGGCGAGAAAACGCTCATGGGCAAGTTGCAAGCGTTCGGGGGAAAGAGTCATCGGGAAGGGACCGCAATAAGGTGGGTGCAAGGTGGGTGGGGCGCGACGGCCTGGCGCCTGGCGAGCAGGTACGAGGCAGGAATGCACGCCGGCGCCCGCGCATTACACCACAGCCGTGCCGGAGCCCCCAACCGCAGTGCAATCCGCAGTGCAATCGGAACGCAAGCGCAGGCCTCGTGCGTTATTGCGCCTTGGCGGTATAGCGCTCCCGCTCGACGTAGCGGACCAGGTAGTTGCGGGTCTTGGCTTCGGTATCCTGGCTCACCCGCTCAGCGGCCTGGCGCGCGCCATCGCGCCCATGCGAGGACACCATCTGCGCATCCAGGTAATCGCGAAACGCCGTGTGCATGGCGTCGAGCCGAGGCCGGCAGGCCTTGAGCGCAGCACTGGCGAGATCCTGCGCGGAGGCGCCGCCGGCCATGCCGGCATCGGCCTGGCCCTTGGCGCACGTGGTGTAAGCGGCACGCAGCGATTGCCATTGCTCGTTGGCTTCGGATGAGGCTTGCGGATTGGCGGGCACTTGCGAAGCGCAAGCCGCTGCCAGCAAGGTGACGGGGATGAGGGCGAGAACGGATTTCATGTGTCATGGACTTATCCAGCCCGGCCGGGTTCCTGTCCAGATGAAACAGGTTGTTGCGAGGCGCCCGTGCTTGTAGGACGCCGCGCGCCAAAATGCAGCCTCCGTCCTACAGCCATTCGCAAGAATGCTTGGTATATTTCTACAGAAACGGTGAGAGTACGCCGGCTTTTCGGAAAAACCCGAGAATCAAGTTTGCGGCGAGATTTCAAGTTTCTACAAGTGCTGATTACGCCTATCCTTTATGTGGGGTGCGCAAAGTGGCTCCGGGGTATCCGGTGCCGTGAGAGGTAAAACAATCAGGAGAGTGAGCATGGAACGCAGATCGTTTCTGACGGTAGGGGCTGGACTAGTGGTGGCAAGTTCGGGCCTGCTGGGCGCGTGTACGACCACGCCCGATGCACCCACCGACAAGGCCGCCAAGCGCCGCGAGATCGATGGCGGCGTGGATGGTACGCTCAACAAGCTGTATGAGACGGCGAAAGGTTCACGCGAACTCGCCAACCGCGCGCGCGGCATCCTGGTCTTCCCCAATGTCCTCTCGGCCGGCTTCGTCGTGGGTGGCGAATATGGCGATGGCGCGCTGCGCGCGGGCGGCGCCAACCGTGGCTATTACCGCATCATCTCGGGCTCGGTCGGCTGGCAGATCGGTGCGCAATCCAAGGCCATCATCCTGATGTTCATGACCCAGGAAGCGCTCGACAAGTTCGTCGCCAGCAGCGGCTGGACTGCCGGCGTGGACGCTACCGTGGCGCTGGCCAAGATTGGCGCCAATGGCACCCTGGACACCAATACCGCCCAGCAGCCCGTCGTTGGCTTCGTGGTCACCAATGCGGGCCTGATGGCCGGCGTGAGCCTGGAAGGCTCGAAGATCAGCAAGCTCGACATCTGAGGCCACGCAGCGTGCCGGCCTGGCGCCGGCCTGTATGCGGGGGGCCGGGTTGCGAAGGCGACCCGGCCCCTGACTTTTTCCGGCCCTGCTGCCACGGCACCGCCACACCAGCCAGACTCCCTCACGCATTGTTACCGCATGCGCCACGCTAACCGGCTAGAATCCGTCCCTTTGGCCGAATTCACATGTGGTTCAAGAATCTCCAGCTGCACCGTCTGTCCGCACCGTGGTCCCTCGCCGCCGAAGAGGTCGAGGAATGCCTGGCGCGCCACGCATTTTTCCCTGGCACCAGCCTGGAGATGCAAACCCAGGGCTGGGCCTCGCCGCGTGACAACGGCGCGCTCGTCCACCAGGTCGGCAAGCAGTTGCTGCTGACCATGCGCACCGAAAAGAAGCTGCTGCCGTCCACCGTGGTCAACCAGGTCACCAAGGCCCGCGCTGTGGAGCTGGAAGAACAGCAAGGCTTCAAGCCGGGCCGCAAGCAGATGCGCGAACTCAAGGAGCAGGTCACCGAAGAGCTGCTGCCGCGCGCGTTCAGCATCCGGCGCGACACCCGCGTGTGGATCGACCCGGTCAACGGCTGGCTCGCCATCGACGCGGCCGCCCCGGCCAAGGCCGATGAAGTGCGCGGCCTGCTGTTCAAGGCCATCGACCCGCTGCCGCTGGACAACCTGCATGTGAACCAGTCGCCGGTCACCGCCATGACCGACTGGCTGGCCACCGACACGGCCCCGGCCGGCTTCACCCTCGACCAGGAAATGGAGCTGCAATCCAGCGCCGAGAGCAAGGCCACGGTGCGCTATGTGCGCCATCCGCTGGATGCCGAGGACCTGCGCCGCCACATTGCCGCCGGCAAGCGCTGCACGCGCCTGGCGATGACCTGGAATGACCGCGTGTCCTTCGTGCTCACCGAGTCGCTGACCATCAAGCGCGTGGCCCCGCTGGACGTGATCAAGGAGCAGGCAGACCCGAGCGCCCGCGACGACGAAGAACGCTTCGACGGCGACTTCACCATGATGGCCGGCGAACTGGCCAACCTGCTGTCGGACCTGACCGCCGCGCTCGGCGGCGAACGCAAGCTGTAAGCCAGCGCGTCAGCGGGCCGGCCAGGCCGGTTCAAGCTGGATTCAGGCGCCGCCGCCCGGCGGCGCCGCGCCGTAGCCCAGCAACCCGCTGGCGACCCGCGCCTCATGGCGCACGGCCACGGCGATGGGTCCGTCCATCGACGCATCGAAGCCGCCGGTGGCACCCAGCGCGGTGAGCACCGCGCAAATGCGGCCCGTGTAGTCGTACAGCGGCGCCGCCACGGCGCTGATGCCCTTCAGGTTGGTATCGCGCACTACCGCGCACCCGGCGGCCAGCACTTCGCGCCGCAGCACGCCGATGGGATCATCGCGATCCAGCTGCGCGCGCAGGTCCGCCGGCGCCGCCGCGAGCTCTTCTTCCGCCATCGCCCGCACACGCGGCTCGTCCAGCAAGCCCAGCAGCGCGCGGCCCGTGGCCGACCACAGCATCGGCATCACCGAGCCCACCCGCACATTGACCGTCACCGGTAGCCCCGGCTCCTCGAAGCGCACGATGGTCGGGCCCTTGTTGCCCATCACCGCCACAAAGCAGGTCACGTCCAGGCTCTCGCGCAGGCGGACCAGCGACGGCTCGGCGATCCGGATCGGATCAACCTGCCGCATCGCTGCCAGGCCGATCAGCATGGCCTCCACGCCCAGGAAATACTGCTGCGATGCCGACGCCTGCGCCACCAGCCCCTCGTCGATCAGGCTGGCCAGGTAGCGGTGCACCTTGGCCGGACTCTCGCCAATATGCGCGGCCAGCGCGGTCAGGCTGGCGCGCCCGCCGAGGTTGGCCAGGCCCTTGAGCACCGTCATGCCGGTCTGCGCCGATTGCACGCGCTGGCGGCGCTCGCGCGCCGGCGGCTCAGCGGGCATGGCGGCTTCGACCGGGTCAGCGGGATCGCCTGAGGTGCTCGATGCGCGTGAGGTGCGTGCGGCGCTTGGGTCGTTTCTTGTCTTCATGGGCGGAGATTCTAGTGCCGTGCATTGCGCGGCGGCATCAAACCCACGTTAACCCGCATCGCCATATTACGCAATGCGTATATCATTTACGCATAACAACGCCGGACCGCGCTACGCCTCAACCGGCACCCAAACGGGAACAGGAGACAAGATGATCACCATCCGCAAATGCATCGCCGCAGGCCTTGGCCTGGCCGCCATCCCCATGCTGGCGGCCACCGCTGCCGCCGAGCCGGCCTACCCCGCCAAGCCGGTGCGCTGGATCGTGCCGTACGCCGCCGGCGGCGGCTCGGACTTCCTGGCGCGCTCCATCGGCCAGGCCCTCTCGACCCGGCTTGGCCAGCCCGTGCTGGTGGACAACAAGCCGGGTGGCAATACCGCGATCGGCGCGGCGGAAACCGCGCGCGCGCCGGCGGACGGCTACACGGTGCTCTCGGCGGACAACGGCACGCTGGTGTTCAACCCGGCGCTGTACAAAACGCTTTCCTACAACCCGGTCAAGGACCTGGCGCCAGTCACCTTGCTGGGCCGCTTCCCGATGATCCTGGTGGTGGGCCCGGGCATGAACGTCAACACGGTGCAGGAGTTCGTCGCCCGCGCCAAATCCAAGCCGGGCGGCATCGACTACGCCTCTGCCGGCGCCGGCAGCCCGCACCATCTCGCCATGGAACTGCTCAAGGTGGAGGCCGGGCTGAACATGGTCCACGCGCCCTATCGCGGCGCCGCGCCCGCGCTGGCCGACGTGGCCGGCGGCCAGGTCCCGGCCATGATGGTCGACCTGGCCGCGGGCGCGGGGTTCATCAAGGGCGGCAAGGTCAAGGCGCTGGCCGTGGCCAACCCGACCCGCCTGCCCCAGTTGCCGGACGTGCCGACCTTTGCCGAGGCAGGTTACAAGAACGTGGAGGCCGCCGCTCTGGTGGGCATGGTGGTTCCCGCCGCCACGCCGCCGGAGATCGTCGCCACGCTGAACAAGCAGGTGGTGGCCGCGATCAAGGACCCGGCCGTCAACAAGCGACTGGTGGACTTCGGCGTGGAACCCGTCGGCAACACGCCGGCGCAGTACGCCGAACTGCTGCGCAGCGAGACCACGCGCTGGCACAAGCTGATCCGCGACCTGAAGATCACGCTGGAGTAACCGCGGCGCACCGCAGCCGCCCCCCGCAAACGAGAACACGGAGCAACAAGCATGGCCAACGCTACCCCCAATCCACACGCCTCGGGATGTCCCGTTGACCATCGCTTGCTGACAGCGCAGCGCTCGCCCACCGGCTGCCCGGTCAGCCCAGGCGCGGCCAGCTTCGATCCCTTCGAGGATGGCTACCAGCAGGACCCGCCCGAGTACGTGCGCTGGGCGCGCGAGCAGGAGCCGGTCTTCTACAGCCCCAAGCTGGGCTACTGGGTGGTGACGCGCTACGACGACATCAAGGCGATCTTCCGCGACAACCTCACCTTCAGCCCCTCCATTGCGCTGGAGAAGATCACGCCGACGGGGCCGCAAGCCAACGCCGTGCTGGCGTCCTACGGCTACGCCATGAACCGCACGCTGGTCAACGAAGACGAGCCAGCGCACATGCCGCGCCGCCGGGTGCTGATGGCGCCGTTTACGCCAGAGGAACTCAAGCATCACGAGCCCATGGTGCGCAAGCTCGCGCGCGAGTATGTCGACCGCTTTGTCAACGACGGCCGCGCCGACCTGGTCGACCAGATGCTGTGGGAAGTGCCGCTGACGGTGGCGCTGCATTTTCTCGGCGTGCCCGAGGAAGACATGGACCTGCTGCGCAAATACTCCATCGCGCATACCGTCAATACCTGGGGCCGGCCCAGGCCGGAGGAACAGGTCGAAGTCGCGCATGCCGTGGGCAACTTCTGGCAGCTGGCAGGCAAGATCCTCGACAAGATGCGGCAGGACCCGTCCGGCCCGGGCTGGATGCGCTATGGCATCCGCAAGCAGGTGGAGTATCCGGAGATCGTCACCGACTCCTACCTGCACTCGATGATGATGGCCGGCATTGTCGCCGCGCATGAAACCACCGCCAACGCCACGGCCAATGCCATGAAGCTGCTGCTGCAGCATCCGCGCGCCTGGCAGGAGATCTGCGAAGACCCGGGCCTGATCCCGAACGCGGTAGAGGAATGCCTGCGGCACAACGGCTCGGTGGCGGCCTGGCGGCGCCTGGCCACGCGCGACGTGCAGGTAGGCGGCGTCGACATTCCCGCCGGCGCCAAGCTGCTGATCGTGACGTCCTCGGCCAACCACGACGAGCGGCACTTCGCCGATGCGGATCTCTTCGACATCCGCCGCGAGAACGCCAGCGACCAGCTCACCTTCGGCTACGGCTCGCACCAGTGCATGGGCAAGAACCTGGCGCGCATGGAGATGCAGGTCTTCCTGGAGGAACTCACGCGGCGCCTGCCCCATATGCGCCTGGCAGAGCAGCGATTCAGCTACGTGCCGAACACCTCGTTCCGCGGGCCCGAGCACGTGTGGGTGGAATGGGACCCGACGCAAAACCCCGAGCGCGCCAACCCCGCGTTGCTGCAGGTACAAGTGCCGGTGCGCATTGGCGAGCCGTTGGGGCATGCAATCAGCCGGCCGGTGGTGGTGGCCAGCGCGACCCGGGCGGCCGAGGGCATTGTGCGGCTGCGGCTGGTATCGCCCGATGGCAAGCCGATGCCGCGCTGGGCGCCGGGCTCGCACATCGACGTGGAATGCGGCGGCACCGGTCTGTCGCGGCAATACTCTCTATGCGGCGACCCGGACGACAGCGGTGCGCTGGAGATCGCCGTGCTGCGCGAAGCGCAAGGCCGTGGCGGATCCGCTTGGGTGCATGACAGCGTCAAGGCCGGCGACCGGCTGAAGATCCGCGGCCCGCGCAACCACTTCCGGCTGGATGAGGCCGCGGGCAAGCTGATCCTGATCGCCGGGGGCATCGGCATCACGCCCGTCAGCGCCATGGCGCGGCGCGCGAAGGCGCTCGGCATGGACTACGCTTTGCACTACAGCGGGCGCTCGCGTGCGTCCATGGCGCTGCTCGGCGAGCTCATCGCGCTGCACGGCGATCGCCTGCATGTCTACGCCAAGGATGAAGGCCAGCGCAACGATCTCACCAGCCTGCTCGGGCAGCCCCAGGCGGATACGCAGATCTACGCCTGCGGCCCCGCGCGCATGCTTGCAGCGTTGCAGGAACAGTGCGCCGGCTGGCCCGGCGATGCGCTGCGCATCGAGCATTTCGAGTCGGCGCTCGCCACGCTGGATCCCGGCCAGGAGCAAGCGTTCGAAGCCGAGCTGAAGGACTCCGGCATCGTCGTCGCGGTCGCCCCGGGCCAGACGCTGCTGGCCGCGCTGCGCGCCGCCAACATCGACATGCAGAGCGATTGCGAGGAAGGCCTGTGCGGCTCCTGCGAGGTGCGCGTGCTGGCCGGCGAAATCGACCACCGCGACGTGGTGCTCACGCGCGCGGAGCGCGAAGCCAACACCAAGATGATGGCCTGCTGCTCGCGCGCGAAATGCCAGCGCATCGTGCTGGAGCTATAAGCGCGGCGCTCGCTCAGCCGCCCTGCTCTGTTGCCAGCTTCGCATCGATGCCACGCGCCCGCGCCACCGCCGGGCGCGCGTTGATGCGGTCGATATAGGCCTGCACCACCGGCGTCGCTTCGACCAGCTTGAACATCGTGGTCCAGGTCAGCGCGGTGCCCCACAGCACGTCGGCCGCGGTGAAGGTGTCGCCCAGCAGGTAGGGGCCCTTTTCCAGCTGGCCCAGCAGCGTGCTGATGGTGGTGTCGTAATCCCCGTAGGGGCACATCGCGCGCGGCGTCTCGCGCTGTTGCGAGCGGTCCACCAGCGCCGGCTCGAAGCAGGAACCGTAGAACGCCATCCAGCGCAGGTAAGGCCCGCGCAGCGGATCGGTCAGCGCGGGCGCCAGCCTGGCCTGCGGGAACAGGTCGGCCAGGAAGATGAACACGGCCACCTGCTCCGTCACCAGCGCATCGCCATAGCGGATGGCCGGCACCTTGCCCATCGGATTGATGGCCAGGTAAGCCGGCTCGCGCTGCTCGCCGGCCTTCATATTGAGCGGGTGGAGACGATACGGCACGCCGAGTTCCTCAAGCAGGGTCAGCGCGCCGGTGGAACGTGTGTTGGGCGAATGGAACAGGGTCAGTTCGGGCTGGAACATGGCATTGGCTCCGGGGGAAAAATCATGCAACTCGGGGCGAGGGGCGCTGTGAAGCGCGCCATCGCGGATCAAGCGCTGGCGCCGTCGACCTTCTTAGGTTGGAGCTGCGCCAGGTCGACGCCATCGAGGCACCGCACATTGATCGCCGCCACGGCCGAGCCATCCGGCATGCTGCCCAGCGCGTAGGCCTCCACGCCGCAGGTTTCGCAAAAGCGATGGTCGATCACATGCTTGTTGAACTTGTAGGTGCGCGTGGCCTGCGCACCTTCGGTCAGCGTGAATCTGTCTGCCGGTGTGAACGACCAGATGAAGCCGCGCTTGCTGCACAGCGAGCAATTGCACTCGATGGCGCCGGCCAGGTCGACATCCACTGCGTAGCGCACGGCGCCGCAATGGCAGCCGCCGGTGTAATGGGTTACGGTCATGGTGGTCTCCGATAGAATTTCGTTCATCTTGCGCATCTTGCGTGCCTGCCGCAGCCCGTAGTTTTACACCGCTATCCCCATGCCCCGATTGGAAAAACGCGACACGCACGCGCCCGTCACCGCTGCGCCCAAAGGCATTGTCGACCCGCTCGGCACGCAACAGCGCATCCGCCTCGGCCGTTATCTGCCGTCGGCGGCGCTGGCACCCTTTGTCGAACATTACTGGATCGTCGAATGGGACCTGGCGGGACACCCACCGCAGGTGCAGCGCGTGCTGCCCTATCCGAACGCCAACCTGGTATTCGACCGCGGCCAGACAGCGCTCTTCGGCGTGGTGCGCGGCGTGTTCGACCGCACGCTGGAAGGCGCCGGCCACGTGCTCGGCGTGCGCTTTCGCGTAGGTGGCCTGCGCCCCTTGCTGGACGAGCCCGTCTGCGCGCTGACCGACACCACGCGTGCGGCGCGCGCGCTGCTGTCATGCGACGCACACCGGGCCGAAATGCTGGTGCTGGATGCCGGCGGCGACGAAGCCATGGTGCGCGCCGCCGAAGCGCTGTTGGGCGGCGCCCTGCCGCCGCCTGACCCCGTCGTGGATCAACTGCAGGCCATCGTCGCGCATGCCGCCAGCGCCGAAGGCCCCGCCAGCGTGGAGTCGCTGGCGCAGCATGCCGGCATGGGCGTGCGCGCTTTGCAACGGCTGTTCCAGGACTACGTGGGCGTATCGCCCAAGTGGGTGCTGCGCCGCTACCGCCTGCAAGAGGCCGCATGGCGGCTCGCGCGCGGCGAGCCGGTCGGGCTGGCGCAGCTCGCCGCCGAGCTCGGCTACTTCGACCAGGCCCACCTGACGCGAGATTTCACCAGGCTGGTGGGCGTATCCCCGGGCGACTACCAGCGCTCGCAGCAGGGGCCGGCCGGCGCACGCTGAGCGGCAAGTCAGCCCGCGCTGCCGATGTGCGCGGCCAGGTAATCGATCAACGCCCGCACCTTGGGCGGCAGGAAGCGGTTGGGCGGATAGAGCAGCCACACCGTCCCCACGTAGGCGCGTGCCTGCAATTCCCAGTCTGGCAACACCCGCACCAGTTCGCCGGCCTGCAAGGCAAGGGCCGCGGTGAACTCGGGCAGGCTGGCGATGCCAAGATCCTGCTGCGCCGCCTCCAGCCGCGCGCCGGCGTGGTTGGCGACATAGCGCCCGCTCACCGTCACGGTCTGCGTCTCGCTGTCGCGACGCAAGCGCCAGCGGTTGTCGTCGGCGGTTTCCCCCAGGTACAGGCAATCGTGCTGCGCGAGATCACGCGGCTGCGCCGGCGTGCCGCGCGCGCGCAGATAGGCGGGCGAGGCGCACAGCACCCAGCGCACCGCGCCCAGGCGGCGCCCGGCCAGGCCGGGCGGCGGGTGCTCGGTCAGCCGGATCACCAGGTCGAGGTCGTCGGCAAGGGGATCGGCCTCGTGGTCGGTAAACAGCAACTGCAGGTCCACTTCCGGATAAGCCTGCAGGAAAGCCGGTACCAGCGGATGGATCACCGTCTTGGCAAATGCGGTCGGCGCGCTGACGCTGACCCTGCCCTGCGGCCGGCCCACCACATGGCCGGCGGCGTCCATCGCCCCCGCCGCGGCGCTCACCACGTCGCGGCAATAGCGGTACACCTCGGCGCCCGATTCCGTCATGCGCACCTTGCGGGTCGAGCGCTCCAGCAAGCGCGTGGCCAATGCCTCCTCCAGACGCTTGATCTGGCGGCTGACAGTGGACGGTGTGCTGCCAAGCTGGCGCGCGGCAACAGAAAAATTGCCCGCGTCGACCACGCGCGCGAACACCGCCATGTCGGGCAGCAAGGCAAAGAGATCAGCTTGGTTCATGAGGCGGCTCGCGGCGGGCAGAGGCGGATTAATGCATATGCGGCATAAAGGCTTTGCATTCCGACCCGATTATCGCCGTGGATGCAAAGCGGCACAATGCAGGACCGAATGCACAAGGTCCACCATGCCCGCGCCAAAAAAACTGTTACTGCTGTCCGACCTGATGCTGCTCGCGGTCGCCGTGGTCTGGGGCAGCAGCTACGGCATCGTCAAGAGCGCACTGGTCTTCTACCCGGTACTCGGCCTGCTGACGCTACGCTTTGGCATCACCTTCGTGGTGCTCTCTCCCACGCTGGCCGGGTTGCGCCGCACCGACGCCGCCACCCTGCGCGGGGTGCTGGGCACCGGTGTGCTGCTGCTCGGCATCTTCCTGTGCGAAACCTTCGGCGTGCTGCTAACGCGCGCCTCCAACGCCGCCTTCCTGATCAGCCTGTGCGTGGTGCTGACGCCGCTGGCGGAGTGGCTGCTGCTCAAGCGCCGTCCAAGCCGCATCGAATGGGTGGCGGTGGCGCTCTCCCTGCTAGGCGCGTGGCTGCTGGCGGGCCACGGCGAACTGGGGTTCAACCTTGGCGACGGGCTGATCCTGGCCGCCGCCGTACTGCGCGCGCTGATGGTCTGCGCGACCAAGCGGCTGGTGCGGGGCCAGTCCATGCCGGCGCTGACGATGACGGCGGTGCAATCCGGCGTGGTCGCCGTCGGCAGCGCGGCCGTGGCACTGGCGCTGGTGCCCGCGCAGTGGCAGCCCCTGCCGTCGTTCTCTGGCCACGCTGCGTTCTGGGGCTGCGTGCTGTGGCTGGTGGCCGCCTGCACGCTGTTCGCCTTCTTCGCCCAGAACTACGCCATCCGGCGCAGCAGCCCCACGCGGGTGGCGCTGCTGATGGGCAGCGAGCCCGCCTTCGGCGCGTTGTTCGCCAGCCTGTGGCTGGCAGAGAGCATCTCCACCACGGCGTGGATCGGCGGCGGGCTGATCGTGGCGGCATCGCTGTTGGCCACAGTGCGCTGGGGCAAGCCTGCAGCCCCCGAGATAGCGCAGGGCTCGCAGGCCTGAAACAGGATCCGTTGCAGCCAGCCGCGGTCATACAATCCGTGCATGCCCATTTGGACAGGCGAGAGGATTCCCATGACGATGACCGATGTGTATGGCCTGCGCGAGCCGGCCCGGGCCGAAATCGACGCCATCAAAGGCCCGGCCGTGATCGAGTTCGGCGCGCCCTGGTGCGGCTACTGCATGCGGGCGCAGCCCCACCTGGCCGGCGCCATGGCCAGCCATCCGGAGGTTGCCCACATCAAGGTCGAGGACGGCAGCGGCAAGCCGCTCGGCCGCTCGTTCCGGGTCAAGCTATGGCCCACGCTGGTGTTCATGCGCGACGGCGTGGAGGTGGCGCGGTTGGTGCGGCCGAGCGAGACACGGGCGATCGAGGAAGCGTTAAGACGGATTGCGGGCTGATGCTGGCCCGCACTGCTGATCGCTGATCGCTTATGCAAGTGCAAAGAAAAAAGCTCCCGAGGGAGCTTTTTTCTTTCTGCGTGGCGGCATTCACCGCTCGGCGGAAACTCAATCCCAGGACAACGCCCCACCGGTCTGATACTCGATGACGCGCGTCTCGAAGAAGTTGCGTTCCTTCTTCAGGTCGATCATCTCGCTCATCCACGGGAACGGGTTTTCCTCGTTCGGGAACAGCTGCTCCAGGCCGATCTGCTGGCAGCGGCGGTTGCAGATAAAGCGCAGGTAGCCCTTGAACATTGGTGCGTTCAGGCCCAGCACGCCGCGCGGCATGGTGTCCTCGGCATAGCGGTATTCGAGGTCCACGGCCTTCTTGAACAGCGCGGTGATCTCTTCCTTGAACTCGGCGGTCCACAGGTGCGGATTCTCGAGCTTGATCTGGTTGATCAGGTCGATGCCGAAATTGCAGTGCAGGGACTCGTCGCGCAGGATGTACTGGTACTGCTCGGCGGCGCCGGTCATCTTGTTCTGGCGGCCCATGGCCAGGATCTGCGTGAAGCCCACGTAGAAGAACAGGCCTTCCATGATGCAGGCGAACACGATCAGCGACTTGAGCAGCTTCTGGTCGTTCTCCGGCGTGCCGGTCTTGAAGGCCGGGTCGGTCAGCGTGTCGATGAACGGGATCAGGAACTCATCCTTGTCGCGGATCGACTGCACTTCGTGGTACGCATTGAAGATCTCGGCTTCATTGAGGCCGAGCGACTCCACGATGTACTGGTAGGCGTGCGTGTGGATCGCTTCTTCGAAAGCCTGGCGCAGCAGGTACTGGCGGCATTCCGGCGCGGTGATCTGGCGGTAGGTGCCCAGCACGATGTTGTTGGCGGCCAGCGAGTCGGCGGTCACGAAGAAGCCGAGGTTGCGCTTGATCACGCGGCGCTCGTCTTCGGTCAGGCCGTTCGGGTCCTTCCACAGCGCGATGTCGCGCGACATGTTGATTTCCTGCGGCATCCAGTGGTTGGCGCAGCCGGCCAGGTATTTTTCCCAGGCCCACTTGTACTTGAACGGCACCAGCTGGTTGACGTCGGTCGAGCCATTGATGACGCGCTTGTCGGCGGCGTTCACGCGGCGGTCCGTCGGCGCGTCGGACGCCGGCAGGTTGCCGAGGATACCCGTGCCTGCCGGCTGCGTGGCGGCCGGCGGCAGCACGCCGTGCTGGTCGACAGAGCGTGCGGCAGCAGGCGTGGCGGTGGGATTCGGCGCGGGCTGCGGGGCAGCCTGCGGGGTGGCTTGAACGTCGTCGTCCCAGCTCAGCATGGTGTGGTTCTCCGTGGAATGCTTTGGTTTGCCGCCGTCCTCGCCGCGCAAGCGGCGCGGCGAGGATCAGGGCAGGTAATGACTTACTGGCAGGCGACTTACTGGCAGGCTTCGCACTCGTCGAAACCGGCGTCGCCCGGGCGCATCGTGCAGACCGCGCCTTCGGCTTCCGGCATGGCCGGCGCGGAGGCGGCGGCCTGGTCGATGCCGGCGGCGCTGATGCCGCCGTCGCTACCCGACGACACGGCGTTGAGCGAGCCGCGCGACACGGTGGACTTCTCCACGTGGGTGGCTGCCATCGTGCGCAGGTAGTACGTGGTCTTCAGGCCGCGCAGCCAGGCCAGCTTGTAGGTGTCGTCCAGCTTCTTGCCCGAGGCGCCGGCCATGTAGATGTTGAGCGACTGGGCCTGGTCGATCCACTTCTGGCGGCGGCTGGCGGCTTCCACCAGCCAGCTCGGCTCGACTTCGAAGGCCGTCGCGTAGATGTCGCGCAGGTCTTGCGGAATGCGGTCGATGCGCGCCAGCTTGCCGTCGAAGTACTTCAGGTCGGCGACCATCACTTCATCCCACAGGCCGCGTGCCTTCAGGTCGCGCACCAGGTAGTCGTTGACCACCGTGAATTCGCCCGACAGGTTGGACTTGACGTACAGGTTCTGGAAGGTCGGTTCGATGCAGGCCGACACGCCGATGATGTTCGAGATCGTTGCCGTCGGCGCGATCGCGATGCAGTTCGAGTTGCGCATGCCGTGCTGCTTGATGCGCGCGCGCAGGCTGTCCCAGTCCATGGTCGAGGAGTGATCCACTTCCAGGTAGCCGCCGCGTTCTTCGGCCAGCAGCTTGAGCGAGTCCTGCGGCAGGATGCCACGATCCCACAGCGAGCCTTCATAGGTGCTGTAGCGCCCGCGTTCTTCCGCCAGCTCGCTCGAGGCGCGGTAGGCGTAGTAGCACACCGCTTCCATCGAGGTATCGGCGAACTGCACCGCGGCGTCGCTGGCGTACGGCAGGCGCAGCATGTGCAGGCAGTCCTGGAAGCCCATGATGCCCATGCCGACCGGGCGATGGCGCAGGTTGGAGTTGCGTGCCTTCTCGACCGCGTAATAGTTGATGTCGATCACGTTGTCGAGCATGCGCATCGCGGTGCGGATGGTCTTCTCGAGCTTGGCGTGATCGAGCACCTGGGTGCCGTCGGCCTGTTGCTTCAGGTGGGCGACCAGGTTCACCGAACCCAGGTTGCAAACGGCGATCTCGCTGTCGTTGGTGTTGAGCGTGATTTCCGTGCACAGGTTGGAGCTGTGCACCACGCCCACGTGCTGCTGCGGGCTGCGGATGTTGCACGGATCCTTGAAGGTGATCCAGGGATGGCCGGTCTCGAACAGCATGCCCAGCATCTTGCGCCACAGCTGCATGGCGGGGATCTTCTTGAACAGCTTGAGCTCGCCGCGGGCGGCCTTGGCTTCGTAGCCCAGGTAGGCTTCTTCGAATGCCTTGCCGACCAGGTCATGCAGGTCCGGGCAGGTGGCGGGCGAGAACAGGGTCCATTCGCCGGCTTCCATCACACGCTTCATGAACAGGTCGGGAATCCAGTTCGCCGTGTTCATGTCGTGGGTGCGGCGGCGATCGTCGCCGGTATTCTTGCGCAGCTCGAGGAATTCCTCGATGTCCAGGTGCCAGGTTTCCAGGTAGGCGCAGACCGCGCCCTTGCGCTTGCCGCCCTGGTTGACCGCCACGGCGGTGTCGTTCACCACCTTCAGGAACGGCACCACGCCTTGCGACTTGCCGTTGGTGCCCTTGATGTGCGAGCCGAGGGCGCGCACATTGGTCCAGTCGTTGCCGAGACCGCCGGCGAACTTCGACAGCAGCGCGTTTTCCTTCAGCGCCTCGTAGATGCCTTCCAGGTCGTCCGACACGGTGGTCAGGTAGCACGACGACAGCTGCGAGCGGCGGGTGCCCGAGTTGAACAGGGTCGGCGTGGACGACATGAAGTCGAACGACGACAGCAGCTGGTAGAACTCGATGGCACGGGCTTCGCGGTCCTTCTCGCCCAGCGCCAGGCCCATCGCCACGCGCATGAAGAATGCCTGCGGCATTTCAATGCGGGTCTCGTCGATGTGCAGGAAGTAGCGGTCGTACAGGGTCTGCAGGCCCAGGTAGTTGAACTGGAAGTCGCGCTGGGCGTCCAGCGCCGCGCCCAGGCGGGCCAGGTCATAGGTGGCCAGCTTCTCGTCCAGCAGCTCGGCTTCGATGCCGCGCGCGATGAACTTGGGGAAGTAGTCGGCGTAGCGCGACACCATCTCGGTCTGGGTCACTTCGGCGCCCAGGATTTCCTTGCGGATGGTGTGCAGCAGGATACGCGCGGTGACCTGGCTGTAGGCCGGGTCCTTCTCGATCAGGGTACGCGCGGCCAGGATGGCGGAGTCGTAGACCTGGGTCATCGGCACGCCGTCGTACAGGTTCTTCAGCGTTTCCTTGAGGATCGGCTCGGCGCTGACGGCATCGCCAAGGCCCGAGCAGGCGTTGTCGATCAGGCCATGCAGCGCGCCCAGGTCCAGCACGCGGGCCACGCCCGCATCGGTCACGTTGAACGTGGCGCCGCCTTCCTGCACGCGGGCCACCGCCTGGGCGTTTGCCTGGGCGCGTTCCTGGGTGCGCTTTTCGCGGTACAGCACGTAGGCGCGGGCCACTTCATGCTCGCCCGAGCGCATCAGCGCAAGCTCGACGTGATCCTGCACGTCTTCGATATGGAAGGTGCCGCCGTTAGGGCGGCTGCGCAGCAGCGCGCGGACCACGTTCTGGGTCACTTGCTCGACCACTTCGCGCACGCGCGCCGAAGCGGCGCCCTGCCCGCCGTTGACGGCGAGAAAGGCCTTGGTCACCGCTACCGAGATCTTGCTCGGCTCGAACGCCACGACGGCGCCGTTACGTCGGATGATCTTGTAGTCCTGGTAGCTGCCAGCGGCGGCAGTAGCGGGGCTCGACTGCGCGTTCGCTGCTGCACCGGCGGCGGCGGCGCCGGTGGAAAGTTCGTTCTGGGCTGTCTGCATGAGGAACTCCTGTTCTGACCCGTGTTTTATGAGTGACAAAGAGTCCCGGGCAAAATGCGCAAAAAGGCTCTGACACGCCGGCCGGTCTTACCCGGGAGGGCGCGCTGCTATTGCTGGATTCTGCTGGAACTCTTGTGATGCGCCGGCCCTTCGGTGGACCGCAGTCATTGCTGCGGCGGTAACTGCACACCTAGGCCGGCTCCCCGAAAGCACCACTAGATCTAGTGGTCGATGCGAAAAACTGGACTAAGTATAGTGAAACGGGGCGGATTCACCAGTCTTGACAAGCGCCTTTTTGGCGCGAATTCCAGTGCCGGCATGGCATGCGGCGCTGCGCCATACCCGCTAGCCCAAGAGACGCAAGGGAATCCGCCCGACGGTTCGTTACCGCACCGTGACGCGAAATTTTTTTGATTGACCTGACCTCTTCGATAGGCGCGGACTTTATCAGGGTTTTCCCCAGATTGCGGCTATCCCCTAGACCTCGCTTGCAGCCCTTGCCTCAGGGCTGTTCTTTGCGGTAAGGCAGTTGTGCGGGCGCCACGCCGGCTGCGGCGGCAAAACCCGCCCAGTCGAAATGTGGTCCCGGATCCGTCTTGCGCCCTGGCGCGATATCGCTATGCCCCGCCACGGCCCGCACCGGATAAGCGCCTAGCAGGGCACGCACCAGCGCTGCGGTGGTGTGGTATTGGGCCAACGTGAACGGCTGGTCGTCGCTGCCTTCGACCTCGATGCCGATGGAGAAGTCGTTGCAACGGGGCCGGCCGAAGAATTCGGACTGGCCTGCGTGCCAGGCGCGGTCCAGGCAAGACACGAACTGGACCAGCTCGCCCCCTCGCGTCACCAAAAAATGCGCCGACACCCGCACTTGATGGATCGTCTCGAAAAACGGATGGCGGGACGGGTCGAGACGGTTCAGGAAAAAGGCTTCGATATCGCCGCTGCCGAACTGCCCGGGCGGCAGGCTGATGTTGTGGATCACCACCAGGTCCACCGGCGTGTGCGCGGGCCGGGCGTCGAAATTGGGGGACGGCACGTGGCGCGCGGCGGGCACCCAGCCCGCCGGGTCGGGGACGAATGGCGAGTTGGGCGCGAACTTGGCGGCCGGGTCGTGGTCAGGCATCGCGATCTCCATCCGCCGCCAACAGCCCGTCGCGCAGCGCTTCTCTGGTTTCGGCGGCACCGTCGGCCGGGTCGTCGCGGCCCTCGCGGATGCCAAGCTGCTGGATGCGGTAGCGCAGCTGGCGAAAGCTCAGGCCCAGCAGCGGCGCGGCGGCTGTCCGGTTGAAGCCGGTCTGCTGCAGCGCCTGTAGGATCAGGTCGCGCTCGAGCGCTTCGAGCCGGCCGGGCAGGTCGATCGGGAAGGTGGCACGGCAAGCGTCTGCGGCCGCCTCCGCGGCGCGAGACGCCGCAGGTTGCGCAAACAGATCGGGCTGCGCGCCGCCCCGGGAGTCGGCCCGCGCATCGTACGCAAGCTCCTGCATGGTGTCGGGCCGCAAGCCGGACGCCGCCGGCGCGCCAGCCGGCGCAGCCGCCGAAGCCAGGTAGGCGTGCGGCGCGGGCGGGCGTGGCATGGCCGTATGGCCCATGCCCGCGTCCAACTGGCCCAGGTCGTCCACCTCGATGGTATTGCCCTCGGCGAAGGCATAGGCGCGCTCGAGCAGGTTCTCCAGCTCGCGTACATTGCCCGGGAACGCATAGTCGGACAGCCGCTGCAGCGCGGCCACCGCCAGCCGCTTGGGATGGGGATCGCCATAGCGCACCGCCAGGTGTTCCAGGATGGCGCTGGCCAGCACCGGGATATCCTCGCGCCGCTCGCGCAGCGTGGGCATGCGCAGCGCCAGCACGTTGAGGCGGTAGAACAGGTCCTGGCGGAACTGGCCGGAGGCGACCATCGCGGAAAGATCCTTGTGGCTGGCACACAGCACCCGCACGTCCACGCTCTCCTCGCGGCTCGCGCCGATCTTGCGCACGCGCCGTTCCTGCAGCACGCGTAGCAGCTTGACCTGCATCGCCAGCGGCAGGTCCGCCACCTCGTCGAGCAGCAGCGTGCCGCCATTGGCAGCCTGGAAAAAGCCGCCGCGCTCGGCGTCGGCCCCGGTGAAGGCGCCTTTCACATGGCCAAAGAACTCCGACTCCATCAGGGTCTCGGGGATGGCGCCGCAATTGACCGCGATAAAGGGATGCGCCGCGCGCGCGCTGACTGCGTGGATGGCACGCGCCGCGCGCTCCTTGCCACTGCCGGACTCGCCGCTGATGACGATCGGCGCCATGCTGCGCGCCAGCCGCGAGAGCGAGCGCCGCACCTCATGCATGGCCGGAGAATGGCCGGGCAGCAGGTTGACGGCGCGGTCCACGGTTTCGTGCGCCCCGCTGCCGCCGTCACCGCCCTCCACACCCTCGGCGCCATCACGCTGCTGGCGCCCCAGCGCATTCAGGATCAAGCTGCGCAGCTGGTCCAGCGAGACCGGCTTGGCGATGTAGTCGAAGGCGCCCGCCTTGAGCGCCTCCACGGCGTTGTCCGCGCTGCCGTAGGCGGTGATCACGGCCACCGGCACCCGCTCCGGCGCGCTCGATAGCTGGCGCACGATATCGATGCCCAGCCCGTCGCCCAGCCGCATGTCGGTCAGCACCAGGCTATAGCGGCGCGCGGCGAGCTGCTGGCGCGCCTCGGCCAGCGAGCCGGCCAGCACGACATCGTGGCCCATGCGGCGGATCGAGATATCGAGCAGTTCTCGCAGGTCGGCCTCGTCGTCGATGACGAGAATCGGGTCGGGGCCTGGCGTCTTGATTGGCATGGGTCTGCGTCTGGCGATCTGGCGAAGTGAAATCGGGGCGGCTAAACGAGAGACTGGCCGCGTGGCCGGTCAAACCAGCGCGGCTCAGCCACCCGCGCTGTCCGGCGCTTCGATGCGCAAGGTCAGGACAAAAGCCTTGGCCGGCAGTGTATCGCGTGCGGCGGGCGCCAGCATGCCGGTCTGCGCCAGCAGCGCATCGATCGAAATCGTGCCATAGCGCACCTGGGCGTCGTTGGCGCCGCAAAGCTCGCGTGCCATGAACAATCCGAGGCCGGTGCCCTGGGCGTTGCTGGTAAAGAAGGGCTCGAACAAGGTGCGCTGGTGCTCGCGCGACACCTCGACGCCATCGTTCCAGACGATCAGCTCGGCATGGTGCTGGTCCAGCGCATGGGCCAGCAGGCGGATCGCCCCGGGCAGGCGGCTGCAATAGCGCCAGGCATTGTCGAGCAGGTTGCCAAGCACCTGTTGCAACTGGGAGGCATCGAAGATGACCGGGCGCGCCACGTCCACCGTGAGTCGGATGGCATTGGCGTTGATCTCGGCCGGACGCGGCACGCGCCGCGCGCCGACCGGGTCGTGGTCGGCGGAGCGGGCGCGCATCTCCAGCCGCCAGCGGCCGACGATCTCCGGCAGCGCCTGGTTCAGGTCCACCGTGGTGCGCTCGGTGCGCGGGCGGCGCGACATCTGCAGCACGTCCGACACCACCTGGTCGAGCCGGCGCACATTATCGTGAATGATGCGCAGCAGCCGCGCATCCACGTCGCCCTCCGCGCGGCCCGCCTCGCCCGGGCGCGCGGCCCGGCGACTGGTTTCGGCCAGCAGCTCGCTGGCCTGGCTGATGGCCGCCAGCGGATTGCGGATCTGGTGTGCCACGCTGGCCACCAGGCGCCCCATGGCTGCCAGCTTCTCCTGTTGTACCTGCTCGGCGATGCGCTCCCAGCTTTCGATATGGACCAGCACCGTGTCGCGCATCTCGCTGCGCAGCAACGCCTCGTCCTCCGGGCGCCACGCCATGGCCTCGCTCTGGGCGATGGCCAGGCGCAGCCGCGCCGCCGCCTCGGGCGACAGCTCGTTCCAGGTGCCGGTGTTCATGGCGTTCTGCGCACTGAGCGAGACCGACATCGAGGACGCGAAGGTGGAGCGCAGGCTGGCCAGCCCCGGCAGCAAGAAACGCAGCCGCAGCCGCGTATGCAGGATGGGGCCGCGCCCCGAGGATGGCCGCGACGGCAGCGGCAGCAATTGCAGGATGCGGGGCGCATCGTCCTTGCTGCGCACCCAGTCGCGCAGCATTTCCATCAACGGCTGCAGGCGGGGGATCTGGCGCAGGTCGAACAGCGCATCGCGCCCATTGGCGGGCGTGTCCGTGGGCTTGCCCCGTTCGGCAGGCTGCACGCCCAGCAGCACCACCGCGGCCGGGTTGGCCGCCACCACCGCGCCGTTGGCGCGCAGCAGCATCACGCCGTCCTGCATGTCGTTGACCATCAGGCGGTTGACCAGTTGCTGCAGGCGCAGCTCCTGCTCGCGCGCCAGCGCCAGCCGCTCCTGTGCAAGCTGGCGGTTGGCCAGCAGGTACATCAGCGAGGCCGCGATCATGAAGACCAGCCCGTACAGCCCCGAGCCCAGCAAACCCGTGTCGGCCTGGCGCAACAGCAAGGTCTGCGCGAAGGGGGTACTCATCACCAGCAGCGCCGAAGCTGCCGCGGTGAACAGCGCGAACAGCAGGCTGGTAAGCGCGCCGGCCTGCAGCGCGGGCAACAAGAAGATCATGGCGAGCCCCTCGCCGCGATGGCCCTGCGCGTGAAAGATCAGGCCCAGCAGGGCGAGGTCGGCCAGCACCTGGAAGCGCACCCGCAGGTGAAAGCCGCGGCGCCACCAGAGCGTGGCGACCACCATCCCCAGCGCCACCACGGCATAGGGCACGGCCAGCGGCAGCGCGGCCAGGCCGCTGCCGAACCCGCCGCCCAGTCCGCTGCCCAGCGCCTGCGCGGCCCGCTCGGCCTCGGCGCGCTGGGCCGGCAGCCAGGCGTAGCCCAGCAGCAGCGCGGCTACGGCAAGCCGGGTCCAGCAGAAATAGCGCAGCAAGCGCCAGTGGAATTCAGGAGGTTCGGGCTGGCGCCACATCGCCGCGAGGGCGCGCCAGGCATTCAGGCGGGACCAGAACGAGGCCGGCCCGTTCATGCGGCAGGGCTGTCCGGATCGCTATCGGCCGGCAGGTGGGCGCGCCGGCAGTAGTGCAAGCCACGGTAGACGATAGCTTCGCCCTGCGGCAGATGCACCCCGCAGCGCGCGCATTGCACCATGGCTTCCTGCGGGGGGGCAGGCTGGTTGCGCACCGGCGAGCCTTGCGCGGGACCGTGCCGGGCGGCGCGGTCCTCCCGCAGGCGCGCCTGGGCGCGCTGGCGAAGCCACCAGAAACAACCCAGCACGACAGCCAGGACAAGGAAGATGCGTGCCATGCCGGCCTCAGATTCGGTGCAGTATGACTTCGATGACGAAGCGGCTGCCGACATAAGCCAGCAGCAGGATGCCGAAGGACGCAATCACCCAGCGCAGCGCGGTGCGCCCGCGCCAGCCGTAGAAGGTGCGCCCGGCCAGGATGCCCGCGAACATCGCCCACGACAGCAGCGCGAACACGGTCTTGTGGTCGAGCCGGAAGGCCCGGCCGAACAGTTGCTCGGAGAACAGCAGGCCCGACAGGATCGTCAGCGTCAGCAGCACGAAGCCGGCGCCGATCAGGCGGAACAGCAGCTTCTCCAGTGTCAGCAGCGGCGGCAGCAGGTCGAGCCAGCGGCCCACCCACTGGGCCGGCTCGCTCGCCTTGCCCACCTGGGGCGAACGGTTGAAGCCATGCAGGCGGCGCTCGGCCAGCAGCATCAGAAAGGCATGGAAGGCTGCCAGCGTGAACAGGCCATAGGCCACGTTGGCAATGATGAAGTGCAGCTTGAACAACGGCCGCGCCGCGTAGCCCAGGATCTGCGCGCCGGGAAACGCCAGCGGCATCAGGCTCGCGAGCATCGCCACCGGGACCACGATCAGCCCAAGGCCGGCCAGCGAGAAGAAGAAGCTCTCGATCCAGTAGATGCCCACGCCCAGCCAAAGCATGGCCGACAGCGCAAAGGCAAAGCCGAACACCATGCGGTCGGCCGGGAAGATGGTCTCGTGCAGCAGCAGGCCGTGGCTGGCCACCGCTGCCAGCATCAGCGCGTGCCACCAGGCCGGGCGGCCCTCGCCGCGCCCGCCGGCCCCGCCGCCGCCGTGCAGCAGCGCGGTCGCCGCCGCGCCCCCAATGGCACCGCCGTTGCCGGCAGCCGATAGCTGCGGGTTGCGCGTCGCCCAGCCGTGATAGGCCAGGCCGCAATAGAGAAGTGCCGTCAAGGCATACAGTACAATGGCCATTTGCACAGTTTACCTTAGCGCCCCGTCCCGGTGGCGCCCCGCTTGAGCCGGGCCAAGAGCCAGCCTCAAGCCTCGATCAAGCTCTATCCCCCGGACTTCTGCCATGCTGGACAATCTCACTCAACGCCTGGCGCGGGTCGTCAAGACCATGCGCGGCGAGGCTCGCCTGACCGAAGCCAATACCGCCGAAATGCTGCGCGAAGTGCGCCTGGCCATGCTGGAGGCCGATGTCGCCTTGCCGGTGGTGCGGGAATTCATCGCCCGCGTGAAGGAAAAGGCACTGGGCGAGGACGTGGTGTCCAGCCTGACGCCGGGCCAGGCGCTGGTGGGCGTGGTGCAGCGCGAGCTGACCGCCGTCATCGGCGGCGAGGAAAGCCTGTCCGCCGACAACAAGAGCGGCGAGCTGAACCTGGCGGTGCAGCCGCCCGCGATCATCCTGATGGCCGGCCTGCAGGGCGCCGGCAAGACCACCACCGTCGGCAAGCTGGCCAAGTGGCTGAAAGAAAACAAGAAGAAGAAGGTGCTGACGGTCTCGTGCGACGTCTACCGCCCCGCCGCGATCGCCCAGCTCAGGACCGTATCCGAGCAGGTCGGCGCCGATTTCTTCCCCTCCGAGCCCAACCAGAAGCCGGTGGACATCGCGCGCGCGGCAGTGGACTGGGCCCGCAAGCACTATCACGACGTGCTGATCGTCGATACGGCAGGCCGCCTGGGTATCGACGAAGCCATGATGCAGGAAATCAAAGCGCTGCACGCCGAGATCAAGCCGGTCGAAACCCTGTTCGTAGTCGACGCCATGCTGGGCCAGGACGCGGTCAACACCGCGCGCGCCTTCAATGACGCCCTGCCCCTGACCGGCGTGGTGCTGACCAAGCTGGACGGCGATGCGCGCGGCGGTGCCGCGCTGTCGGTGCGCCACATCACCGGCCGCCCGATCAAGTTCGTCGGCGTTGGCGAAAAGCTGGACGGCCTTGAGCCCTTCTACCCCGATCGCATGGCCCAGCGGATCCTGGGCATGGGCGACATCCTCGCGCTGGTCGAGGAAGCCCAGCGCGGCGTGGACATGGAAGCCGCCGAGAAGCTGGCCAAGAAGATCAAGAAGACCGGCGACTTCGACCTGGAAGACTTCAAGGCGCAGATCGGCCAGATGAAGAAGATGGGCGGCCTGGGCAGCCTGGTCGACAAGCTGCCGGCGCAGTTCGCCCAGCAGGCGCAGGGCGCCAATATGGACGTGGCCGAGAAGCAGGTGCGCCGCATGGAGGGCATCATCAACAGCATGACGGCCGCCGAGCGCGCCAAGCCCGACCTGATCAAGGCCAGCCGCAAGCGCCGCATCGCCACCGGCGCCGGCGTGCCGGTGCAGGAAGTCAACCGCCTGCTCAACCAGTTCGACCAGATGCAGAGCATGATGAAGAAGCTCAAGGGCGGCGGCATGATGAAGATGATGCGCTCGATGGGCGCGATGAAGGGCGGCATGAAGGGACTCTTCAACCGCTAAGCCGTCTGGCACGGCGGCGCCCGCTCCCCGGGCGCCGCGTCACCCGCAAAAGACAAAGACTGAGACAGGATCCACATCATGATGACCGCCGAACAGGCCCGCGAACTGTGGGCCAACTCCGAGGAAATCGTCAGCGCCGAGGCCGTCCAGGCTTCGCTGGACCGCATGGCTGGCGAGATCACGGAAAAGATGGGCGATACCTTCCCGCTGGTGCTGTCGGTGATGGGCGGCGCAGTCGTCTTCACCGGCATGCTGCTGCCCAAGCTGGCGTTCCCGCTGGAGTTCGACTACATCCACCTCTCGCGCTACAACAACAAGACGGTGGGCGGCGAGATGCAATGGCGCGTGGCGCCGCGCGAATCGGTCAAGGGCCGCACGGTGCTGGTGCTGGACGACATCCTGGACGAAGGCGAGACCATGGCGGCCATCCGCCAGCGCATCATGGACATGGGCGCGACCAATGTCTACGCCGCCGTGCTGTGCGAAAAAGTGCTGCAAAAGGCAAAGCCCATGCACCCGGACTTCTGTGGCTTCACCGTGCCTGAGCGCTATGTCTTCGGCTGCGGCATGGACGCCCACGGCTACTGGCGCAACCTGCCCGCCATCCGGGCCTTGCGCTGAGGCCTTGCGCTGAGTCCTTGCGCCCAGGCCTCGCGCTCAGTCTGCGCGTTACGGCCTGGCGCTGACGATCGGCCACAGCGAGACCAGCAGCAACAGCGCCATCGCCACGTTGAACAGGCGCAGCGCCCGGGGCTGCGCCAGCCAGCGCCGCATGGCCGAGCCGAACACGGCCCACATTGCCACGCTGGGCAGGTTGATCACGGCGAACAGGCCGGACAGCAGCAACACATTGAGCCAGACATTGCCGTGCAGCACGTAGGTACTGCACGCGCCCACCGCCATCACCCAAGCCTTGGGATTGACCCACTGGAACGCGGCCGCCGCAAGGAAGCCCATGGGCTTGCCCACCTCCTGGTCCTGGACGCCGCCCGCGGTCGCCAGCTTCCACGCCAGCCAGGTGAGATAGACCACCGCCACCACGCGCAGCACCTGCCAGGTCCACGGAAACGCGGCGAACAGCGATCCGAGCCCGAGGCCGACCACCGCCACCATCAGGCCGAAGCCGATACTGATACCCAGCACATGGGGCACTGTGCGGGCAAAGCCGAAATTCACGCCCGAAGCCAGCACCATGGTGTTGTTGGGGCCCGGGGTAATCGACGACACGAGGGCAAACGCGCAGAACGCGGCGAACACGCCGGATCCGGCAACAAGCTGGGGCACTGCCATGACTGGCTCCATCGAATACGAAAAGGAATGGAGCTAGTCTAGCCATGCAAAACTGTACAGTACCGGTACAGTTAACCAGAAAACTGGCGATACGGCTTGGCGCGTAGCCACCGCATCATGCCGCGTCATGTCGCGTTGAGCGCGTTCGCCGCCACCACCAGCGCAATCCCCCACAGCACCACGCCGGTCGCCCGCTCCACGCCCCGAACCGAGCGGGCAAAACGCGTGCGCACCAGCGGATGGCGCACGCCCCAGGCCACCAGCATGTCCCAGGCGAAGACCATGGCGAACATCCAGGCGCCGTAGCCCAGCTGTGCTGCCAGCGGCGTGCGGGTGCCGGCCAGCACCGAGAACAGGCTGGCGTAGAACAACGCATTCTTGGGATTGAGCACGGCGGACAGGAAGCCCGTCACGAGTTGCGCCGCGTACGCCGCGGGGCCAGTGCCCTGCGCTTGCTGGCTATCTTTGCCATTTTCGCCATCTGCGCCGGGCAGCGTCGTCTCGCCGCTGGCACGCAGCAGCCGCCAGCCCAGCCAGGCCAGGTACAGGCAACCCGCCCACTGCAGCAGCATGAACACGCCTTGGCTGGCGCGGGTAGCGGCCAGCCCGGTGATGGCCAGCCCGATAAACACGCCGTTTCCCAGCGCGATGCCCAGGCAGACGGCGCTGGCGCGGCCCACGCCATGCACCAGCGCGCTGCGCACTACCAGGAAAAAGTCGGGGCCCGGGCTGAGCAGTGCAAGAAAATGCGCGCCCGCCACCATGGCAAATTGGCCGAGGCCGGAATCAACAGGGAAATCCACGCCAGTCCTTTCGTGTCTTCGAATGAGCACGAAGTCTGGGCCGCGAGGGGCGGCAAGTATTGGAGAAAATTGCGCGCGGCGGCTCAGCCGCTGCGGCGCTGATAGCTGCGCGGCGTCAGCGCCACGCGCTGCTTGAAGGCGCGCTGGAAGTGGCTTTGGTCGGAAAAGCCCAGCGCCTGGGCGATCTCCGCCGGCGCCCCACCCGCGCGCAGCAGCTGGCGCGCGTGGTTGATGCGCAGATCCAGCTGGTAGGCATGCGGGGTCATGCCGAGGTCGGCCCGGAAGGCGCGGATCAACTGATAGCGGCTCATGCCGGCGCCGCGCGCCAGTTCCGCCAGCGGCAGCGGCTCCGCGTGATGCGCATGCAGGAGCGCGACCAGGCCGGCTAGCCGGGCCTCTGGCGTGACTGGCTGGCGCGGCGCGCGCACCGCCTGGCGCTGGTCGGCACCGCCGAGCAGTGCGGCCACGAAGCCGCCTAGCGCCGCTTCCTTGGTGGCCTGCGGGGCTGCGGAGAACAGCACATCGTTAAGCCGGCACAGGCCGGCATAGGTATCTGGCGCGCTGGTGACACGCACCCGCGCCAGCGCCGCGGGCAACACCGCCACGCCGCGCGCCTCCAGCACCGTGCCCACCCATGCCGGGTCCAGGTGCAGCATCTGGTAGCTCCAGCGCGCATCGGGCTCCGGATTACAGGAATGCACCTGCCCGGCCGGGATCACGACCACGTCGCCGGGCGCCAGCCGTACCGACTCGGTCCCTGTGCCAAACAGGCTATGGCCGCCATCGACGGCGCCAATCGACAAGGTGGGATGGGTATGCGGCAGGTATGCCGCGCCGCTGTCGCTGGCGCAGCGGCTCTCGACGTACGGCATGGCGGGATCGAACCAGTAGCGCGCCTGCCCTGCGGTGCTGCCGGTGCGCATCAGTCGGTCCGGTACGGGCGTTCGCGCAGCCACTTGGTGGCGATCCATTTCTCGCCCGCTTCAACGGGCAAGCCGGCATGCAGGGTACGCTCGTCCAGCGCGCCGTCGGACTTGCGATAGCTGAAATAGACCGCATTGCCCTTGACCGGCGCCACCTCCAGGCCAAGCTTGGGGAAGGCCGTGGCGCCACCCGCCGGCGGGCTGTTCAGGTAGATCACCAGGGTGGCGACGCGTTGCCCGCCGACCTTGAGCTGGCGCGCCTCGCCGGGGCGCTGCGGGTTAAAGAAATCGTAGTGCGGCTGGTACTCGCCGCCGGGCTTGTAGTTGAGGATCTGCAAGCCTTCGCCGCGGTCCGCGGCAATCCCGGTCACGGCGGCGATGCAGTCCTCGATGCGCTCGATCAGCGCATGCTCGCCGACCTGGAACATCGCGCCCAGGCTGGTGCGCGCCTCGATCAGGTTCTCGTCGCCGGTGTCGGGGTTGATCACGGGTGAGCGCGTCAGGCGGCCGCGCGCCAGCGCCACCAGGGCGTCGCATTCGGCATCGGTCAGGAGTTGCTGGTACAGGGTCACGCGCGGTGCCGCGAGCGTGAACAAGATGGGAATCTCGCGGCCGGCGAAATGCGCCGCGTTGCGGCTGCCTTGCGCGCCAGTTTGGTCACGGCCACCACCCTGGCCCCCTGCGCGCTCGGCCGGCTTGCCGATGCCCAGCTCCGCGGCCATCTCCGCGGCGTTGTCCGGCGGCGTCCCCCGCACCTCTGCCCGTGCCGCGGCGGACAGCGCCGCGGCCACCGTGGCTTGCGCGAAGGCCTGCTCGTAGCCGGACTGGCACATCGACTGCACCAGCGCCTCGGCGCCAAAGCCCTGCCCGATATGGCGCCGCAGCCAGCGCTGCAGGTCCGCCGAGGAACTGGTGTAGCCCGCCTTGCCGGCGGTGTCGCCAGTGGCACCGGTGGCGCGAGTGTTGCTCATGAGGGATTAGCCAGCCGCTGCGGCGAAAACGGGTTGCGCGCCGGCGCTTCGGGCGGCACCACGCGGCTGCGGGTGCCCGTGCCGGTTTCGGGGTCGCCGGCGACGGTGACCGTGGCTTCGGAATACTGCCAGCGCTTCCACGCTGCCAGCACCGCATTGGGATAATCGGGGCGGCCGCGGCTGCCGTTGTACCGGCCCAGCGCCAGGAACAGGTCGCCCTGCTCGCGGTCCAGGTAGTAGCGCAGGATGGTGCAGCCGTAGCGCAGGTTGCTCTGCAGGTGGAACAGCTTGCGGCTGTCGCTGTCGCCGATGCTGCGCACCCAGAAGGGCATCACCTGCATCAGCCCGCGGGCACCGGCCGAGCTGATCGCGTATTTGCGGAAATTGCTCTCGACCTGCACCAGCCCTAGCACCAGCGCCGGTTCCAGCCCGGCGCGCTTGGCCTCGTAGTAAGCGGTCTCGATCAGTTCGATGCGCACCTGCGGCTCGGGGATGCGCCCCGCGAGCCGGTGCGACATTTCTTCCAGCCACTTTAGGTAGGCCAGTTGCTCACCGCCGGTGGCAAAGGCCGGGCGCAGCGGGCGGCTGTCGGCAATGGCCGCGGCCAGCGCGCCGCGCACCGAGTCGGCCAGGTCCTCTTCCTTCTGGGCCCCGGCGTGGGCGGCGGCGCTGAGCACCAGCAGCAAGCCGGCACTGACCCGTGCCACGCCCAGGCGGCCCGGGATCAGGCCCGGCAGACGCAGCGGGTCCAGGAGGCGCATGGCGCTCAGGCGGACAACAGCCCGCGCACGTGAGCAACCACGTCCGCGACCGGCAACTGGGTGGCCTCGGCGTCGCGCCGCCCCTGGTACTCCACGCGGCCTTCCTTCAGGCCACGGTCGCCCACCACTACGCGGTGCGGCACGCCAATCAGTTCCCAGTCGGCAAACATGGCGCCGGGGCGCTCGCCGCGGTTGTCCAGGATCACATCGACGCCGGCTGCCAGCAGCTCAGCATGGATACGGTCGGCCTCGGCCTTGACGGCCTCGGAACGATCGTAGCCAACCGGGCAGACCACCACCGCGAACGGGGCGATCGAAGCGGGCCAGATGATGCCGCGCTCGTCGAAGTTCTGCTCGATGGCGGCCCCCAGGATACGGGTCACGCCAATGCCGTAGCAGCCCATCTGCATGGGCTGGGTTTTGCCGTTCTCGTCCAGGAAGGTGGCGCCCATCGATTCCGAATAGCGCGTGCCGAGCATGAACACGTGGCCGACTTCGATGCCGCGGCAGATGGCGAGCGTGCCCTTGCCGTCCGGCGAAACGTCGCCTTCCACCACATTGCGCAGGTCAGCCACCACAGGCTCGGGCAGGTCGCGGCCCCAGTTCACGCCGGTCAGGTGGTAGTCGCGCTCGTTGGCCCCGCAGACGAAGTCGCTCATGTTGGCGACCGTGCGGTCCGCCACCACGTTGACAGGCTTCTTGGCGCCGATGGGGCCCAGGTAGCCCGGGGGCGTGCCGAACGTCTCGACGATCTCGGACTCGGTCGCGAAGCGGAACTCGGCCAGGCCGGCCACCTTGGACGCCTTGATCTCGTTGAGCTCATGGTCGCCACGCAGCAGCAGCAGCCAGATCTGCACGCCGGCCTCGCCCTCGGTGGCCAGCACGATCGACTTGACCGTGCGCGCCAGCGGGATGCCAAGCAGCTCAGCCACGTGCTCGCACTTGGCCTTGCCCGGGGTGGGCGTGTTGACCATGGCTTGCGCCGGCGCGGCGCGCTGGGCCAGCAGCGGCAGGGCCTCGGCCGCTTCCATGTTGGCGGCGTAGTCCGAGTCGGGGCAGTAGACGATGGCATCTTCGCCGGTCTCGGCGATCACGTGGAACTCATGCGAGCCGGAGCCGCCGATGGCGCCGTTGTCGGCCGCGACGGCACGGAATTCCAGGCCGAAACGCTGGAAGATGCGCACGTAGGCGTCGAACATCTTGTCGTAGGACACCTTCAGGCCTGCGGCGTCACGATCGAAGGAGTAAGCGTCCTTCATGGTGAACTCGCGCCCGCGCATGATGCCAAAGCGCGGCCGGCGCTCGTCGCGGAACTTGGTCTGGATCTGGTAGAAATTGATCGGCAGTTGCTTGTAGCTGCGGATTTCGCTGCGGGCGATGTCCGTCACCACCTCTTCGGAGGTGGGCTGCACGGCAAAGTCGCGCTCGTGGCGGTCCTTCAGGCGCAGCAGCTCGGGACCCATCTTGTCCCAGCGGCCGGTTTCCTGCCACAGCTCGGCAGGCTGAATCACCGGCATCGACAGCTCGACCGCGCCGGCGCGGTTCATTTCCTCGCGCACGATGGCTTCCACCTTGCGGATCACCCGCAGGCCGACCGGCATGTAGTTATAGATGCCGGCGCCAAGCTTCTTGATCATGCCGGCTCGCATCATCAACTTGTGCGACACGATTTCCGCGTCGGAAGGGGCTTCCTTTTGGGTGGAAATGAAGAATTGCGAGGCTTTCATCCGTTGCTTTCTCGTGAGGCCATGCACGCCCTGGCAGGTGCCGGGGGCGAGATGGCGCGAATCCGTGGCGCGCGTGCATTATGCGGCGCTTTTTGCTCGGGGAAAACCAGCACCCCGTTGCACAAAGCCCCATTACGCGCTTCCTTTATAATCAACCTAATTCTAAAGGATTCGAGGTGCAGTCATGCTCGATCGTGAAGGCTTTCGCCCGAACGTCGGCATCATCCTCATCAACGCACGGAACGAGGTGTTCTGGGGCAAGCGCATCGGCGAACATTCGTGGCAGTTTCCTCAAGGCGGCATCAAATACGGCGAGACGCCGGAACAGGCGATGTACCGCGAGCTACATGAAGAAGTCGGTCTGCTGCCCGAGCATGTCAGGATTGTCGGTCGCACGCGCGACTGGCTGCGTTATGAGGTGCCGGACAAGTTCATCCGCCGCGAAATCCGCGGCCATTACAGGGGACAGAAGCAGATTTGGTTCCTGTTGCGCATGGCGGGCCGCGATTGCGACATCCGCCTGCGCGCCACCGACCATCCGGAGTTCGATGCCTGGCGCTGGAGCCATTACTGGGTCCCGCTAGACGCTGTCATCGAGTTCAAGCGCGATGTCTACCAACTCGCGCTGACCGAGTTGTCTCGCTTCCTGCAGCGCAATACCCGCGCGCCGCTGAGCCCCTACGGCACCCATGGCCGGCACGGTTCGGTGCGCGCAGGTTATGCTCGCGCGGGGCTGGACGAGCATCCCGACAGCGTTCCGGACCTGGTGCATCAGGACCTGGCCCACGATCCGGGCCCAATTTCGCCGGCCCAGCCGGCGTCCACAGAACGGAGTACCGATGATTGATTTTGCCGGCCGCGGCTTGCGCCCGAGCCTGCCCGCCGCCTGCTTGCTGGCTGCAACCCTTTGCCTTGGCCTGGCCGGCTGCGGCAGCACGTCCAAGCCGCAGCATGTGCCCATGCCGGACGAGTCCGAGGATTACACGCCGAAGAAGGAGTTCAGCATCCTCGACCCGTTCGCCGCGAAGGAATTCAGGGAAGTGGAGACGGCGCTGCCTGCGCCGCCGCAGGATGCGGACCTGATCCCGTTCGAAGTCAGCCCCGCCGGCAACTTTACCTTCGCCGTCGATGGCAAGTCCGTGGTCGTGGGCGCGGATGGCGCCGTGCGTTATACGGTGGTCATCACCGGTGCCAGCGGCATGCGCAATGTGAGCTTCGAGGCCGTGCGCTGCGACACCTTCGAGCGCAAGATGTACGCCACCTTGCCCAGGGGCGCGACCGAGTGGGTCCGCAACCGCTCCGACGACCGCGATGGCTGGGTCCAGCTGGCAGGCATCGCGCGCAATAACTATGGTGCGGCGCTGGCCAAGGATTTCCTGTGCGAGGGCCGCTCAGCGGCAGGCAGGGCGCAGGACATCGTCAAGGAATTGCGTGGCGAAGCGCCGCGCAAGAGCGCGATCACACGTTGATGGCGGCAACGGCGCGGTAGTACGGCGCCTGACGATGCAAAAAAGCCCGCGATCGCTCGCGGGCTTTTTTGCATCGTACCTCGGAACAATCTGTCCGTTCAGACCAGTACCAGGTTGTCCCGGTGGATCAGCTCGTGCTCGTTCTGGTGGCCAAGCACCCGCTCGATCTCGGACGAGGGCTTGCGTGCGATCAGCTTGGCTTCCGAGCTGGCGTAGTTGGTGATGCCGCGCGCCACCTCATGGCCCGCCGCGTCGATGCAGGCAATGACCTCGCCACGCGCGAACTCACCCTGCACTTCCACCACGCCGATCGGCAGCAGCGACTTGCCGCCGCTGGTGAGCTTGTCCACCGCGCCGGCATCGATCATCACCCGCCCGCGCAGCTGCAGGTGGTCGGCCATCCATTGCTTGCGCGCCGTCAGGCGCCCAGTGGGGGCCAGCAGTTGCGTGCCGATGCCTTCGCCCCCGGCCAGCCGCTCCAGCACATTGGCTTCGCGCCCGGAAGCGATCACGGTATGCGCGCCCGACTTGGCGGCGCGCTTGGCGGCCAGGATCTTGGTCAGCATGCCGCCGCGGCCAATCGACGTGCCGGCGCCGCCGGCCATGGCTTCGAGCTCCACTGCACCAGCCAGCGCCTCGTCGACGAACTCGGCCTGCGGGTTGCTGCGGGGGTCGGCGGTATAGAGGCCCCGCTGGTCGGTCAGGATCACCAGCGCGTCGCCTTCAATCAGGTTGGTGACAAGCGCACCCAGGGTATCGTTGTCGCCGAACTTGATTTCGTCGGTGACCACGGTGTCGTTCTCGTTGATGATGGGCACGACACCCAGCGACAGCAGCGTCAGCAGGGTCGAGCGCGCATTGAGGTAGCGCTCGCGGTCAGCCAGGTCGGCGTGGGTCAGCAACACCTGGGCGGTGCGGATGCCGTAGCGGCCGAACTGGCTTTCGTAGACCTGGGCCAGGCCCATCTGGCCCACTGCCGCGGCGGCCTGCAGTTCGTGGATTTCCTTTGGGCGGCGCACCCAGCCGAGGCGCTGCATGCCTTCGGCGATGGCGCCGGAGCTGACCAGCACGACTTCCTTGCCGGCCATGCGCAGCTTGGCGATCTGTGCTGCCCAACGGGCGATTGCCTCGTGATCGAGGCCCTTGCCGTCGTTGGTCACCAGGCTGGACCCAACCTTCACGACGATACGTTTTGCCTGGGCGATGACCGATTGCATGGCGGGAATCCTGTCTGCTGGGTGCTGCTGTTTTTGTCGTTAGTTCTGCTCGCCGCCGGACTGGTCGACGTTGTGCAGGCGGTCATCCAGGCGGATGTCCGGCTCTGCCAGCGCGGCGACTTCCTCGGCCTTGATCGCGGCCAGGTGATCCTTGATCGCGTAGATCAGTTCACGGCAGCCTTCGCCGGTCAGGGCGGAGATGCGGAACACCGGGCCCTTCCACTTGTAGCGCTTGACGAAGTCCTTGACGCGCGCATCGCGCTCTTCCTCGGGCACCACGTCCAACTTGTTCAGTACCAGCCAGCGCGGCTTTTCGTACAGGCTTTCGTCGTACTTCTTCAGCTCGTTGACGATGGCGCGGGCTTCGGCCACCGGGTCCACGGCTTCATCGAACGGCGCCAGGTCGACGATATGCAGCAACAGCCCTGTGCGCTGCAAGTGGCGCAGGAACTGATGGCCCAGCCCGGCGCCTTCCGCAGCGCCTTCAATCAGGCCGGGGATGTCGGCCACCACAAAGGACTGCTCGTGATCGACCCGCACCACGCCCAGGTTGGGATGCAGGGTGGTGAAGGGGTAATCGGCCACCTTCGGGCGCGCATTGGAAATGTGCGAGATAAAGGTCGACTTGCCGGCATTCGGCATGCCCAGCAGGCCCACGTCGGCCAGCACCTTGAGCTCCAGCTTGATCATGCGGCGCTCGCCCGGCTTGCCGTCCACCTGCTGGCGGGGCGCGCGGTTGGTACTGGACTTGAAGTGCAGGTTACCCCAGCCGCCCAGGCCACCCTCGGCCAGGCAAACGGTCTGGCCATGCTCGGTCAGGTCGGCGATCAGCTCGCCGGAATCCATGTCGAGGATCTGCGTGCCGACCGGCATGCGCAGGTTCACATCTTCGCCGCCCGCGCCATAGCAATCGGCGCCCCGGCCATTCTCGCCGTTGCGCGCCACGTGCTTCTTGGCGTAGCGGAAGTCGATGAGCGTGTTGATGTTGCGGTCGGCCACCGCGTAGACGCTGCCGCCGCTGCCGCCGTCGCCACCGTCGGGGCCACCGAAGGGCACAAATTTCTCGCGCCGCATCGATGCGCTGCCATTGCCGCCGTTGCCGGCGATGACTTCAATTCTGGCTTCGTCGATGAACTTCATGATGACCTTCCGTGGTGTAGCGACCGCAAAGCGCGCGCCCGGCCGGGATGGCAAGGCCGCGGGCGCGGCGAATGGCAACAATGACATTGTCGCCAGAAAAGAAAAAGCCCCGCAAGTACTGCGGGGCCTTCATGCTGCAAAGGCTGTGATCAGACTGCCGGAACGACGCTGACCTGCTGCTTCTTGGCAGCGCCCTTGACGGCGAACTGCACGTGGCCGTCGACGAGAGCAAAGAGGGTGTGATCCTTGCCAATGCCAACGTTATCGCCCGGGTGCACGCGGGTACCGCGCTGACGCACGATGATGCTGCCGGCGTTGATGGCCTGACCACCAAACACCTTGACGCCCAGACGCTTCGATTCGGAATCGCGGCCGTTCCGTGTGGAACCGCCGCCCTTTTTCTGTGCCATGACTAACTCCTGTCGCTTTACTTTACCTAGTTACGCTTGAATTCGATTTCGATAAGGACTGAGCGCTGGCTCAGCCAATGATCTCTTCGATGCGCAGCTCGGTGTAATTTTGACGATGGCCTTGACGCTTTTGATAGTGCTTGCGACGGCGCATCTTGAAGATCTTCACCTTATCGTGACGACCTTGGGAGATAACGGTAGCCTTGACGGAAGCCCCGCTAACCAGCGGCGTACCAAACTTGAGTTGGTCGCCTGCGCCCACTGCGAGCACCTGGTCGAGCGTGATTTCTGCGCCAATGTCTGCCGGTATCTGTTCTACTTTAAGTTTTTCGCCAGCAGCAACCTTATATTGCTTGCCGCCGGTTTTTACGACCGCGTACATTGTCGAACCTCTCGATGTGAAATAAAACGCCGAAAGCCAACGCCGGCGCGCCCTTGCGTCCGTTTCATCCCGATCCAAGCAACTACCAGGACAGGGAAAACAGACAAGCCGGACGGCCCAATTGGCCCGGTTATCTCCCACCAGCGCATCTGCAGACAACACAAAGCGGCCGGAGGAAACCCACGATTCTATACCAAAGCCGGGAAAAGTACAAAGAAAACAGACACATAGCCTGCCCGGCGCCGCGTGGCGCCGCCTGAAGCACTTCTCCGCCCACCCAGGTCAGATCAGATCCGCGAGCAGGAAACCCGCCAGGGCGGCGAAAGCTGCCCACAGTGCGGTGCGCCGGAGCTGGCGGCGCGAGGAGGAAGGTGGCTGGGTCATGGCGGCATTATAGGTGCACGGGACTGCCACGCCCGCTTTGCGCGCGCAGCGCCCGCGCGCCTTGTCGCACCCCCCGTTCAGGGGACATACATACACCCGCATCGCTTATAATCGGCGGGTTTTGCGTAACGGTGAACATCTTGTCCCAGTCTTCCGCCACTGCCTTGCTTGCCCCGGTCGCTGCCGACATGCGCGCCGTTGATTCGGTTATCCGCCAGCGCCTCGCTTCGGAAGTGCCCCTGATCGAACAGATCGGCGAGTACATCATCAGTGCGGGCGGCAAGCGCCTGCGCCCGGTGATCCTGCTGCTGTCCGCACGGGCCTTCGGTTACGACGGCAACCGGCACCACGAACTGGCCGCGGTGGTCGAGTTCATCCATACCGCCACGCTGCTGCACGACGACGTCGTCGACGAGTCGGAGCTGCGCCGCGGCCGCCAGACCGCCAACGCGGTCTTCGGCAACGCCGCGAGCGTGCTGGTAGGCGACTTCCTCTATTCCCGCGCCTTCCAGATGATGGTGGACGCCGGCAGCATGCGCATTATGGAGATCCTCTCCAATGCCACCAATGTGATCGCCGAAGGCGAAGTGCTGCAGTTGCTGAACATGCACGATCCCGAGGTCACGGTGGAGCGCTACCTGCAAGTGATCCGCTACAAGACCGCCAAGCTGTTCGAAGCCTCGGCCCAGCTCGGCGCTGTGCTGGCCGGTGCGGACGCGGCCACCGAAGAAGCTGCCGCGGAATACGGACGGCGCATCGGCACCGCGTTCCAGTTGATCGACGACATGCTGGACTACACCGCCAGCGCCGAGCAGATGGGCAAGAATGCCGGCGACGACCTGCGTGAAGGCAAGCCCACCCTGCCGCTGCTGCACCTGCTCGAGCACGGCACCGCGGAGCAACGCACGCTGGCTCGCGAAGCCATCGTGCAAGGCGGCACCGAGCATTTCGATGCGGTGTTCACCGCGATCCACGCCAGCGGCGCGCTCGATGTCACCTTCCAGGCAGCCCAGCGCGAAGCCGAAGCTGCGGAGAAGGCCGCCCAGCAGTTCCCCGACTCGCCACTGAAGCAAACGCTGATCGACCTGTGCGCATTCTCGCTGCAACGGCAGTCCTGATGCCAAGGCGCCCCGCGCCGGCGCCCTCTTCCATTCCGGAAAAAAGGCTGCTACACTTGTGTGCTTTCGCGCTGCAGCAGTAATTAAGCAGGCAACGCAGAGAAAAACAAACGGGGTGTAGCTTAGCCTGGTAGAGCGCTACGTTCGGGACGTAGAGGCCGGAGGTTCGAATCCTCTCACCCCGACCAAAATTAAAGAGCCGAATCAACGAGTTAGTTGATTCGGCTCTTTGTCTTTATGCATGGCAGTTTAGAGTAAATTCCGCCTTTCACTGTCCCAAGAGTGTCCCACGTGGTCAACCGCTGTCCCTTGGGGATTGACGGGTGGCGTAGTCTGCTCTATCTTACTGTTCATGATCACATTGTGTGGCTGGCGTGGTGATGTGGATTAGTGGCCCTCACCCGGTGAAATAGGAATTGGCCCAGCAAGTCCCTCGCGCGACAAAGCGATAGCGCGATACTCACACAAGATTGCCCGGCGTAACCGCCCGAGGTCGTGTAGTCCCTTGCGATGATCGTGGTGCCCAGGACCACCAAGGGAACCTGAAACGGGCGCCGTGTGCCATTCCTCCCGTAGGTTTCAGTCCCTAAGTTAAAGCACTCATTCCAAAGATAGATCGCTGCAAGGGCCTCATCGGTCCACCTGCATCTATGGATGAGCCATGCCCATTCCCGCGTTGCCGGAGTCACTGTCCGGCCAGCATGTTACTGCTACCCCAATTGTCCGAATCCTGTTCATCGAGCAGCTCTCCGAACTTATCGGCAAGAGCGCGACATCGATCCGAACGTTTGCCACGAACGAAAAGTACCAGCACTTGATCCCTCGGCCCTTCAAGATGCCTCATAGCAGGCGTCTTTGTTGGTACGAGCGCGAAGTGATTGCATGGATCGACTCGTACAGACCTGCGGAGCCGCCGCCCCCAAAACGTCCTCGCGGGTGCCCTACCAAGGCGGAGCAGCTTACCCGGCAGCGCTGGGCTGCAACCCAATCCCCAGCGCGGTAAGTCATGGAGGCGCTGTCCACGGCGATCAGCCGTATACATGAGCTCGCCAGCCAAGCGGAGGCGCGACTCGAAGCCAAGCAAGCTGAAGCTCCGAGGCAGTGGTTCTTGCCAGGCATGGAAGAGCCAAGGCGGGCAATTCCCAACCATATAGCCCGCTCTTGCCTCTTTGCACCGATCAGGCGTGGGAGGCGCGCCATGCATAACAAGACCACCCTGGCTAGCCGTAAGGATGTATGCATCATGTACAGCGGCCAGCAACTTGACGAAGCCGACTGCGACGTTTTCCTTCAACTACTGTTCGAGGCCCGTGGCTTCCCGCTTGGCCATCGGGTCTATATCAAGCGCGCGAAGTTTCTCCAATCAATGGGCAGGAAGACTGGCAAACACGACTATGAATGGCTGCACGGTGCCTTTGGCCGCCTGTTCACTGGTGCGCTGTTCATCGAATCGAAGCGCTATAGGGTGGGCATCGATTCCAGGCGGGTGCAGGATTGGATGCACCTGGTCGACCGCGTGCGCTTCGATGAGGAGGAAGACTCCTACTACTTTGAGATCGACCCGCGCATCTTCACGCTGTTCAGTAACCGCGAATACGCCCTAATAGACTGGGAGAAACGGCTCCAGTTAGGCAGCATGGCAAAGTGGCTGCAATGCCTGGTTGCTGCGTCTGCGGACCCAGTACAAAGATACCGCATCACCGAGTTAAAGGAATGGATGGCCTACACTGGCCGCTTGTATGACTTCCGCATGAAGAGCCTGCCAGCCGCACTTGAGGAGCTGAAACGACTGGAAATCATCGCTGCACCACGCATCGAGAAAGGCAGCAAGGGCTTGCTGCTGGCCGTGTGGACAAAGGTACCGGGGCATCGGGATAAGATCGCTCGCCCTTCGGGACAAGATCGCGCTCCATCGGGACAACATCGCTACTTGTCGGGATAAGATCGCGCGGCGTGGCTGTAACGGCCTGATTCCAAAAGGAAAAAAGTCCATCCCCCCCTCTACCTTCTTTCTACCTTCTTTCTACCAGCGCTCGGCTGTGAACAAGAAGCGTAAGACCTGCAGTCGCCCCACCGCCCTCTGCCTCATGCGTCGACATCGGATGCACAACCTCTTCGCGCGTGTCGGCGTGGCGACCAGAGCGAGACAGGGAGGGATGTTCGGACACGATGTCGCCCGAGGGCTCGATTTCACTCTCGAGGTTGCCGGCGGCGGCCGGATCGCCTGTCGAAACGTGATGGCACCAGGCTAAATCAGCTCTGCCGCCTCTCGTAGCCTCTGGGCCGTTGCGGGTAGGCCGCTGCGCTCCAGCGCCTGTGCGAAATCCTCGGGTGTGGCCTGAGGCTTTTTCCAGCGGGCGCGCATATGCTTGAATGCCGCGATGGCGGCAATAGGCTCCAGATCCCACTGGTGGATGATGAACAGGTCTGGATCGACCACTTCGATACCGTATGCCCCCACGACCTCCTTCGGGAAATCACGGCGGTTGCGGGTGACAATGCAATCCGCGTGCCCCGCAATAGCGGCCGCAAGAACGTGCCTATCGTCTGGATCGGGTAGTTTGTAGTTCCCAACGAGCGGCGCCCAAGCAGCCTCGGGCACTTCCCAGTCAGGCACGGCCTCACGCATGAAGTCGCGCCGGACATCGAGCCGGCCCTTCAGTTCGGGCCTCTGTTCCTCCAGCGCGGCGATCCATTCCTGTTCGATTCGCTGGGTCCATTTGGCAGCGAAGAGCCCCGCCGTAGCCAAGCTCATCAATGAGTCGGTAACGGCGATCGGATAGAGGACACACGCGTCCAGCAGCGCCGTGTAGCGTGCGTATCCCGCCATCAGTAATCCAGACCCAACTCGCGAGCGTTGTCAGCCATACGCTCCAGGGCGGTAGCCTGTTTTTCCCGCATCTTGTTGGCGTACCCGACCAGATCTTCAAAGGCAATCCGTCGATGCGTGCCCACCATGCGGTGAGGCAACTTGCCCTCCTCAATTTCCTTGATAACGAACGGTCGAGACACGTTAAGAAAATGCGCAGCCTCAACAGTGGTGAATTCCCGCTTTGCCGGCATGAGTGTGATCGGCCGACCCTCGCTCATTGCGCCGAGCAGTTGACCAATGAGTTTCAGAGCCGCCGGGGGAACGTCAACAGAGGGGTGCTCGCCCGTATCCGTAGTTAATATGATTGATGCGGCACGCGAATGGTCCAGCGCCTCCATGATGCAGCGCTGCGCGACACGAGCCATCTCCAGCTCGCGCTCCGTCATCGGCGGAGGGGTCACCCCACGAAGTCGATCTACGGTACGCATATGAATTCCTATTTAGGCCTAATGAGTTACTTGCTTGAGGCTACGCTAGCTTTCGGCTTGCGAAAGCTAGCGTAGCTGTTAAACGCAGTAAATGCAATATATGAAACAAAGGAAGCGGCGCAGCAGCAACACCTTGTGAGGCTTTATGGTCTCATATGTATGATAATGTCCTTTATCACATATAAAGGGAGAACCCATGACCACCCGTCGCCCTGCGGCTGCGCAACCGCTTGCCCAGAAACTGCAATTGGACCCAGCGGCGATCAAGCGCGGTATCGCTAGGCTCGGGGAACGCATCGATGAGTTGCGGGCGTTCAATGTCGCCTCGGTGCCCAAAGGGAGCTCACCGGAGCTCACAGCGTTGTCGGCGGCCATACAAGATACGTTGGTGCGGTGCTTTGGTGAAAACACCTCGGCATACAAACGCTTCGAGAATGCAACCGCTCTCAATTTTCGTCCAGGTTTTTTTGGCGGTAACTATCCCCTCCTGGAGCACTATCAGGAGGGCGCACAAAAGAACATTGCTCAAGCCGTTCTGATGTTGCAAGAGGCGCAGCGAGCGCTGAATGAGGATCTGGCGGATGCTACGCAGGAGGTCGCGATGGAGCCGGCGTTTTCGTCACCTGAACCGCTGTCACGGCGTGTATTCGTGGTCCACGGCCACGATGGCGAGGCGCGCGAGATAGTTGCCAGCTTTCTGAGAAAGCTCGATTTCGAACCGATCATCCTGCACGAACAGGCCAATCAGGGGCGCACCGTCATTGAGAAGGTGGAAGCGCACGGCGACGTCGGGTTCGCCGTAGTGCTGCTCACGCCGGACGATGAGGGCTGTGCCAAGGGCGGCGAGCCCGAGCCACGGGCTCGCCAGAACGTGCTGCTCGAACTGGGGTTCTTCATCGGGCGCCTCGGCCGGGACAAGGTGTGCGCGCTCAAGCGGGGCACGCTCGAGATCCCGAGCGACTTCGCCGGGGTGGTGTGGGAAAAGATGGATGACGGAAATGGCTGGAAACTCTCGTTGGCCCGCGAACTCAAGGCAGCTGGTCACGCAGTCGATCTGAACAAGGCTTTCTAGCCGTGAACCAGCTTGTCGCGTTCAACGCCATCCCAACGCCAGCGCTGGTGATCGCGGCTGGCGAGCGCGCCTGGGTCCGGTTTCTCGAGTTTTTCGCCTCGGCAATCCGCAATCCACACACGCGGCGCGCCTACGCGCGCGCGGCCGGTGAGTTCCTGACCTGGTGTGAGGAGGCCGGCGTACCGTCGCTCACCGCGGTCCAGCCACTACACGTCGCCGCCTGGATCGAACGGCAAACGCAAACGCGATCGGCACCGACTGTCAAGCAACAGCTCGCGGCGATCCGCCACCTGTTCGACTGGCTGGTCACCGGCCAAGTGGTGCCGGTCAATCCTGCCGCGTCGGTGCGCGGACCCAGCCACACTGCACGGCAGGGCAAGACGCCGGTGCTCGATGTGGCCGAGGCGCGGCAGTTGCTCGACCGTATCGACGTCAGCACGCCGGTCGGTCTGCGCGACCGCGCGCTGATCGGGCTGATGGTGTTTTCTTTCGCGCGGATTGGCGCCGCGCTAGCAATGCGGGTCGGCGATGTGTATGTCCAAAATCGGCGCCTGTGGGTTCGGTTGCGCGAGAAAGGCGGCAAGCACCACGCCATGCCTTGCCATCATACGTTGGAAGCACATCTGCACGCGTACTTGGAAGGTACCGGCATCGGCGACGACTGGAAAGGCCCCCTGTTCCGCACGATCCAGCGCGGCACCGGCCAACTCAGCGACACCCCGCTGCCACAGGCCAACGCCCATGCGATGGTGCGACGCCGCGCGCTTGCCGCCGGCATCGCGACCCGGATTGGCAACCATACCTTCCGCGCCACCGGGATCACCGCCTATCTGAAGAACGGCGGCACGCTGGAGAACGCCGCCGCGATGGCGAACCACGCCTCGACCCGCACCACGCAACTGTATGACCGGCGCCACGACAGCATCAGCCTAGACGAGGTCGAGCGGATCCGCCTGTAGCCATCATGCGACGGGCGGATGGCCTAAAGCCCCATGCTGAAAATGGCTTTATCAAGAATTGTGGAACGCACTGGCATACGCTCTGCGAACCGCCGACTAACAATGCCGTGGCCTGAAACCCGCGCAATGCGGCGCAGATGGCGATGAGGTTTCCACATAGAAACCTCATTTCGTCGGCACAAATAGATCACTACCAGTAGATCTCCTTGTTGAGATTTATCGCCACCACCTGCAGGCTGATGCTCCTGAAGAACCCATGCCAGTTCGACGGAGCGATAAAGCTCATCCTTCCACCGCCAGAATCCCATACGGGAACCACTGCCCCAGCCAGGCCAGCCGACGTTGCATGTCCCTGTAACTCGGCAATGATGTCCTGCTGGTCAGACGAACTCTTCCGACCGAATGCGCTATCCAGCGGAATGATAATCAGATCCACCCCCTGCTCACGCAGATGCGCAACCTTGAATCTCGGCATATCACCCCCCGTCAGTTCTTCTGTTGCGCAAACACGAGCAGCTGCCACTCGATCTTGCCGAGCCCGGGCGCATGTTGATGGTGATTCTGCGGCGGCAGCGTATGGCCCTTGGCAATCCCGATCTCATCACCACAGACAGCGCACCGATAGATACCCGCGTTTGCCGCTTCACTGCCAGGCGAGTACGTCTTGTCGTACTCGGCACTTTCACCTTTGTTCAAGTACTGACCATGTTTATATTGCGCCACTTAAATTCTCCTCACCGTCTAAAACCGGAAGGACGTCAGATATTGCGCATGCAACTCTGACGAGGCTCCCGAGCTTACGAAGCGCCTGCTTGGACCACGACGCACATCAAAAAAATGCCCTTGAATCACATAATTTGATGTGTCCACATGCGGCCTTCTCTTGCTTACGACGCTGTATCGCGTTATAGATATGAGGCACCAAACAGTAGTTTGCTGCTCGGTGCCCCCCCCACAGGGCGCCTACCACGACCCTTGGCCAGTCCAGCCGTCGAAATCTAGGCTGGTCGAGGGTCTTCTCAAGTCGGCACCCATCGGGCAGGCAAACAATGGATGCCGGCGACTAATAATTTCTGCATTTATCCTCCTTGCTTGGTGGCTGAAAAGATGCTTATGTAGCCCCTGCACTCGTTGTGGCGCCCGCTTGATCGGCGGTGGCCGATTGAGCCACTGCGCCCCTAGTTGCCTCCTGTTGCACGGCTGCTTGATTCGCGGCGGCCCGGGCCTCGCTCTCGGCGATCATTTTGCGAAACGTTTCGACCTCCCCAAACGCTCCAATGTCCGCCATCCGCGCTAGAAATTGACTGTAGAGGCCATCCTGGACTTCGCCCCGCGTTCGCATTATCTCCATCGCTAGATTGGGGTTGAGAAGCAAGACGTAGTGGAAATCTCCGGACGGTCCAGGCTTCGTAAGGATGAACACAAGCTGCTGGAGCCTTCTCATCCGCCGCCGCCACGTATCCACCGCTCGCTCCCCTGCAAAGCCGGCCTCGCTCGCAAAAGTGGCTGGGTTTTCGATAACGATCAAGGGGTGATCAGGAGACCGAGCCCACAAACAGAAGAGCGTATGCCCTGCGGGCTGTCCCTTCGACTGCATGTCGATCGCTTGCATTACGAGCGGAAGTGTTCGCGGGACCGTGGTGTACCCATCATTCCGCTTGCGGCTCCAGGTCCATTGCGCAGGCGTATTCGGGAAATGCAGATCCATCTGCTGTTGAGCCCGCTCAGCCATGTTCAGCCGCTTAGATGCCGCTTGCTTTCCGTTTGCCACCAAGAACTCCTAGCCCGTGTTGATAACTGCATGGTTACATCTTCCGTTGCACCCGGCAACGATTCGAAACGCACATCGTTCCGCTGTACTTAAGCACACAAAAAGTCTTTTTGCTACCATGAAATGGCGATATATTGAGCAATCTCATGGATTCGAAATGCGCGATTACGCACGTTTTTTCATAAAAAGACTTTTACAATCAATTATTTACATTGAAATTGCGGTGCTACAGTGCTCCAATTTTCCCGTGCTCCCATGTGCTCTACGTGCTCTTGGGATATACAAGGGTGCCGAAGAGCCCTCACGGAGCATGAATATTTGAGCAAAGGCGTAAGCTTGGGGCACCTTGCTCCAGGCCTGGATGGTCCGACCCTGGGCAATTGCTTGACGATGGCCCCAGCCGCGTAGCCAGGGCCCTTCTTCACCACCCGATAGCGACAGAACGCGGCATCGCAAATTCTTCCAGTTCTTCGCCGAGCGGAAAAGCGACCACGTAAAGCACAGTTGTGTCGAAGGGTTTCACGTCTGCGTCGCCGTTGAACCTTATCCATTGAAAGCACTGCGGCTGTCGGCGCTCGCCATTGCCTATCCGACGTCCGCGGCTGCCGTTGTCGCGAATGGTGGAGACACCTACGGTGTAGAGCGGGAGAAGTGGCCATGGGGCTTAGCGCTGGGCTTCGATTTTCCGGGAAAGCGCCTTTTGGTTCTGAAGAACACGCGTTTCCTCGAATACAACCCGCTGCGGCTTCCCGATCCGGAAACGGATCTCGCCAATGCACAGACATGCTGGACGCTGATGAAATAGCTGCCCATGCTGTCGTGCCCTTTACGCGCCAAACAATAGGGCCAGCATCGACCGCATCGTGCCAGCCAAGGGTTATACGCAGGGCAACGTTGCCTACATCTGCGCAGACTGCAATTTGCTGAAGGGGACCCGAACAGCGATGCAACTCAGCGCCGCAGCCGACCGCAGCCTCGCTACCGGGGTTGGCAAAGGGGTCCCTGAACGGTACTGGAGCCTAGCGATGTACACCAAGTACCACGCCCATGCAGTATCCGCCGATGACTAAGGAATTATCAAAAGGGACTGCGACAACGTGGGACGCCCTCCCGTCGCACAGGGATCATCCGGACGTCCCCGTACCCCCAGCCACCAAATCGCACTCGTGGGACCACAAGGACGGCGAAGAGTCTACGGGAGCCACGGAGGACGAGGGACCGATCACGCGAAAGGCGCAGGATGCCGCAGCCAAGCTGCTACGGCTGACGGCGGAGGCACGGGACGCGTGGCAACAGCTAGGGGAGGCAATCGGGGAGACGCGCAGTGCCGCCCCACGGGACGCTGTACTGCGGCGGCGATGGTTGGATAATGTCGGATTGGAGGCATATGCGCGGGCACCCCAAATCTCCGCAATGACGTGGTGGGCGAAGAATCGACAGGAAGCCGAGCGAGAGGGCGCTGTCGGTCCCTTCGCCTTTGCGCCCACGTCGATCCGGACAGCCTTCGACAAGAGGAAGTCAAAGCCCATCAAGCGAGACACGTCCGAAGTGGATAGGATCATCGACGCCCTACGCCCCGAAGACATCCTGGCGACGCAATTCACGGCGGAAGACTTCCTACAGGCAGAGGGGGTTGACCTGGAGCGGGAGGTCGCAGCAATGACCCGGAAGGCCCGAAATTGAGGCCGCCCAAGCCGCCCTCCAACGTGTCCGGGCAATGATGAGCTTGGCTGAGAAAGCGGTCGAGATGGCCCATGTCAGAGCGGAACTAGGGAACCCGGACCCGGACAGTGACCCCTGATCCCAAGGGACGAATTGGAGGGTTTTCTTTTTTCCACCTACCCAGTAATAGCGCAGCGATAGACTGCGCCCCCGCAGAGCGCACTCCGACGCCTTGTCAAGTGACGCGCATTCCTCTTCGCTTCCCCTCCCCTTCCGGCCATTTGTCAGGCCTCATGCTATCCTCTGAGGCGAGTTGTGCACTGCGCGAACTACCGAAGAATAATTACGATGAAGATAGACGCGAATTTTCTCTCACAGTTCTGGCCAGGGTTTTATGGCGGCCTCGCGAGTACGGTCCTAGGGGGCATCCTTCTTACTATTATATTTTTCCTTTTTAAGGAGAAATTATTTTCCCTTCCAACAATAGCCGGCGTGTGGGAATGCGAGACCACCGTACAGCACACCGAATACAATCCATACAAGGGTATGAAGGTCTGGTACAGAATAACCCTCCTTCAAACCGGCCCAACCATATCTGGAATGGGTGAAAAGGAACGAGAGATATCCAGAGATGGTTCGCGTCAATATGAAGGCAAGCATCGACGAACGACCGACATCAGTGGAGCAATCACCAAGCGATTTTTTGGCTCAGATGAAGTTGTTATTTTCTGGCGGGAAGATGGAGAACGACGGGAAGTTGCATCCTTTTTTAGGTTGCGAGTATCAGGCTGCAAAAGAAAAGGCGATCTTTGGGGATCTTTTTATACAACTGCGGCTAAGAGCGGTGGAACGGCGTCTTGGAAGCGCATCGCATAAGTGGTGCACATATTTGTACCGATACGGCGCGTGGCTGCTCTGGCTAATCTGCTTCTCGCTATCAAAGACACTCCACCGCAGTGCTACGAAACGCCTGCACAGTAAGGTTCTTTCGATCTACCCATCCATTGAACTGGAAGCCATTGACGAAAGTATGCTGGCGGCCGTCGTGGTAGCCGAAGACCATAGATTCTGGATGCATAAGGGCGTCGATCATGTTGCTTTTTTCCGAGCCACATCTTCTTGCCTCAAGGGACGACGCCAGGGTGGAAGTACTATCGAACAACAGCTCGTTCGCGTGATCAGTGGCGACTATCGGCTGACAATAGGGCGAAAGATAAGGGAGATGGCGCTTGCGGTTCGCGTTTGCGACATTTTGAGCAAGAATGATCTACTGCGTTTGTATCTGCACATTGCCTACCTTGGCAGTGACGCAGAAGGAGTGATTGCTTTGGCTAGAAGATTGGGAATTGATGTCAATGGCGTTTCACTTGAGCAGGCAGCACGTATTGCCGCCTGCCTAAAATATCCCCTCGGAGCAAGTGAAGCACCTCACGCTGCAACGCGCCGAGCAAGGCGAGCCACGTACATCCTCGCAAGATTTAATGCCCTCGGCATCACACGCGAAACACTTCCTAAAGTAGACGGCTCAGCGGCATTCCAGGCGCTGACGCCCTGTGATAGCGTACGCGACACTGTGTCAACCAATACAGCGAAAGCCGCCGACACATCGCCCGCCGGGCCTTGATTTACTGTGGATCACGGGAGGTTCGAATCCTCTCACCCCGACCAGTTTCACGGTCCCCGAGACCGTACAAGAAAGGCCGCACAGCAATGTGCGGCCTTTTTTCATTGGTGCGCCCGGCTCGCCAATCCTGATTCCCGTCCCTTCCCCATCCCCCCGCGCAAGTAGGGTTGCGCCCGTGTCGTGCAAACGGCAACACCCTGTCCGGTGCGCCTTTACAAAAAGTGACCCCGGCGGCAAACTGCCCCGATTCGGGGTCCTAGGCCGCTTGCGGCCAATCGTTTTTTGCCATGACACTTGGTCTAGCTCTTGCACAGAGCCGGCGTATCGCGCCGGCCCTGCTCGCCCAGCTTGAACAGTCGGCACGAGAAAAAAAGTCGCAGCTGATCGACGAGATCATCGCCAGCGGCACCATGACTGCACATGATGTGGCGATCTTCGCGGCTGATAAGTATCAGCTGCCGCTGATCGATCTGAATCAGTACAACCTCAACAAGGTGCCGCCGGCGCTGGCGGGCAATCGCGAGTTCCACGCGCACCGCCTGCTGCCACTGGGCCGGCGCGAGAACCGCCTGGTGCTGGCGTTGTCCGACCCGGGCAACCAGGCCGGGCTGGACGCCATCAAGCAGAAATACAACCTGCCGGTGGAACCCGTCGTGGTCGAGCACGACAAGCTGATGCAATACGTGCGCTCGGCTGCCGACGACAGCGGCGGCACGATCAAGTCGATCGGCCCGGGCCATGTCGAGCGCAAGATGATCGACTATGACCCGGTGGCGTCCGCTGGAGCGCTGCGCAACAAGACCGCGGCCGACATCGACGACGCGCCCGTGGTTCGCTTCCTGCACAAGCTGCTGACCGAAGCCTTCCATCGCGGCGCCTCCGATCTTCACTTCGAGCCGTTCGAGACCTTCTATCGCATCCGCTTCCGGGTGGATGGCGTGCTGCAGGAAGTGGCACGGCCGCCGGTGGACATCCGCGACAAGATCTCCACCCGGATCAAGGTGCTGTCGCGCCTGGACATCTCGGAAAAGCGCGTGCCGCAAGACGGCCGCATGAAGCTGCTGATCGCGCTGCCCAAGGAAAAGGGCGGCGACAAAGACGGCAAGGACGGCAAGGAGCCCAAGGAAACCGTGGAGAAGGCGATCGACTTCCGCGTCTCCACGCTGCCGACGCTGTTCGGCGAGAAGATCGTGATCCGGATCCTGGAGTCGTCGTCCGACAAGCTCGACATCGACCAGCTCGGCTACGAGCCGGCGCAAAAGGCGCTGTTGCTGGACGTGATCAAGCGCCCCTACGGCATGGTGCTGGTGACCGGCCCCACCGGCAGCGGCAAGACGGTGTCGCTGTACACCTTCCTGAACCGGCTGAACCAGGGCGACATCAATATTTCGACCGCCGAGGATCCGGCGGAAATCCAATTGCCGGGCATCAACCAGGTCAACGTCAACGAAAAAGCCGGTCTGACCTTCTCCGCCGCGCTGCGTTCCTTCCTGCGCCAGGATCCCGACATCATCATGGTCGGCGAAATCCGCGACCTGGAAACCGCCGATATCTCGATCAAGGCGGCACAGACTGGTCACCTGGTGTTCTCGACGCTGCATACCAACGACGCGCCGACCACGCTCACGCGCCTGATGAACATGGGTGTCGCGCCCTTCAATATCGCGTCGAGCGTGCTGATGATCACCGCGCAGCGGCTTGCGCGGCGGCTGTGCACCTGCAAGCGCCCCGGAGAGCTGGCGCGCGAGGTGCTGGCCGACGCCGGCTTCCAGGACGAGGACCTCGACGGCAGCTGGCAGCCTTACCACCCGGTCGGGTGCGAGCGCTGCAACGGCAGCGGCTACAAGGGCCGCTGCGGCATCTACCAGGTGATGCCGATCACCGAGCCGATGCAGCAGATCATCCTCGCGCATGGCACGGCACTGGAGATCGCCGAACAAGCGCGTAAAGATGGCGTGCTATCGTTGCGCGAAGCTGGCCTGGCCAAGGTGAAGCAGGGTCTCACCTCGCTCGAAGAAGTGCTGGCCACAACAAATATGTAAAACAACAAAAGATGTCATTAGGGGTCAATCATGGCGACACGCGCACCAGCCGCAGCCGCTCGCAAGGCGGCCGCGCCCAAGGGGAAACCAGGGCGTAAAGCGCCCACGCAGTACCTGTTCGAGTGGGAAGGCAAGGACCGCAAGGGCAAGGCGTTCTCGGGAGAGCTGCGCGCGCAGAGCCAGGCCGAGGTCAATGCCACGCTGCGAAAGCAGGGGCTGACGGTCGTCAAGCTGAAAAAGCGGCGGGCCGCGCGCGGGAAGAAGATTACCCAGAAGGACATCGCATACTTCACGCGCCAGCTCTCCACCATGCTCAAGGCGGGCATCCCGCTGCTGCAATCGATCGACATCATTGCGCGCGGGCATGCCAACCCCAACTTCACCCAGTTGCTGTCCGAGATCCGCTTTGACATCGAATCCGGCAGCAGCATGGCGCAGGCCTTCCGCCGCCATCCGCGCTACTTCGACACGCTCTACTGCAACCTGATCGATGCCGGCGAGCAGGGCGGTATCCTGGATGCCCTGCTGGAGCGCTTGTCGCTCTATATGGAAAAGACCATCGCGCTGAAGAGCCAGATCAAGTCGGCCATGATCTACCCGATCGCCGTGCTGACCGTGGCCTTCGCGGTGACGGTCATCCTGATGATCTTCGTGATCCCGGCGTTCAAGGGCGTGTTCTCCAGCTTCGGCGCCAACCTGCCGGCGCCGACCCTGGTCGTGATCGCCATGTCGGACTTCTTCGTCGACAATTGGTACCTGATCATCGGCGCGCCGATCATCGGCATCACGATGTATATACGCGGGCTAAAACGCTCGGAGAAGGTCCAGCGCGCCAGCGACCGCCTGCTGCTCAAGCTGCCGATCTTCGGCTCGCTGTTCCGCAAGGCGGTGATCGCCCGCTGGACCCGCACGCTTGCCACCATGTTCGCCGCCGGCACGCCGCTGGTAGAGTCGATGGAATCGGTCGCCGGCGCCGCCGGCAACTGGGTCTACTACGACGCCACCAAGGAAATCGAGCAATCGGTGCGCATCGGTACCAGCCTCACCAACGCCATGCAAGCCACCCATGTCTTCGACAGCATGGTGCTGCAGATGACGCAGATCGGCGAGGAGTCCGGCGCGCTGGACAATATGCTGCTGAAGGTGGCGGAGTTCTACGAGCGCGAGGTCGATGACGCTGTGGCCGCCATCTCCAGCCTGATCGAGCCGCTGATCATCGTGATCCTGGGCGTGCTGATTGGCGGCATGGTAGTGGCAATGTATCTTCCGATCTTCAAACTGGGACAGGTGGTGTAAGGCATGTGGCTGTTTTCCGCGGATGGCGCCAGTGGCGCGATTTCTTCACTGGCTGCCCCCGCGCAGACCATTGCAGAGCTGGCGGCGCTGCCGCCCTGGTTCCTGGTCGCCGCCGCCGCGCTGATCGGCTTGCTGGTCGGCAGCTTCCTCAACGTGGTGGTGCACCGCCTGCCGCGCATGATGGAGCATGACGAAGCCAATTACATCGCGTCGCTGCGCGACGACCCGATCCCCCACCCCGAGCCCTACAACCTGATGGTGCCGCGCTCGGCGTGCCCGCACTGCGGACACGCCATCGGCGCGCTAGAGAACATCCCGGTACTGAGCTACCTGTTCCTGCGCGGGCGCTGCTCATCGTGCGCCGCGCCCATCGGTGCGCGCTATCCGCTGGTGGAAGCGGGCACCGCGCTGCTCACCGCGCTGGCCGCCGCGCACTTTGGCCCGACCTGGCAGGCTCTCGCGGCCATCGCCCTGATCTGGGCCCTGATCGCCCTCACCCTGATCGACGCCGACACGCAGCTACTGCCCGACCAGATCACGCTGCCGCTGGTATGGCTGGGCCTGCTGCTCAATCTCGGCGGGCTGTTCGCGCCGCTGGCGGATGCCGTGATCGGCGCGGCCGCCGGCTACCTGCTGCTGTGGACGGTGTACTGGATCTTCAAGCTGGTGCGGGGCAAGGAAGGCATGGGCTATGGCGACTTCAAGCTGATGGGCGCGCTGGGCGCCTGGTTCGGCTGGCAGGCCCTGCCGGCGCTGGTGCTGCTCTCCTCCGTGGTGGGGCTGGTTTTCGCGCTTGCCAATATCGCGCTGCGCCGTCAGGATCGCGATACGCACTTCGCCTTCGGCCCTTATATCGCCGGAGCCGGGCTGCTTGTGCTGTTCTTTGGGCCCAATGTGCTGCCGCTGGGCATTGCGGGCTGAACGGGCGCCGGCCGCCGGCCGCCCTAAGGCTGCCTTTATCACACCCACAGCAAGCTTCGAGACCTACATGCTGCAAATCGGACTGACCGGAGGCATCGGTTCTGGCAAGACCCGCGTGGCGGACCTGTTCGCCGCGCGCGGTGCCGCTCTGATCGACACCGACCTGCTCGCGCACGAGATCACCGCGCCGGGCGGGCTGGCCATCCCTGCCCTGCTGGAAGCCTTTGGCCCCGCCTGCCTGCGCGCCGACGGCGCCATGGACCGCAATGCCATGCGCGAGCTGGTGTTCTCGGACCCCGCGGCCAAGGCCCGGCTGGAGGGCATCACCCACCCCCTGATCCGCCAGTTGACCGAGGCGCGCGCCGCCGCGATCCGCGCCTCCGGACTGCATCCCTACCTGATCTACGTGGTCCCGCTGCTGGTCGAGTCGGGCTCATGGCGCGCGCGGGTGGACCGGGTGCTGGTGGTGGATTGCAGCGAGGCCACGCAGGTTGCGCGGGTCATGGCACGCAACGGCTTTTCCCAGGGCCAGGTCGAGGCCATCATGGCCAGGCAGGCCAGGCGCAGCGAACGCCTGGCCGCCGCCGATGACGTGGTCGACAACGAGGGTCCGCCGCAAGCCCTGCCCGCCCAGGTGGATCGCCTGGACCAGTTGTACCGCACCCTGGCTGGCGCCTGGGCAGCCACGGGCTGAATGACTGGCCGCATCCGGCACCATCTTTGTGCAGTGCTGCATGCGGCACCCTAAGTCGGCTGTTTCATTGTCCTGTTTGGCGGTCTCGCATAGAATGCGCTGGAATCACGCGGGAAATGGCCGCATACTGCCAATATTGCGGGCCCAGGCCGATTCAAATCGCGCAGGCCCGGATACACCGGAAGCCTCGCCGCTCCGGCAATGCCGCCCGGGTCAGATTGCCCACCCGCCAACCCGCCCTGTTGCACGGATACACCCATTGATTCTGTACGAATATCCTTTTAACGAACGCATCAGGACTCTCCTGCGCCTGGAAGACCTGTTCGATCGGCTGGATTATTTTCTCGGTCAGGATCACGCCCTGCAGCATCACGTGGCGTTGACGACGCTGTTCGAGATTATCGACGTCGCCGGCCGCGCAGACCTGAAGACCGACCTGCTCAAGGAACTGGAACGCCAGCGCCAGGCGCTTGCCGCGCTGCGCGCCAATCCGCAGATCGACCAGGGCGCGCTGGATGGCGTCATCAGCGAGATCGAGCAGGCGATGACCCAGCTCAACCAGACGGTTGGCAAGGCCGGCCAGTTGCTGACCGATAACGAGTGGCTGACCAGCATCCGCAGCCGCGCCATCATCCCTGGCGGCACCTGCGAGTTCGACCTGCCGGCGTATTACGCCTGGCAGCACCGTCCGGCCGAAGAACGCCGCTCGGACATCCTCAAGTGGGCGCGCCCGCTGGTGGCGCTGCGCTTAGGCACCAACACCGTGTTGCGCCTGCTGCGCGAGTCCGGCCAGAGCGGCAAGGTCATCGCCACCGGCGGCAGCTACCAGCAGATGCTGTCCGGTCGCAGCTACCAGCTGATGCAGGTGCTGCTGGATGAATCGCTGCTGGCCTTCATCCCCGAGATGAGCGCCAACAAGTACATGCTGTGGGTCCGTTTCACGCAGCAGGATGGCGACTTGCGTCCCCGTTCGGTCGACGCCGACATCCCCTTCCTGCTCAAGCTCTGCAATTTCTGAAGCAATGACAACCGTAGTCAAATGCCCCACCTGCGGCACGGACGTGGCCTGGGTACCCGAGAGTAAATTCCGTCCCTTCTGCTCGAACCGCTGCAAGCAGATCGACCTGGGCGCGTGGGCGTCCGAGAAATACGTGATTGGCGGCAAACCCGGCGAGGAGCCCTCGCCGGACGAGCAAGACGAGGACTAAGCACCGCGCCACCGTTGCGGCCTCGACGGCCCTGACGACGGCCCCGACGGTTCAGGCGGTGCCGCTCTCGGCAGCCAGCCAGTCCACCACGGGGATCGTAGCGGGCAGCAAGGGGCCCACGTCCACCGGCGCCGATTGCCACGAGAAGGCCTGGCCCTCGCGGCCGACCAGTTCGCCCGTCCACACAGTGACCTTGCAGAAATGCAGGCGCACATAGGCATGCGGGTAATCATGCTCCAGCACGTGCCAGCGCACGCTGGCGCCGACCTCGATGCCGAGCTCCTCATGCAGCTCGCGCGCCAGTGCGTCTTCGACTGATTCGCCCGGTTCCAGCTTGCCGCCCGGGAACTCCCAGTAGCCTTCATAGGGCTTGCCCGCCGGCCGCTGGGCCAGCAGGAAGCGCCCGTCGGGCTGCACCAGCACGCCAACGGCAACCTCGGTCACCTTGCGCGCCGGCGCCGCTGCATCGGTCACCTGCGATGCCTCGCTCATGCCTTGCCGTCCTGCGCCGAGGCCATATAAGGCTTGCCATGCTTGCCGCCCCAGTCGCGGGCGAACTGCCAGGCCACCCGGCCCGAGCGCGAGCCGCGTTCCAGCGCCCACACCAGCGCATCGCCACGTGCAGCGGAGATGTCTTCGGCACTGCAGCCAAAGTGCCCGAGCCAGTGGCCGACGATGGCCAGGTACTCGTCCTGCTTGGGCGGGTAGAACGACAGCCACAGCCCGAAGCGCTCGGACAGCGAGATCTTTTCCTCCACCACCTCGCCGGGATGGATCTCGCCATCGTCGGTGTGCCGGTAGGTCTCGTTGTCCTTCATGTACTCGGGCAGCAGATGGCGGCGGTTGGAGGTGGCGTAGATCAGCACATTGTCCGACTGCGCGGCCACCGAGCCGTCCAGCGCCGACTTCAGCGACTTGTAGCCCGACTCGCCCTCTTCGAATGACAGGTCGTCGCAAAAGATGGCAAAACGCTCGGGACGCCCCGACAACTGCTCGACGATATCGCCGAGGTCGCCCAGGTCATCCTTGTCCACTTCCACCAGGCGCAGGCCATCCTTGACGAAGGCATTGAGGCAGGCCTTGATCAGCGAGGACTTGCCGGTGCCGCGCGCGCCCGTCAGCAACACGTTGTTGGCCGGCAGGCGCTGCACGAACTGGCGCGTATTGGCCACGATGGCATCCTTCTGCCGCTCGATGTTCTTCAGGTCGTCGAGATGGATCGGCGGCAGCTGGCGGATCGCCTGCAGGTAGCCGATGTTGCCGAACAGGCTCTGCCGCTTGCGCCAGCGGAAGGCGACGGCCTGCTCCCAGTCAGCGTCGGTCAGCTGGGGCGGCAGCCATTGTTCAAGGCGGGCGAGGAAACTATCGAGGCGGGCAGCAAGGTCTGACATGGCGGCTTGGTGGAAATGCGGATCGTTGGCAGGAGGGCGAGCGGCTGGCGTGCCGTGCCCGCGCTGGCGGGAGCGGCACGCACGCAACGCGTGCCTGGCTGGTGCTTACGAACGATAGTCCGCATTGATCGAAACGTAGTCGTGCGACAGGTCGCAGGTCCAGACCGTGGCGGAGGCGTCGCCTCGGCCCAGCGCGATGCGCACGGTGATTTCGGCCTGCTTCATCACACGCTGGCCGTCTTCCTCACGATACTCGGGGTTGCGGCCACCGTCGCGCGCGACCAGGACGTCGTCCAGCCACAGATTGACGCGCTCCACGTCGAGATCGTCCACGCCGGCATAGCCCACCGCGGCCAGGATGCGGCCCAGGTTGGGGTCCGAGGCGTAGAAGGCGGTCTTGACCAGCGGCGAATGCGCCACCGCGTAGGCGATCAGGCGGCATTCGGCCACGTCCTTGCCGCCCTCGACCTGGATGGTCATCAGCTTGGTGGCGCCTTCGCCATCGCGCACGATCATCTGCGCCAGTTCCTGCGACAGGTCGGTCAGCGCGGCACGCAGCGCCTCGAAGTCCGCACCCTCGGCACGCTCGATGGCCGGCGCGCCGGCCTTGCCGCTGGCGATCAGCACGAAGGAGTCATTGGTCGACGTGTCGCCGTCGATGGTGATGCTGTTGAAGGAGTGATCCGCCGCGTACGACACCAGCGCCTGCAGCACATCCTGCGACACGGTGGCATCGGTGGCGACGAAGCCGAGCATGGTGGCCATATTGGGGCGGATCATGCCCGCGCCCTTGCTGATGCCGGACAGCGTCACAGTCTTGCCGCCGATCTGCACGGTGCGCGAGGCGGCCTTGGGCTGGGTGTCGGTGGTCATGATCGATTCCGCCGCGGCCAGCCAGTTGTCGGGCTTGGCATTGGCGATGGCAGCGGGCAGCGCGGCGGTGATGCGGTCCACCGGCAGCGGCTCGAGAATCACGCCGGTCGAGAACGGCAGCACTTGCTCGGGTGCAATGCCGAGCTGCGCGGCCAGCGCGTCACAGGTGGCGCGCGCATTGGCCAGGCCCGGCTCGCCCGTGCCGGCATTGGCGTTGCCGGTGTTGACCACGATCGCGCGGATGCCCTTGCCGGCGGCCAGGTGCTCGCGGCAGACCTGCACCGGCGCGGCGCAGAAGCGGTTGCGGGTGAACACGCCCGCCACGGTGCTGCCTTGGGCAACGCGCACCACCAGCACGTCCTTGCGGTTGGCCTTGCGGACACCCGCTTCGGCCCAGCCGAGCTCGACGCCGGCGACAGGTTTCAGGTTTTCTGCCAGCGGCAGGGGCAGGTTGACGGCCATGTGCGTTCCTCTATGCGTTCGACGTTGCTGGTTTTGCTCGTGCCAGGCGGCGGCGCTTTCTACTGAATGCACCGCCCCTGACGAACATGCCCGCTTGCGCGGGCATGTTTGCTGACTTCACGGTGCGCGGCTTAGCTGAGCTTGCCGTGGCACTGCTTGAACTTCTTGCCGGAGCCGCATGGGCAGGGATCGTTGCGCCCCACCTTGGCCATGCCCGCGGCTTCCGCCGCGGCGGCGTAGGCAATGCCAGCACGCTCGGGCGCGCTGCTGCCCACGCTCTCCGCGCCCTGCGTGGCCTCGTCGAACTCCTCGTGCTTGTACTGCACGTTGGCGAGGTGCGACAGGCCTTCTTCGATCTGCTCCGAGGCTTGCTCGAGCTCTTCCGGCGACTGGATCTGCACGTTGAAGATCACGCGGGTGACTTCCACCTTGATCACGTCCAGCAGGCGGGCGAACAGCTCGAACGACTCGCGCTTGTACTCCTGCTTGGGATCCTTCTGCGCATAGCCGCGCAGGTGGATGCCCTGGCGCAGGTGATCCAGCGCGGCCAGGTGCTCACGCCAGTGCGTGTCGATGCTTTGCAGCATCACCGAGCGCTCGAAGCCAGCAAACGATTCGCGGCCAACCTGCTTGACCTTGGCGTCGTAGCGCTCGTCGGCCGCGTGCATGATCTTGTCCAGCAGCACTTCGTCCTCGATGCTCTGGGCGGCCTCGATGGTCGCGGCCAGCGGCACGTCCAGGGACCATTCCTCGCGCAGCTTGGTCTCCAGGCCCTTGATGTCCCACTGCTCTTCCATGGTGTCGGCCGGCACGTGGTCGCGGAACATCTCGACCAGCACGCTCTGGCGCAGGTTCTTCACCATCTCGCCCACGTCTTGCGACTCGAGCACTTCGTTGCGCAGCTTGTAGATTTCCTTGCGCTGGTCGTTGGCCACGTCGTCGTACTGCAGCAGTTGCTTGCGGATATCGAAGTTGCGGCCTTCCACCTTGCGCTGGGCGGATTCGATCGAGCGCGTGACGATGCCCGCTTCGATCGGCTCGCCTTCCGGCATCTTCAGGCGTTCCATGATGGCGCGCACGCGGTCGCCGGCGAAGATGCGCAGCAACTGGTCGTCCAGCGACAGGTAAAAGCGGGACGAGCCCGGATCGCCCTGGCGGCCGGCACGGCCGCGCAGCTGGTTGTCGATACGGCGCGACTCATGGCGCTCGGTGCCCACGATATGCAGGCCGCCAGCGGCCTTGACCTGCTCGTGCAGCGACTGCCACTCGCCTTCCAGATGGGCGATGCGCGCGGCCTTGTCGGCGTCGGCGAGGCTTTCGTCGGCTTCGATGAAGCCAGCCTGCTTCTCCACGTTGCCGCCCAGCACGATGTCGGTACCACGGCCCGCCATGTTGGTGGCGATGGTGATCATCTTGGGGCGGCCCGCCTGCGCCACGATCTCGGCCTCGCGCTCGTGCTGCTTGGCGTTAAGCACCTGGTGCGGCAGCTTGGCCTTGTCGAGCAGGCCAGACAGGTATTCCGAGGTCTCGATCGAGGTGGTGCCCACCAGCACGGGCTGGCCGCGCTCGTAGCAGTCGCGGATATCGCGCACCACGGCGTCGTAGCGTTCGTTCGAGGTCTTGTAGATCTGGTCCTGGAAGTCCTTGCGCTGGGCGCCACGGTTGGTGGGGATGACCACCACTTCCAGGCCGTAGATCTCCTGGAATTCGTAGGCTTCCGTATCGGCCGTGCCGGTCATGCCGGACAGCTTCTCGTACATGCGGAAGTAGTTCTGGAAGGTGATCGTCGCCAGCGTCTGGTTTTCCTGCTGGATCGTCACGCCTTCCTTGGCTTCCACAGCCTGGTGCAGGCCGTCGGACCAGCGTCGCCCGGTCATCAGGCGGCCGGTGAACTCGTCGACGATGACGACTTCGTCGTTCTGCACCACATAGTGCTGGTCGCGATGGAACAAGCTCTGCGCGCGCAGCGCGGCGTAGAGGTGATGCATCAGCGTGATGTTCTGCGGCGCGTAGAGCGATTCGCCCTCGCCGATCAGGCCTTGCTGCATCAGTATCTCTTCGGCCTTCTCGTGGCCCGCCTCGGTCAGGTAGACCTGGTGGCCCTTTTCGTCGACGAAGTAGTCGCCCGGCTTCTCGACGCCGGTGCCGTCGGCCTTTTCCTCGCCGATCTGGCGCACCAGCAGCTTGGGCACGCCGTTCATGCGCTGGTACAGGTCGGTCTGGTTCTCCGCCTGGCCCGAGATGATCAGCGGCGTGCGCGCTTCGTCGATCAGGATCGAGTCCACCTCGTCGACGATGGCGTAGTTCAGCGGACGTTGCACGCGCTGGCCAGGGTCGTAGACCATGTTGTCGCGCAGGTAGTCGAAGCCGAACTCGTTGTTGGTGCCGTACGTGATGTCGGACGCATAGGCAGCGGCCTTCTGGTCGTGCGGCATCTGCGACAGGTTCACGCCGACCGACAGGCCGAGGAAGTTGTACAGGCGCCCCATCCACTCGGCGTCACGCTGGGCCAGGTAGTCGTTGACCGTGACAACGTGCACACCGCGGCCGGTAATGGCATTGAGATACACCGGCAGCGTCGCGGTAAGGGTCTTGCCCTCGCCGGTGCGCATTTCAGCGATCTTGTTGTCATTGAGCACCATGCCGCCGATCAGCTGGACGTCAAAGTGGCGCATCTTCATGATCCGCTTGCTGGCCTCGCGGCACACCGCGAAGGCCTCGGGCAGCAACGCCTCGAGCGACTCTCCGGCGGCGTGGCGCTGCCGGAAAATCTCGGTCATGCCACGCAGGTCGTCATCCGAAAGTGCCTCGAACTTCGGTTCCAGCGCATTGATCTGCGCGACGGTCCTGCCATATTGTTTGATCAGCCGTTCATTACGGCTGCCGAAGACTTTCTTGAGAAGGCCCGTGATCATCGATTGCTTTCACCTACGCGAGTGGTACGCCGCCGTGGTACGCACTAGGGCGGCCTAGCCGCCGGCTTGGCCGGCTGCCCAGGGCGGACCGCGCGAGGAAATAGGAAGATTGGCGCAAAACGCCGAGTTTATCATGCGCGCGGGTCACGACCGGAACCAAGCGGCAGGTGAAACGCTGTGCAAACCACACCGCGCGTCCCCCGCCACTTGACGGCCCGGACACAACCCGCGCATCCAATCCTTCCGACATCGGGGCGACGCCCCGGTTCTTCAACGGATGAGATTGCGATCCGTGGGGTCCGGCGCCTGGGCGACCTGGGCTGGCGCAGGCTTGGCGACGGCCAGGAAGCGATTCGGGTTTTGCGGCACACCGTCCACGTGCACCTCGAAATGCAGGTGCGCGCCGGTGGAGCGCCCGGTGGAGCCCACCAGGGCGATCTGCTGGCCAGGCTTGACGAGGTCGCCGGCCTTCACCTGCAGCCTGGACGCGTGCGCATAGCGGGTCTTGAGGCCGTTGCCGTGGTCGATGTCGATCAGGTTGCCATATTCTGGATGCCATTCCGCCGCGACCACCACGCCGCCGGCCGCCGCCACGATCGGGGTACCCGTGGGTGCCGAAAAATCCACGCCATCGTGTGGGGTGCGGCGCCCGGTGAAGGGGTCGAAGCGCCAGCCAAAGCCGGATGCATCGTAGCCGCTCGCCACCGGCAGCACGCGCGGGACACGGCGGCTCTCGCTCTGGCGGTCCAGCAGGGTGCTCGCCACCGCGTCAAAATAGTCCGCGTGCTGCTCAGCCTGGTCCGACAGGCGTGCCAGCGCAAGCTGCAGCTCCGGCAGGCTCGAGGTGCGCGACTGCGCGGATGCGGCCAGGCCGCCACGCCCGGGCGGCCGCTGGAAGTTGAATTCCTTGGGTGCGATGCCGGCAAGCCCCGAGACCCGCTCGCCAAGCGCGTCCAGCCGCACCATCCGGGCCTGGATCTCGCCCACGCGGGTCGCGAGCACATTGAGGTTGGCCCGCAGGTAAGCGTCGTCGCCCGGTGCCCGGGCCGGCGCCGCGATGCCCGAGCGGGCCACAACCCAGGTCAGGGCCGACGACACCAGCGCAACGACGAGGCACAGCAACGCGATGCCGGCAAAGACCTTGCCCCGCGACAGGGTGAAATGGCGAACACGCGGTAGGCGTGGGTGAAGCACGATGATCTGCATGGCGCAACTCCTTCTCATGCCTGGCCGGCGCAGCCCGGGCAGCCGCGACGCATAAGCCGCCGCACTGACGCGAACGGCACGCTAGAATGCGCGCATGCGCATGTTTACCCATTACGCCCTCCAGACGCCCGCCGCCAAGCCGCTTAACGACTGGCTGGACAAGGCTGGCCCGGTCTCGGCCCTGATGCAGACGGCACGGGAACTGGCGGTACTGGAGTCTGAGGTGCTATCGCTCCTGCCACGCGGACTGCAGGATGGCATCGCTGTAGCCGGCGTCAAGCAAGACGCCCGCGGCGTCGGGCAAGGCCAGTCGGAGCGAACTTTGCTGTTGCTTGCCGCCCATGGGGCCGCAGCGGCACGAGTCCGACAAGTGGTTCCTACACTACTTTCCAGGCTACAACAGCGGGGATCGCAGATTACCGCAATCCGGGTGAGGGTACAACCGGAGGTCGGGCGGCAGAGCGATTGGGACACCGGGCCGGTGGTGAAGCCCAAGGTGGCGCGGATGTCGGCGACCGGCTTGTCCAGCCTGACCCAGCTGGCCCAGGAACTGCCCGAGTCGCCGTTGCGCGACGCGCTGAATACGCTGTTGTCCCACCATCGGTGAAGGTGAAGGCGTCGGCAGGCGCTGATACCGGAAGCGCAAGCCTGTTGGACGCCCAAACGTAAAAAAAGCCGGCCTGGTGGCCGGCTTTCACATAGGACCGTGCAGCGGCCCTGGATTCCCTTCCCGCGCTACGCGAACGCCGGCGCCAACTGCGGCAGGAAAGCTGGCGGCGCATCCTCGACGCGCTCGAACGTCACCATCTCGTAGGCTTCCTGATCGGCCAGCAACGCGCGCAACAGCTGGTTGTTCAGGCCGTGCCCGGACTTGTTGGCGATATACGCGCCAATCAGCGGATGTCCGACCACGTACAGGTCGCCAATCGCATCCAGGATCTTGTGGCGCACGAACTCGTCGCCGTAGCGCAGCTCTTCGTTGTTCAGCATGCGGTGCTCGTCGAGCACGATCGCGTTGTCCAGGCTGCCGCCGCGCGCCAGGCCCATCTCGCGCAGGGCTTCCACTTCATGGGCAAAGCCGAAGGTGCGGGCGCGGGCGATTTCGCGCACATAGCTGGTGTCGGCGAAATCGATGGCGAAGGTCTGGCCGGTCTTGTCCACCGCGGGATGGCGGAAATCGATGGTGAACGCCAGCTTGAAGCCAAAGAAGGGCTCCAGCCGCGCCAGCTTGTCGCCTTCACGCACTTCCACGGCTTTCTTCACGCGGATGAAACGCTTGGGCGCCGATTGCTGCTCGATCTCGGCCGACTGCAGCAGGAAGACGAACGACGCAGCGCTGCCGTCCATGATGGGGATTTCTTCGGCGTCGACATCCACATACAGGTTGTCGATGCCAAGACCCGCGCAGGCGGACATCAAATGCTCCACGGTCGACACGCGCGCGCCGTCCTTCTGCAGGACCGACGCCAGGCGCGTGTCGCCAATGGCTGACGCGCTCGCGACGATTTCGACCGCTTCGGGCAGGTCGACGCGGGTGAATACGATGCCGGTATCCACCGGGGCCGGGCGCAGCGTCAGCGTCACTTTACGGCCCGAGTGCAAGCCAATGCCAACGGTCTTGACCAGGGATTTGATGGTGCGCTGTTTTAGCATGACAGTCTCAGCTATTATTAAAATCTATCAAGTACACTTTCCAATATAGCGATTTTACCATTGCTTCGTTTGCTGCGCTGCGTCACTTTGTTTCGGTGTGTTAGCAAGAGGAAATAAATCATCATAAGTGCGCAAAACGTCATTTTAGTGACGTGTGCTGACACACTCTCGTATTACGCGCGCAACGCAGCCAGCACGGCTTCGGCGCTGCTGACCTTGAACTCGCCGGGCGCTTCAAGCCACAGATGGGACACCACGCCATCGTCAAGCACCATGGCATAGCGCTTGGAGCGCACGCCCATGCCGCGCGCGGTCAGGTCTTGCTCCAGGCCCAGCCGGCGGGTCCATTCGGCACTGCCGTCGGCCATCATGCGCACACGGCCGCCGGTCTGCTGCTCGCGGCCCCAGGCGCCCATGACAAAGGCGTCGTTGACCGATACACACCAGATCTCGTCCACGCCGGCTGCGCGCAGCGCGTCTGCCTGCGCGACAAAGCCCGGCACATGCTTGGCGGAGCAGGTCGGCGTAAAGGCACCGGGCAGGCCGAACACCACGATCTTGCGGCCACGCGCGAGTTCCAACGCCGAGAAGGAATTGGGCCCAAGGGCGCAGCCGCCGGTTTCGACCTCGAAGAACTCATTCAGCGTGGCGTCTGGCACACGCGCTCCAATAGCGATCATGTTGTGTCTTCCTGTCTCGGTAAAAACCCTGTCTAGCATCATAGTGCGCCCGCCGCGGGCGCCCAAGGCGGTTCACCGCCCGTTACTTCGTCGGAATCATCTGACAAGGCGGTACCCGGGCTCTTGCACAGGGAGCATCGGGCGGCTCGTGCCATGCGGCGCACGATGCTTACATCACTTCAAGGCGGCTTTTCATGCTGCGGGCCACACTGTTCTTGAAATAAATCCGCGCGCCGATCTTGCGATCGACGCGCGGACGACGGCACATCCCGGCCGGGAGGGGCGGGAGACCAGTCCGGGGAGGCGGCCGGAGGCACGCCTGTCCCGGCGACGGGATGCAGCCTGAGCGTCAGCGAAAGGGCAGCCGGGCTGGTTGCCGCTCAGTCCGAAACCACCGGGCGGAACACGAGCGTAGGGAGCGCTTGCGTGCTTCGCTGGTCCGGGGTCGCGGCCTGATGGCAACCGGCCCCGCCGGCACCTTGCCGAGCCAACTCAGTCCGCCTGCTTGCGCAGGAAGGCCGGGATGTCGTACGTATCCACACCCTTTTCCTGCAGCGCAGCCACGTGGGCAGACGCAGACTCGCGCGAGCTGCGCCATACCGCCGGCGTGTCCAGATTGCTGTAGTCCGGCGCGCTGCTGTGGCTTACGCCCACATTGCTGGTCATGTTGCCCATCATCTGCACCGGCATGTTGTCGGTACCGGTCTTGAGCAGGGTCATCGGCTGTTGCTTCTTGGCCGAACGGCCCAGGCCCGTCGCCACCACCGTCACGCGCAGTGCATCGCCCATGGCGTCGTCGTACACCGTGCCGAAGATCACGGTGGCATCTTCCGCGGCGTAGCTGCGGATGGTGTTCATGACTTCCTTGGTTTCCGACAGCTTGAGCGAGCGGCTGGCCGTGATGTTGACCAGCACGCCGCGTGCGCCCGACAGGTCGACGCCTTCCAGCAGCGGGCTGGCGACAGCCTGCTCGGCAGCCAGGCGGGCGCGGTCAACGCCCGACACGGTGGCCGTGCCCATCATGGCTTTGCCCTGCTCGCCCATGACCGTCTTCACGTCTTCGAAGTCGACGTTCACCAGGCCATCGACATTGATGATCTCGGCAATGCCGGCAACCGCGTTGTGCAGCACGTCGTCGGCGCACTGGAAGCACTTGTCCATCTCGGCGTCATCGCCCATCACTTCGAACAGCTTTTCGTTGAGCACAACGATCAGCGAATCGACGCAGGACTCCAGTTCGCCCGAGCCAGCTTCCGCCACCTTGGCGCGGCGCGCGCCTTCGAACTCGAAGGGCTTGCTGACCACGCCCACGGTCAGGATGCCCATTTCCTTTGCAACCTGGGCCACGACCGGGGCAGCGCCGGTACCGGTCCCGCCGCCCATGCCGGCAGTGATGAAGACCATGTGCGCACCACGCAGCGAGTCGGCAATCTGCTCGCGCGCCTGATCTGCGCAGTTGCGGCCGACCTCCGGCTTGGCACCGGCCCCCAGGCCGGTGTTGCCGAGCTGCAGCACGCGCGACGCGCTGGAGCGCTTGAGCGCCTGCGCATCGGTGTTCATGCAGATAAATTCGACGCCTTGCACGCCACGGCTGATCATGTGCTGCACAGCGTTACCGCCCGCGCCGCCCACGCCGATCACCTTGATGATGGTGCCGTCCTGCAATTCCGTTTCGATCATGTCAAAGTCCATCACTGCCTCCAAGAAGAATCAGCCGCCAAACGCTGCAGCCTCCCCGCCGCAACCCTTGGTTACTGAACAAGAAACCATCAAAAAACTGCGTGTTCAACGGCCTGCCCGCCATTCGGTGGACAGGCCAGCCATTCAAACCAGTGCAATCCAGTCGCCTGCAACGTTCAGAAGTTGCCGACGAACCATTCCTTCATGCGGGTCCACACCTGCTTGACCGAGCCGCTCTGCACCGCTACCTTGCGCCCGCGCATGCGCTGCACGCGGCCTTCGAGCAGTAGTCCCATTACGGTCGAATAGCGCGGACTCTTTACTACTTCGTGCAAATTTCCGCGATATTCCGGCACGCCGACCCGAACCGGCTTGAGGAAGATGTCCTCGCCCAGTTCCACCATGCCCGGCATCATCGCGGTGCCGCCGGTGATCACGACCCCCGACGACAGCAATTCCTCATAGCCCGACTCGCGCACCACCTGGTGCACCAGCGAGTACAACTCCTCGATACGCGGCTCGATCACGGCCGCCAGCGCCTGGCGCGAAAGCGAACGCGTGCCACGGTCGCCAACGCCAGGGACCTCGATCATGTCTTCCGGGTCGGCGATGGCCTGCTTGGCGATGCCGTACTGGATCTTGACGTCCTCGGCATCGGGCGTGGGCGTGCGCAGCGCCATGGCGATGTCGTTGGTGATCTGGTCGCCGGCGATGGGGATCACGGCCGTATGCCGGATCGCGCCTTCGCTGAAGATGGCGATATCGGTGGTGCCGCCACCGATGTCGACCAGCACCACGCCGAGTTCCTTCTCGTCCTCGGTCAGCACCGCCAGGCTGGAAGCCAGCGGCTGCAGGATCAGGTCGTGCACCTCCAGGCCGCAGCGGCGCACGCACTTGACGATGTTCTGCGCCGCGCTGACCGCGCCGGTGACGATATGCACCTTCACTTCCAGGCGGATGCCGCTCATGCCAATCGGCTCGCGCACGTCTTCCTGGCCGTCGATGATGAATTCCTGCGTGAGGATGTGCAGGATCTGCTGGTCGGTCGGGATATTGACCGCCTTGGCGGTCTCGATCACCCGGGCCACATCGGTCTGGGTGACCTCCTTGTCCTTGATCGCCACCATGCCGCTGGAATTGAAGCTGCGGATATGGCTGCCGGCGATGCCGGTAAACACCTCGGAGATCTTGCAGTCGGCCATCAGCTCAGCCTCCTCCAGCGCACGCTGGATGGACTGCACGGTGGCCTCGATATTGACCACGACCCCTTTCTTCAGACCCTTGGACTCTGACTGGCCCATCCCGATCACTTCGTAGCTGCCGTCGGGGCGCAACTCCGCCACCACCGCAGCCACTTTGGAAGTGCCGATATCGAGACCGACCAGTAGGTCCTTGTATTCCTTGCTCATCGGTTTTTCTCCGCGTTCTTACTCTTGAGTCGCGTCGGATTGTTGTTCGGATTGGTGCTTGCGTTCGTGTTCGCGCTGGTGCTCGTGCTGGAACCGGCTGCTCTCGCCTTGGCCGCCGCCGCTGCCTGGGCATCGGTCAGGAAGCGCACGTTAGCCGCGCGAATCGCGAACCCGTTGGGGTATCGCAGGTCCGCATACTCGATCTGCTTGCCCCACTGCTCCGTGACCTGGGGCCAGGCCACCACGAAGCGCTTGACGCGCTGGTCCATGGCGTCGCGCTCCTCGTCGTTCTGTTCACGGCCAAGCTCCACCACCATGCCGTTGGAGAGCTTGGCGCGCCAGGCGTAGCGGGACGACAGCGTGACCGCCAGCGGCTCCACCTTCAGCGGCTTGAACCACTCGCGCATGACTTCGAGCTTGTCCACCACGTCGCCCTCGCTGTCCGGCGGGCCATCGAGTGCGAGCAACTGGGCATCTTCCTCGGCTTCGGCCGGATTGGCGACGAAAACTTCACCATAAGTGTTGATCAGGCGGCCACTGTCGGCATTGCCCCACGTACCGAGCGCTTCGTGCTCCTCGACCTCGACCGCCAGCCCGTTGGGCCATTCGCGCCGCACGCTGGCACGGCGCACCCAGGGCACCGACTCGAAGATCTGGCGCGCCTCGTTCAGGTCGAGCGTGAAAAAGCTCCCCGACAGCTTGCCCAGCGCGTTGGCGCGCACGCTCGGCGCATTGACATGGCGCAGGGTGCCGCCTTCCATCGACAGCAGCTCGACGTGGGTAATGGCAAACACCGGCCGCTGCGCCAGCCATAGCAAGCCGGCCGCGAACGCCATCATCGCCACCAGCGCGTAGAGCGTGGAGGCGATCAGGTTAAGCAGGCGAGTGTTGTGCCACATGGCGTTGGGTTGTCCCGGTTCCGGTCAGTCAGGGTTCAGTGTTGGCTCGGTCTATGCTCAATCGGGCTTCCAGGCCGCGCTGGGATGCAGGTCCAGCGTGGCCGCGGCAATCACCTGCATGACGAAGTCCTCGTAGCTGATGCCCACCGCGCGCGCGGCCATCGGCACCAGCGAATGGCCGGTCATGCCGGGCGAGGTATTCATCTCGAGCAGGTAAGGCTTGTCGTCGGCGCTGAGCATCACGTCGGCGCGCGCCCAGCCGCGGCAACCCAGCACGCGGAAGGATTGCACCGCCAGGCGCCGGACTTCGGCTTCCACGTCGGCCGGCAGGCCCGACGGGCACAGATACTGGGTATCGTCAGTAAAGTACTTGTTTTGATAGTCGTAGTTCGCGCCGGGGGCAACGATGCGGATCACCGGCAGCGCTTCGGCGGTGGCGCCCTCCCCCACGATCGGGCAGGTCAGCTCCGCGCCATCGATAAAGGTTTCGGCGATCACGTCGTTGTCCAGCGCCGCGGCCTTCTCGAAGGCGGCGCGCATCTGGCCGGCTTCGGTCACCTTGCTCAGGCCGATGGACGAGCCCTCGCGCGCCGGCTTGACGATCAGGGGCAGGCCCAGGTCGGCCACCACGGCATCGAAATCGGTATCGGCGTGCAGCATGGCGAAGCGCGGCGTGGGCAGGCCGTGCGTGGTCCACAAGCGCTTGGTGGCCTGCTTGTCCATGGCCAGCGCCGAGGCCAGCACGCCGCTGCCGGTATAGGGCACGCCGAGTTGCTCGAGCAGGCCCTGGATGGTGCCGTCCTCGCCATAGCGGCCATGCAGGGCAATAAAGACGCGGTCAAAGCCAGCCGTGGCCAGCTCAGCCACCGACTGCAGGCCGGGATCGAAGGCATGGGCATCGACGCCGCGCGAGCGCAGCGCGGCCAGCACGCCGTTGCCCGACAGCAGCGAGATCTCGCGCTCGGCCGAGCGGCCGCCAAGCAGCACGCCGACCTTGCCCAGCGCCTTGGGATCGATATTGGGATGGGCGACGAAGCTCATGCCTGCCCCCCGGCTTGCTGAGAAACCAGTTGTCCAGGCACGGTACCGATCGTGCCCGCACCCATCGTCACCACCACATCGCCGGGACGCACGGCGTTCAGGATAGCCTGCGGCATTTCGTCGATCTGCTCCACAAAAACGGGTTCAACCTTGCCTGCCACGCGCAGCGCGCGCGTCAGCGCGCGGCCATCGGCGGCCACAATCGGGGCTTCGCCGGCGGCATAGACCTCCGCCAGCAGCAGCGCGTCCACGGTGCCCAACACCTTGACGAAATCCTCGAAGCAGTCGCGCGTGCGGGTATAGCGGTGCGGCTGGAACGCCAGCACCAGCCGGCGCCCCGGGAACGCACCGCGCGCGGCGGCCAGCGTCGCGGCCATCTCGACCGGATGGTGGCCGTAGTCGTCCACCAGCGTGAAGGTGCCCGCGCTCTTGGCCTCGCCCGGCTCGATAGTGCCGACGCAGGCCACTTCGCCATAGCGCTGGAAGCGGCGTCCCACCCCGTGGAACTCGCGCAGCGCCTTGACGATGGCGGCGTCCGGCACCTCCAGCTCGGTCGCGATGGCAATCGCCGCCAGCGCGTTCTGGATGTTGTGCATGCCCGGCAGGTTCAGCACCACCTCCAGCGGCGCCTCGGCGTGTCCGTTCAACTGGCGCAGCACGGTGAAATGCATCTGGCCGTCGACGGCGCGGGCATTGACCGCACGCACCTGCGCATCTTCGGCAAAGCCGTAGCGCACGATTGGCTTGGACACGAACGGCATGATCTCGCGCACGTTGGGGTCGTCCACGCACAGCACGGCGATGCCATAGAACGGCAGGCGCTGGGTGAACTCCACGAACGCCTGCTTGAGCCGGGCAAAGTCATGCCCGTAGGTGTCCATGTGGTCGGCGTCGATGTTGGTGATGACCTCGATCACCGGGAACAGGTTCAGGAACGAGGCATCCGACTCGTCGGCCTCGGCCACGATGAAGTCGCCCGTGCCCAGGCGCGCGTTGGCGCCCGCCGAGTTGAGCCGGCCGCCGATCACGAAGGTGGGATCGAGTCCGCCTTCAGCCAGCACCGACGCCACCAGGCTGGTGGTGGTGGTCTTGCCATGCGTGCCGGCGATGGCCACGCCCTGCTTCAGCCGCATCAACTCGGCCAGCATCACCGCGCGCGGCACCACCGGGATGCGCTTGGCGCGCGCGGCCAGCACCTCGGGGTTGTCGTTGGTCACGGCGGTGGACACCACCACCGCATTGGCGCCGTTGACGTTGGCGGCGTCATGCCCGTGCATCACGGTCGCGCCGAGCGACGCGAGGCGCCGCGTGGCGGCATTGCTGCCCACGTCGGACCCTGAGACCTTGTAGCCCAGGTTCAATAGGACCTCGGCGATGCCGCTCATGCCGGCGCCGCCGATGCCTACGAAATGGATGTTCTTGACGATGTGCTTCATGAATCCGTTGGTTCAATCCCTGGCCATCTGGCTGCAGATCTCCGCCACGCGCCGGGTCGCTTCGGGCTTGGCAAGACCGCGCGCCTGATGCGCCATCTCTCTGAGTCGGGGCCGCGACAGCGAGGCCAGCGTCTGCGCCAGCCCGCTCGCGGTCAGTTCGTTCTGTTGGACCAGCAAGGCGGCATCCTGGGTCGAGAGGAACTCCGCATTGGTGGTCTGGTGGTCATCGACCGCATGCGGGAACGGCACGAACAGTGCCGCCACGCCTGCCGCCGCCACCTCCGACACGGTCATTGCGCCCGCGCGGCAGATCACCAGATCCGCCTCTGCGTATGCCGCCGCCATGTCGTCGATAAAGGGCAACGCTTCCGCCGCCACGCCGGCGGCCTGGTAGTTGGCGCGCAGCGTGTCGATCTGCTTCGCGCCGGCCTGGTGCTTGACCAGCGGGCGCTCGCCTTGCGGCAGCAGCGCCAGCGCCTTGGGCACGACCTCGTTGAGCGCCGCCGCGCCCAGGCTGCCGCCCACCACCAGCAGCCGCAGCGGGCCGGTGCGGCCGTCGTAGCGCGCCTCGGGCGCCGGCATGTGCGCCACTTCGTCGCGCACCGGGTTGCCGGTCCACTCGCTGTCCGGCAGGGCATTCGGGAAGGCGCACAGCACCCGGTCCGCGACCTTGGCCAGCACCTTGTTGGCCAGCCCGGCAATCGAGTTCTGCTCGTGCAGCACCAGCGGCCGCCCCAGCAGCGAGGCCATCATGCCGGCGGGGAACGTAATATAGCCGCCCATGCCCAGCACCACGTTGGGCCGCACCCGGCGCAGCGCCTGCAGGCTTTGCCAGAAGGCGCGCAACAGGTTCAGCGGCAGCATCAGCTTGGTCAGCGGGCCCTTGCCGCGCAGGCCACCAAACTGGATGAACTCCATCGGGATGTCGTACTTGGGCACCAGCGTGGCTTCCATGCCGGTGCGGTTGCCCAGCCATACCACCCGCCAGCCCTGCTCACGCAGCGCGCGCGCGACCGCCAGCCCGGGGAAGACGTGCCCCCCGGTGCCACCAGCCATCACGAGCAAGGTGCGCGGTGCGCTCATACCTTCCCTCCGCGCATCATTGAATGGTTCTGGCTACGGCCGCTGCGCTTAACTTCCTGCTTACGCAGGAAGTTAGCCTCCGCCGGAACCAAGTGATGCTGCGCTACGGTCATACCTTCCCTCCGCGCATCATCACCCGGTTCTCATAGTCGATACGCAGCAGGATCGCCAGCGCCACGCAGTTCATCAGGATGCCCGAGCCGCCGTAGCTCACCAGCGGCAAGGTCAGCCCCTTGGTGGGCAGCAGGCCCAGGTTCACGCCCATATTGATAAAGGTCTGCCAGCCAACCCAGATGCCGATGCCCTTGGCCACCAGGCCGGCAAAGGTGCGGTCGAGCTGCAGGGCGGTGCGGCCGATCTCGAAGGCGCGGCGCACCATCCAGTAGAACAGCACGATCACCACCAGCACGCCCACAAAGCCGAACTCCTCGCCAATCACGGCGAGGATGAAGTCGGTATGCGCCTCGGGCAGGTAGTGCAGCTTCTCGATGCTGCCGCCCAGCCCCACCCCGGTCCACTCGCCGCGGCCGAAGGCGATCAGCGAATGGGTGAGCTGGTAAGCCTTGCCCAGCGCGTTGGCTTCTTCCCACGGGTTCAGATAGGCGAAGATCCGCTCGCGCCGCCAGGGCGACGCCGTGATCAGCAGCGCGAACGCGCCCACCGCCACGCCAACCAGGCCGGCGAACAGCTTGCCGTTGATGCCACCGAGGAAGAGGATGCCCATGGCGACGGTGGCCACCACCAGGAAGGCGCCCATGTCGGGCTCCAGCAGCAGCAGCATGCCGACCACCACCACGGCCACGCCCATCGGCAGGAAGCCCTTGCCCACGTTCTGCATCCACTCCTGCTTGCGCACGGTGTAGTTGGCGGTGTACAGCACCACCGCCAGTTTCATGAACTCGGAGGGCTGGAAGTTCATGATGCCCAGCGGAATCCAGCGCCGCGCGCCATTCACGCCCTTGCCCACGAACGGCACCAGCACGACGATCAGCATCACCAGCGCGATCACGAACAGCTTGGGCGCGTACTTATCCCAGAACTTGACCGGGATCTGGAAGGCCAGCAGGCCCATGGACAGCCCGATGAACAGCGCAAACGCGTGGCGCGCGAGGAAGTGGCTCTCGCGGTAGTTTGCATAGCGCGGCGAGTCAGGCAGCGCGATCGAGGCCGAATAGACCATCACCAGGCCAAGCGCGAGCAGCACGATCGCCACCCACAGCAGTGGCTGGTCGTATTCCATCATGCGCGAGCGCGTCGGCTTGACGCCGGACACCGCATCGCGCAAGCCGCCCCAGGCGTTGCCGATGGTGGCCCCGATAAAGCCGCTACGCTTGACCTGTGCGTCGCTCATGGCACGATCCCCCTGGACATCGCCAGTTCTTCCACCGCGGCGCGAAAGACTTCGGCACGGTGCACATAATTACGGAACATGTCGAGGCTGGCGCACGCCGGCGACAGCAGCACGGCGTCACCGCCCTGCGCCGCACTGGCGGCCAGCGTGACCGCCTGCTCCAGCGTGGCGGCATCGGCCAGCGTGACGCCAGTGTCCTGGAGCGCGCGGCGCAGATCGCCGGCATCCTTGCCGATCAGCACCACGGCGCGCGCGTACTGCGCCACCGGCGCGGCCAGCGGCGAGAAATCCTGCCCCTTGCCTTCCCCGCCGGCAATCAGCACCACCCGCTTGTCCAGGCCGGACAACGCGGCGACGGTGGCGCCCACATTGGTGCCCTTGCTGTCATCGAAGAACTCGACATCATCCACCGTGGCGACCCACTCCACGCGGTGCGGCTCGCCGCGGTACTCGCGCAGGCCATGCAGCAACGCGTTCATCGGCAGGTCGATGGCGCGGCACAGCGCCAGCGCGGCCATGGCGTTGGTAGCGTTGTGCATGCCACGGATATGCAGCGCGTCGGCAGGCATCAGGCGCTTGTGGCGCACCGGCACGGCTTGCTCGCTCTCGGCGGCCGCGGCCTTGCGGCGGCGCGGCTTGTTCTCGCCTTCGGCTTCGCTATCGGGCTCGGCCACCACCAGCCAGGGCATGCCGCCCTCGCGCTGGACGCCGAAGCAACCCGGGAATTCGGGCAGATCAGTGCCGAAGGTCACCAGTGCGCTGGCCGGGCGGGCCATATCCAGGCTGAGCCGGTCATTGCGGTTCAGGATCTGCAGGCAGCCGGCTTCGCCGGGCGCCGGCACCGGGCCGAAGATCCGGGCCTTGGCGGCGGCATAGGCTTCCATGCTGCCGTGCCAGTCAAGATGGTCCTGGGTGATGTTGAGCACCGTGGCCGCGTGCGGCGCCAGCGTATGCGTGGTCTCCAGCTGGAAGCTCGACAGTTCCAGCACCCAGACCTCGGGCAGCGTGGCCGAGGCGATGCAGGCGGCCAGCTTGTCCAGCGCCGACGGACTGATATTTCCCGCCACCGCCACGCTCTTGCCAGCGCGCTCCACCAGGCGGCCGGTCAGCGCGGTAGTGGTGGTCTTGCCGTTGGTGCCGGTGATGGCCAGCAGCTTCGGCGCGTAGCCCGACTCTGCCCGCAGATGCGCGAGCGCGCGCGCGAACAGCTCGATTTCGCCCCATACTGGAATGCCACGCTCGCGCGCCACTGCCAGCAGCGCGGCGGTATCGCTCTCCAGCGGCGACAGGCCAGGGCTGATCGTCACCAGTTCGATGCCGTCGAGCAGCGCTTCGGCCAGGGCGCCGCCATGAAACTCGGCCGAGGGCAGCTCGGCCTGCAGGAAGACCAGGTTGGCGGGAGCCTCGCGCGTGTCGGCAACGCGCACGGGGGCACCATACAGGCCGCACCAGCGCGCCATCGCCAGCCCCGATTCGCCGAGGCCCAGCACCAGCACATGAGGTTTTTGCAACTCGCCAAACACTTCGATTCCCGCCTTTCTTGCGTTACTGCGTTAATAGATACGGATACGCGCTGGTTTCAGCGCAACTTGAGCGACGACAGCCCGATCAGCACCAGCAACATGGTGATGATCCAGAAGCGCACCGTCACCTGCGTTTCCTTCCAGCCCGACAATTCAAAGTGGTGGTGCAGCGGCGCCATCTTGAACAACCGCCTGCCCTCGCCGTAGCGCCGCTTGGTGATCTTGAACCAGCCCACCTGCAGCATCACCGACAACGTTTCCACCACGAAGATGCCGCCCATCACGAACAGCACAATCTCCTGGCGCACGATCACTGCCACCGTGCCCAGCGCGCCGCCCAGTGCCAGCGCGCCAACGTCGCCCATGAAGACCTGGGCCGGGTGCGCGTTGAACCAGAGGAAGGCCAGCCCCGCCCCCGCCAGCGCCGAGCAAAAGATCAGCAATTCGCCGGCCCCGGGAATATGGGGGAACAGCAAGTACTTGCTGTAGACCGAACTGCCCATCACGTAAGCAAACACGCCCAGCCCGCTGCCGACCAGCACCACCGGCATGATCACCAGGCCGTCCAGCCCATCGGTCAGGTTCACCGCATTGCTCGAACCCACGATCACCAGATAGGTCAGCACGATGAAGCCGGCCACGCCCAGCGGATAGCTCACTTCCTTGAAGAAAGGCACGATCAGGTTGGACTTGTAAGGCATGTCGAGCGACAAACCGCCTTCGACCCAGCCCAGGAACAGGTCCCACACCCGCACATTGCTGCTTTCCGATACCGAGAACGCCAGGTAGACCGCGGCCACCAGGCCGATCAGGGTCTGCCAGAAAAACTTCTCGCGGCTCGACATGCCGCGCGGATCGCGATAAACCACCTTGCGGTAGTCATCCACCCAGCCGATCGCGCCGTAGCCCAGGGTCACCAGCATCACGACCCAGATAAAGCGGTTGCCCCAGTCGCACCACAGCAACGTGGAGATAGCGATCGACACCAGCACCAGCACGCCGCCCATGGTGGGCGTGCCGGCCTTGACCAGGTGCGACTGCGGGCCGATGGTGCGCACCGCCTGGCCGATCTTGAGTTCGGTCAGCTTGCGGATCACCCACGGCCCTAGGCCGAGCCCGATCAAAAGCGCGGTGAGGTTAGCCATCACCGCGCGGAAGGTCAGGTAGTTGAAGACCCGCAGGAAGCTGTAGTCGTTTTGCAGCCACTGGGCCAGAGCCAATAACATCGTGTGTCCGTATTCCTTTCGACAACCACCCAGCGGCGCCGGGCTATCTGACTGATTGCGTAAATAACTATTGATGACGATTAATGCGCGGGAGTGTTTGCGACCAGCGCATCGACCATCCGTTCCATCCGCATGAACCGAGATCCCTTCACCAGTACCGCGCTTGCTGCCGCCACGGCACCGTCCTTGTCTTGCGCCAACGCCTGGGCGAGGTCCTCGGCCCGCTCGAAATACCGGGCTGTGGCGCCGAATGCCTGCACGGCGTGCACCATGGCCTCGCCGGTTGCCCACAGCGCCTCGATGCCGCGCGCGTTCGCGTAGGCGCCGATCTCCGTGTGAAAGGCCGGCCCCTGGTCACCCACTTCACCCATGTCGCCCAGCACCAGCAAACGCGGCGCGGCAAACCCGGCCAGCACGTCGATAGCCGCTCGTACCGAATCGGGATTGGCGTTGTAGCTGTCATCGATCACCAGCGTGCCGCCGGTGGCATGCTTGACCTGCAGCCGGCCCTTGACCGCGGCAAACCCGGCCAGCCCTGCCTGGATCGCCTCGATGCCGACGCCCGCGCCCAGCGCGCAGGCGATCGCCGCCAGCGCGTTGCGCACGTTGTGGGTGCCAAGCACCGACAGGCGGACCTCGAACGCAGCACCAGGCGCGCTGACCTGCATCACTTGCACGCCGTCGTCCAGAGCCACATCGGCGCGGACATCGGCGCTGGCATCCAGGCCAAACGACAGCACGCGGCGCGCACCGGCTGCCTGGCGCCAGATGCCGGCATGCGCGCCGCCGCCTTCGGCGTCGAGCGGGAACACCGCCACGCCGTCTGCGGGCAACGCCGCAATCGCCGCGGCGTGTTCATGCGCCACGGCCTCCACGTTCACCATGAACTCCTGGTGCTCGCGCTGCGCGTTGGTCACCACCGCCACGGTAGGCTGTGCGATGCTGGCCAGGTAGACGGTCTCACCCGGGTGGTTCATGCCGAGCTCGAGCACGGCGAGCCGGTGCACGGCGGACAGCCGCAGCACGGTCAGCGGCAGGCCGATATCGTTGTTCAGGTTGCCGCCCGTTGCCAGGCGGGCGCCCTCCCCTACCGCCGCCGCGAAGATCGCGGCGATCATCTCCTTGACGGTGGTCTTGCCGTTGCTGCCCGTCACCGCGACCGCGGGCAGGCTGAAACGGCGGCGCCAGCCGGCGGCCAGCTGGCCCAGCGCCAGGCGGGTATCGGGCACCACGATGGCGGAAATGCCAAGCGCGGCGTCGGGCTCACGGTCCACCAGCACCGCGGCGGCGCCACGCGCCACCACGTCGGCCAGGAAATCGTGCGCATCGAAGCGCTCGCCCTTGAGCGCGACAAACAGGTCGCCGGGCTGGACCGTGCGGCTGTCAGTCAGCACGCGCGAGAACGCCCGGCTGGCTGCGCCATCGGGCCCGGAAAGACGCGCGCCGGCGATCCAGCCGGCGGCTTGCTGCAAATCGGTCATGGTGTATTGCGTCATGCTGACACCCCACGCGTGCCCAGCGTCAGCCGGACATGCTCGCGGTCGGAGAAAGGCCGCTTGCGGCCCTGCACCTCCTGGGTGGCTTCGTGCCCCTTGCCGGCCACCAGCACCACATCGGCTACGGTGGCGTGCTTGATGGCATACAGGATGGCAGCTGCGCGGTCCTCGATCAGGTGCGCGCGGCTGCGGTCGGCCATGCCGTCGGCAATGGCGTTCAGGATGTCTTGCGGGTCTTCGCTGCGCGGGTTGTCGCTGGTCAGCACCACCTCGTCGGCAAGCCGCTCGGCCACTTCGCCCATCAGCGGGCGCTTGATCGGGTCGCGGTCGCCGCCACAGCCGAACACGCACCACAGCCGGCCCTTGCGGGCCTGGGCCACGGGGCGCAGCGCATCCAGCGTCTTTTCCAGTGCATCCGGGGTGTGGGCGTAATCGACCACTGCCAGCGGCCCGTCCTGGCCGCCATGGCTGCCGCCGAACAACTCCATGCGGCCGTCGACCGGCTTGAGGGTGCGCAGCGCGTCGATGGCAGCGGCCCAGGCAATGCCGTTGGCCAGCGTGGCGCCCAGCACGGCGAGCAGGTTGCTGACATTGAAAGCGCCGATCATCGGCGTGCTGACATCGGCGCTGCCGAAGCTGCCATCCACATGGAAGGCCGTGCCGGCAGCGGTGGCACGCACGTTGGTCGCGCGCAGCCACTGGCCTGTCTTGCGGGTAGGGGCGGCCGCGCCATCGATGCCGTATTCGATCACCTGCGCGGCGAGCGCAGGATTGGCCAGCAGGCGCCCCCCCATGGCATCGTCGCGGTTGATCACGGCGGCACGCAGGCCGGGCCATTGGAACAGCAGGGCCTTGGCCGCCTCGTACTCGGCCATGGTGCCGTGGTAGTCGAGATGGTCCTGGGTCAGGTTGGTCAGCACCGCCACCGCAAAGTGCGTGCCGGCCACGCGGCCTTGCTCCAGGCCGTGCGAGGACACTTCCATGGCGACCGCGCGCGCGCCGGCGCCATGCAGCGCGGCCAGGCTGTCCTGCAGCTGGACGGCGTCGGGCGTGGTGAAGCCGGTCGCCGTGAGCGCATCAGGAAAACCGGTGCCAAGCGTGCCGATGGTGGCGCAGCGCTTGCCCGCGGCCTGCAGCACGCGCGCCAGCCACTGGCAGCACGACGTCTTGCCATTGGTGCCGGTGATGCCGGTCACGGCGAGATCGCGCGCGGCGTTGTCATACCAGCTGGCCGCAATCGGGCCGGCGAACTGGTGCAGGCCCGACACGCCAAGATGCGGCACGCCTTCGCCATGCGGCCAGGCGAAACCATCGGCCTCAAAGACCACGGCGCTGGCGCCGCGGGCGATCGCCTGGGCGATATGGGGGCGCCCATCGGTCGACAGGCGCGCATTGCCCAGCACATAGGCAAAGAACACGTCGCCCTGGGCCAGACGGCGCGTGTCGCCCGTCAGCTTGGCGCCGGCGGGCGCGTGCTGGCGCAGCCAGGCCAAGGCATCGCCAGCCTGCGCGGCCACTTCGAGGGGGAGCAGCGTACGGGTCATTGCGTCGCGCTCCACGGTTCGCTTTCCTGCACCTTGTCGCTCACGACCAACTGGCGGATCGGCGAATCCGGTTGCACGTTGAGCGCGCGTAGCGCGCCGCCGGTAATCGCGGAGAAGGCCGGGCCCGCAGCGGCGCCACCATAGTGGCTGCCGGAGGTAGGCTCATCCACGCTCACGGCCACGATCACGCGCGGGTTGGACATCGGCGCCAGGCCGATGAAGGAAGCCCGGTACTTGCTGCGGTCGTAGCCGCGGCCCACGTGCTTGTACGCCGTGCCCGTCTTGCCGCCAACCCGGTAGCCCATCACCTGGGCTTCAGGCGCAGTGCCGCCAGGCGCCGTCACCGTCTCCAGCATGGCCCGCACCTGGCGCGCCACCTCGGGCGACAGCACGCGCTCGCCAGTGACCGGGCCCTGGTTCCGGAACATGGTGACCGGGATCAGTTCGCCATCATGGGCGAAGATGGTGTAAGCGTGGGCGATCTGGAACAGCGACACCGACAGGCCGTACCCATAGGACATGGTCGCCTGCTCGATGGGCCGCCAGCTCTTGTACGGGCGCACCCGTCCGGCCACGGCGCCGGGGAAGCCGATCTTGGGCGCCTGGCCCAGGCCCACGCTCATATACATATCCCACATTTCCTGTGGCTTGAGCAGCATCGAAATCTTGGTCGTGCCGATGTTGCTGGACTTCTGGATGATGCCGGCCACGGTCAGCGCCCCGTAGTTATGGGTGTCGCTGATGGTGGCGCCTTCGTAGTTGAACTTGCCGGTCGTGGCAAATACCGTCGACGGCGTGACGCGCTTGAGCTGCAGCGCCAGGCCGATCGTGATCGGCTTCATCATCGAGCCCGGCTCGAAGGTGTCGGTCAGGACCCGGTTGCGCAGCTGCTCGCCCGACAGGCGGGTGCGGTCGTTGGGGTTGTAGGTCGGCCAGTTGGCCAGCGCCAGCACCTCGCCGGTCTGCGCGTCGAGCACCACGGCGCTGGCTGCCTTGGCCTTGCTGCGCTCGACGATGGCCTTGACCTCGTTGTAGGCCAGGTACTGGATCTTGGCGTCGATGGAGAGCTGCTGGTCCTCGCCGTCGCGCGGCGTCTTGAGGATGCCCACATCCTCCACCACGCGGCCAAGGCGGTCCTTGATCACCTGGCGCGCGCCGGACTTGCCGGCCAGCACGCCCTCGCGCGCCAGCTCGACGCCTTCCTGCCCGCGGTCTTCGACATTGGTAAAGCCGACGATGTGCGCCATCGCCTCGCCTTCCGGATAAAAGCGCTTGTATTCGCGGGTCTGGTGAATGCCTTCGATCTTGAGCGCGGCGATCTTGTCCGCGACATCCTGCAGCACCTGGCGCTTCAGGTAGACGAAGCTCTTGTCTTCCGTGAATTTGCGGCGCAGTTCCTTGTCGCTCATGTCGAGCAGCTTGCTCAACTGGCGGATCTTGTCAGCGTCGATCTCGTCGGGCACATCCTCCGGGACCGCCCAGATGGCCTTCACGGGCAAGCTGGTCGCCAGCACCAGCCCATTGCGGTCGAGGATCTTGCCGCGCGTTGCGGGCAGCTCGAGCGTGCGCTGGAAGCGCTTCTTGCCTTCGGCCTCGTAGAACTGGTTGCCCGGGCCCTGGATCCAGAGCGCGCGCCCAGCCAGGGCGACGAAGGCGGCGAACATCATGAACACCACCAGCTTCGAGCGCCACATCGGCAGGCGCAAGCCAAGCACGGGGCTAGCGGCGAACTGGCCGGTGCGCGGGCGCGAAGGGTTGCCGCGCTGGGCGTTTTGCGAGGGCCGGGCGATGGTCATGGCTTACTCCCCTCGGGTGCTGCAGCCGCGGGCGCGCTGGCGGGCGGCGCGTCCAGCACCACGCCGGCCAGGTATTGGGTCCTGCCGGGAAGCACCGGCGTCATCTTCAACTGTGTCCGGGCTGCGTCCGCGATGCGCGCGCTCTTGCCGAGCGAGCTCTGCTGGTACTGCAAGCGGGACCAGTCGATGTCGAGCTGCTTTTCTTCCGCTTGCGCGCGCTCGTGGGCGACGAACAGGGTGCGGGCTTGGTGCTGCGCGCTCACCAGCGAGAGCGCGCACAGCATCAGGGCAGCCAGCAGGAAGAAAGTCAGGCGGTTCATGGGCGGCCCGCCTTCTGGGTGGAAGCGGACGAAGGGGACGCCGGGGACGGCAGCTTCTCGGCCACGCGCATCACCGCGGAGCGGGCACGCGGATTGGCGGCAACCTCTTCGGCGCCCGGCTTGACCCGGCCGAGCAGCTTCAGCGTGGGCTGCGGCAGCTGGTCCGCGCGCAGGGGCGCGCGGCGCATGGCGGGATCGGCATTCTGCTGCGGACGGGCGTGCGCCTGCATGAACCGCTTGACGATGCGGTCCTCAAGCGAATGAAAACTGATGACCACCAGCCGTCCGCCTTCCTGCAACAAGTCGTAAGCGGCGCTCAGGCCGCTTTCGAGGTCCGCAAGCTCTTGATTGACGTGAATCCGTAGAGCCTGAAAGGTGCGGGTCGCAGGGTCCTGACCCTTCTCGCGTGTTTTGACGGCTTTCGCCACGAGCGCGGCAAGCTCGGCAGTAGTGGCAAGCGGTCCGCCATGGCCGGGTTCGCTCCGGCGAGCAACAACCGCCTTTGCAATCTGTACAGCAAACCGTTCTTCCCCATAGTCCCGTATCACCCTTGCGATGTCTTGCTCATCCGCTTGCGCCAGCCACTGCGCGGCGGTCATGCCGCGCGTGGTGTCCATGCGCATGTCCAGCGGTCCCTCGAAGCGAAAGGAAAACCCCCGCTCCGCGTCGTCGATCTGGGGTGAGCTGATGCCCAGGTCGAGCAATATCCCGGCGACCTTTCCCCGGCCCGCCAGCGCCGCCGGCATCTCGGCGAAGCTGGTGTGCTCAATGGAGAAGCGGGCATCCTTGATGGTGCCCGCCTCTGCGATTGCTGCCGGATCCTTGTCGAAGGCCACCAGTGCCCCGGCCGGGCCCAGCCGGGCCAGAATTGCCCGGCTGTGCCCCCCTCTGCCGAAGGTGCCGTCCACATAGACGCCATCGGGCCGCCAGACCAGGGCTTCGACAGCCTCGTCCAGCAACACGGTGCGATGGCGCAGGGCGGTGGTCCCCGGCGTTTGGGTTGAGCTCATGACCTCGTCAGAAAGAGAAATTCTTTAATGCTTCCGGCATGCCCTGCGCCATCGCCTGCTGTTCCTTGGCGGCGTAGGTTGCGGCATCCCAGACTTCGAAATGGCTGCCCATACCGAGCAGCATGACTTCCTTGTCGAGCAAAGCGGCGCTACGCAGCTCGGGGGCGATCAGCACCCGGCCCGCGCCGTCCATGTCGACATCAGCGGCATTGCCCAGGAAGATGCGCTTCCACCAGTGCGCGTCCATCGGCAAAGCCGCTATGCGACCACGGAAGTTTTCCCATTCAGGGCGCGGAAACAGCAGCAGGCAGCCGTCCGGGTGCTTGGTCAGCGTTACCCGGCCCTCGGCCTGCTGTTGTAGCGCTTCACGGTGCCGCGCCGGAATCGACATCCGGCCCTTGGCATCCAGTGACAGCGCCGATGCGCCCTGAAACAAGCTAGCTCCCCGGTCCGCGCCGGCATGCTTGCCACCGGCTGGCGCGTGAATCCTTTAAATCCGACGTTGGGCGATGATCCCATAGCCAGACTGCGTTTTCACACAAAAACACACTTCCTCACACTATTTCCCACTTTAGAGGAAGCGATTTCACGGGTCAAGGCTCGTTGTGGGGCAACAATCCGGGTTTTTTTAATTAGAACAATGACTTAGCGCGCACACCTCGCGCACCGAAAAAGTGAATTCCCAATGAAATGAAGATCTTATGGAAGAAAGCAGAGAAACCACCTGAGAACAACTGAGGAAGGAACTGCCTGCAGCAGGAAAAACGGCCGAGCCGGACCGATGGAAGGATACAACGTTTTCGCGTCTACCCCGCGTGCGGGGGGGTACCTGGCTTACCGGCGCGCGAGGCGCCGGGGCGGGGCTTCCCGCCTCCGTCGCCGTCCCTCAGATCCGATACGCGGCGGTGGTCATCACCTTGGAGGCCGCCCGCATCATCGCGCGCACCGGCGAGGGCAGCGGCATGCCGCCCGCCTCGCGGGCGGCGGCGCCGTGCCTCACCTCGTCATCGCGCATCTGCTCCAGGATCGCGCGCGACCGGTCGTCGGCAACGGGGATCTGCTCGAGATGGCCATTCAGGTGCTGCTCGACCTGGTACTCGGTCTCGGAGACGAATCCCAGGCTGACGCGGTCGCCCGCTCGCCCCGCCGCCCAGCCGATGGCAAACGCGCCCGCGTACCAGAGCGGGTTGAGCAGGCTGGGACGCGAGCCGAGCTCGCGCAGGCGTTCGGCGCACCAGCCGAGATGGTCTTCTTCCTCGCGCGCGGCCTCATCCATCTGCGCGCGAACCTGCGGCGTGCGCGCGGTCAGCTTCTGGGCCTGGTAAAGGGCTTGCGCGCAGACCTCACCCACGTGATTGATGCGCATGAGCCCGGCCACGTGGCGGCGTTGCGTCTCGTCGAGGCTCTGCGCATCGGGCGCAAGCGCCTCGGCAGGATTGGCGCGGCTGGCGCGGGTGACGCCTGCGATCGCGCGCAAGGCCACATCGAATTCGCGAATCAAGGTATCCATGGATGCATGGCTGGTGGTTGCTCGGAGCGGTTCCGCGTCCCACGCCCTGGCGAAGGGGGAAATGGACCGATGAATACGCCCTCGGGATTTCCCGCATTGTACCGTGGCGGACTTGCCGGGCCTCTCCCGCGTGGCCCGTGCCGGCAAGGGCCAGATACTCCAAAACCCTGAGTTGTGAAAAGCTGACAAGGGCAGTGAACCCGATTGTGAATCGAAGGCGGTTTGTTACAGTAGTTGGCAGCTTCTGACGAAGTTGGGTAAGCGGAAAATGGAGACTCAGGAGGTTTCTCCGCTGGCCACCAATAATTCTTACACGGAGATCATCGAGCATGAAAAAATCGCTTCTCGCGCTGGCTGCGTTGGGTGCATTCGCGGGTGCCGCACAGGCCCAGTCCAGCGTGACGCTGTACGGCGTTGCGGATATGAACCTCGAATACGTCAATCACCTCGGCGTTGCGCCGACGGCCACCAACGGCTTCAATACCGGCCGAGGCAACTCTGTCTTTCGCATGTCCTCCGGTGGCCTGTCCGGCTCGCGTTGGGGCTTGCGCGGCGTGGAAGACCTGGGCGGCGGCTTGAAGGCGCTGTTCGTGCTCGAAAACGGCTTCGCCCTCGACACCGGCTCGCTGCAGCAAGGCGGCCGGCTGTTCGGTCGTCAAGCGTACGTGGGTATCGAAAGCGCCCAGGCTGGCCGCTTCACCTTTGGTCGCCAGTACACCACGCTGTTCGACCTGCTCGCCAACTTCTCGCCCAGCGGCTACGCCACCCAGTATGAGCCGGTGGTCGCCCAGCTCGGCCTGAACTTCCGCTCCGACAACACGGCCAAGTACACGGGCGTATTCGGTCCGGTGACCGCGATCGCGCACTGGTCCTTCGGCAACGGTGCGCTCGGCGCAGGCGAAGTCCCGGGCCAGTTCCGCCGCGACACCGGCTACGGCGCCGGCGTGGCCTACGCTGCCGGTCCGTTCGGCGCGACCATCGCCTACGACCAGTACAACCCGACCCTGAGCACGACCGGCGACACCGGCACGTTCAAGAAGGCGGCGGTGGCAGGCAGCTATGCCTTCGGTCCGGCCAAGATCATGGGCGGCTATCGCTGGGGCCAATCCAAGGGCCCGGGCGGCGCGACCGTGCTGCGTGACAATTACTACTGGATCGGTGCCAACTACCAGGTCACCGCACCGCTGGGCCTGACGCTGCAGTACAACTACGACGACGTCAAGAACCTCGGCGGCATCAACGTCAAGAACCCGTGGCAGGTTTCGTTCATTGCCGACTACAACCTGTCCAAGCGTACCGACATCTACCTGACGGCCGCGTACGCGAAGAACGCCGGCCTGAATTTCGACACCTCGGCAATCAGCTTCGCCAACGGTTACTACCTCGGCTCCAACAACGACAACATGCTGGGCGTCGGCGTGGGTATCCGCCACAAGTTCTAAGCGCATCCGCGCGGCACTGCGAAGGCACCTTCGGGTGCCTTTTTTCATGGCGCTGCCTCGCCTTCCTGTCCTAGGGCATCACCTTATCGGCACATTGTTATGCCGACACTACAATGCAGCAGCCCTCCGGATGTACCGGCGATGCGTACCACGCCATCGCGCCGTCCGGCAAAACGCAGGCACCCATAAGGAGACCCCATGCACCGCACCCGCCGCCGCGCGACCCAAAGGCTGCTTGCCACCCTCGCCGGTGCCTGCCTTGGCCCCCTTGCCTGGCAAGCGCCCGCGCAAGCCGCGGATCCCTATCCCAGCAAGCCGATCCGCCTGGTGGTGCCGTTCCCCGCCGGCGGCACGACCGACATCCTGGCGCGTGCAGTGGCCGCCGAGCTGTCGAAGCTCCAGGGCTGGAACGTAGTCGTCGACAACCGGCCGGGCGCGGGCGGCAACATCGGCACCGACATGGTCGCCAAGGCGGCGCCGGACGGCTACACGCTGCTGATGGGCACGGTGGGCACGCATGGCATCAACCAGTCTCTGTACGGCAAGCTGCCGTTCGACCCGGTCAAGGACTTCACCCCCATCACCGAGGTGGCCTCGGTGCCCAATGTGCTGGTGGTCAACCCCGCCTTCGCGCAGCAAAACCGCATCAACAGCGTCACCGACCTGATCGCGTATGCGCGCGCCAACCCGGGCAAGCTCAATATGGCGTCGAGCGGCAACGGTACCTCGATCCACCTGGCAGGCGAGCTGTTCAAGACCCAGACCCGTACCTTCATGGTGCACTTCCCCTACAAGGGCAGCGGCCCGGCCCTGACCGACCTGGCCGGCGGCACCATGCAGCTCATGTTCGACAACCTGCCCTCGTCGATGGCGCTGATCAAGAGCGGCAAGCTCAAGGCGCTGGCGGTCACCAGCGCCAAACCCTCGCCGGCGCTGCCGGGTGTGCCAACGGTGGCAGAGGCGGCCCGCCTGCCGGGCTTCGAGGCCAGTTCCTGGTTCGGCTTGCTGGCGCCTGCCGGCACGCCGCATGAGGTCGTCGCGCGCGTCCAGCAGGAAGTCACGCGCGCGCTGGCCACGCCGGCCATGCGGGAAAAGATGCTGGCCCAGGGCGCCGACCCGGTCGGCAACACGCCGGAGCAGTTCGCCGCCTTTATCCGCGCCGAGCTCACCAAGTGGGCCAAGGTGGTCAAGGACTCGGGCGCCAAGGTGGATTGAGGCGCGCGCCGGCCCGTGGCGGCGTGCGAGCGCATATACTTGAGGCATCAAACAACCAGCGTGCCGCGATGCCCACCCCACCTGCCGCCGAGGCCCCGCCCAAGGCCGGCGCCGAAGAAGCGCCGGTCGATCTCGAAACCAGCGCCGACGATAACGCCCACGACGCCCTGCGCCTGTGGCTGCGCCTGCTGACCTGCACCAATCTGGTCGAGGCCGACATCCGCTCCCGGCTGCGCCAGGATTTCGCCTGCACCCTGCCGCGCTTTGACCTGATGTCCCAGCTCGACCGCCATCCGGAAGGCCTGAAGATGGGCGAGCTGTCCCGCCGCATGATGGTCACCGGCGGCAACGTCACCGGCATCACGGACCAGCTCCAGCAAGAAGGCCTGGTCTCGCGCGAGGCTTTGCCAAGCGATCGCCGCGCTTACCTGATCCGGCTCACGCCGGCCGGACGCACCGCGTTTTCCAAGATGGCGCGCGCGCATGAAGACTGGATCGAGCAATTGTTCGGCGGCCTGCCCCAGACCGACCGGCGCGCCCTGTTCCGCTTGCTGGGCCGGCTCAAGACCGGGCTGGTGAGCGCATGAACGCAGCCCGCTCGGGACCGGGCACGCTTTGCGCCGCGCTGCTGACGCTGCTCCTCGCGGCTTGCCAGAGCACGCCGCCAGGACCCGAGGTGTCACCGCTCAACGTCACCATCAAGCTTGGGCGCATCGGCGCAAAGACGTTGGTGGGCCAGGTCGACATGCCGGACAACGGTGCGGTGAGCACCGCCGTGGGCGTTGGCGGCGGCGCATGGAACGGCGGTGGCTGGAGCGGCGCAGGCGTTGGCTTTTCCGTCGACCTGAACTCGTTGTTACGCCCGCAGCCGCGGCCGCGCATGGACCTGTTCCAGTACACGGTGGCGCCACTGGATGGCAGCGGCGGCAACGTCATCGTCAATGGCCCTGCGGCACCTGGTCTGGAGCCCGGCGCCTGCGTGCGGATGGTCTATCCCGACGGCGCCCCCGAGCCGCTGCTCGTGCCCTCGCGGGAATGCTGACGCGCCCCGCTGAATGAAAAACGGCCTCCCTTGCGGGAGGCCGTTCTTGCTGCGGCGTGCGTGGCTGGCTTGCGCTCTTCGCTCAGGCCGCCTTGCGGCTGTCGCGCAGCTCGCGGCGCAGGATCTTGCCCACATTGGTCTTGGGCAACTCGCTGCGGAACTCCACGAACTTGGGCCGCTTGTAGCCGGTCAGGCGCTCCTTGCAGAAGGCGATCAGCTCGGCTTCCGTCAGCGCGGGATCCTTGCGGACCACGTACAGCTTGACCACTTCGCCCGAATGCTCGTCCGGCACGCCCACCGCTGCCACCTCCAGCACGCCCGGGCACTCTGCGGCCACGCCTTCGACCTCGTTCGGGTACACGTTGAAGCCGGACACCAGGATCATGTCCTTCTTGCGGTCGACGATCTTGGTGTAGCCGCGCGCGTCCATCACACCGATGTCGCCGGACTTGAAAAAGCCGTCGGCCGTCATGACCTTGGCGGTCTCGTCCGGGCGGTTCCAGTAGCCGGCCATCACCTGCGGGCCGCGGATGCAGATCTCGCCAGCCTGGCCGAGCGGCACGTCCGCGCCGTCGTCGTCGCGAATGGCGATGTCGGTCGACGGCAGCGGCAGGCCGATGGTGCCGGAGAACGCGTCGGAATCAGTCGGGTTGCAGGTCGCCGAAGGCGAGGTCTCCGACAAGCCGTAGCCCTCGATGATCGGGCAGCCCGTCCTGGCCAGCCACTTCTTGGCCACCGCTTCCTGCACCGCCATGCCCCCGCCGTTGGCCACGCGCAAGCCGGAGAAGTCGACCTTGTCGATATCCGGGCTGTTGATCAGCGCGTTGTACAGCGTATTGACCGCCGGGAACATGTTGAACTTGTACTTCTGCAGCTCCTTGATGAAGCCGGGGATATCGCGCGGATTGGGGATCAGCACGCTCAGGCCGCCGCTGCGCATGCCCAGCAGGCAGCAGACCGTCAGCGCGAAGATGTGGTACAGCGGCAGCGCCGTGATGGTGATCACCTGGTCGATCGGTGCGCCCTTGGCCAGCGCCGGCTGCATCCAGGCTTCGGACTGCAGCACGTTGGAGACGATGTTCCGGTGCAGCAGCACGGCGCCCTTGGACACGCCAGTGGTGCCACCGGTGTATTGCAGGAAGGCGACGTCGTCCGGGCCCGTGGTGGCGGGCTGCAACTGCATGCCGCGCCCCTCTGCCAGCACTGCGTTGAAGCGCACGCAGTTGGGCAGTTCCCACGCCGGCACCATCTTCTTGACGTTGCGTACCACGAAATTGACGATCGCGCCCTTGAGGCCGCCCAGCAGGTCGCCCATGCTGGCCACCACCACATGCTTGACCGGCGTGGCGGGCAGCACTTGCTGCAGCGTGGTGGCGAAGTTCTCGAGGATGACGATGGCTTCGGCGCCGCTGTCCTTGAGTTGATGCTCGAGTTCGCGCGGGGTGTAGAGCGGATTGACGTTGACGACGACAAAGCCGGCACGCAGCACCGCGGCCAGCACCACCGGATACTGCAGCACGTTGGGCATCATGATGGCCACGCGCGCGCCCGGCTTGAGCCCGCGCGACTGCAGCCACGCCGCGAATTGCCGCGACATGCGGTCAAGTTCGCCGTAGGTGATCGACTTGTCCATGCACACAAAGGCACGGCGATCAGCATAGGTGCGGAAGGACGCCTCGAGCAATTCGGCCAGCGAGCGGAACTGACTGCTATCGATCTCGGCAGGCACGCCGGCCGGGTAATGCTTCAGCCACAGTCTTTCCATGCACCGTCTCCTGATTTTCTGAATGGTCGTTCGATTTTCGACAGATGCTAAACGCGCGACCCGGTTAAGACAACACGTTAGATGAAGTCCTCTGGACTCACCCCACCGTCTGACGTGGAGTTTAGCGCACAGTTCAACCTGGACTGGGGAATTCCCCTAGCGGCTTGCGCCAGGCCGCAACGAAATGCCTTGTCGAAGTCAGGCGTTCACCGGCAGCACCATCTTCATCATGCTCATGGCCAGCTCTTCCGCCAGCGCCTGCGCCTCCATGCGCTCGGGCTGGTGCCAGGTGTACATGAAGCCAACCACGCTGCCGATCGCATGGGCGGTCACGCGCGCGTCGCCATAGCTGAACACGCCCGTGCGCTTGCCTTCCTCCAGCAGCGCATAGAGGTCGCGGTAGAAGGCGCGCGCCATATTGCCCAGCCACGTCACCGTTTCCGGCCGCAGGTACTGGTTGTCGCGAAAGCTGAGCGTGGCGGGCACGTAGCAGGCAATGCAACGCCGCGCCATTTCCAGCAGGCAGGTATGCAGGCGCTCGCGCACCGGCAGCGCCGGGTCGGCGGTCTCGCGGATGACCGGCAGGCAGGTCTGCGCGGACTCGCGGCACAAGATGTCGAAGATCTCGTACTTGTCAGTGAAGTAGTAGTACACCGCCGGCTTGGTCACGCCCAGCGCGCGGCACAGGTCGTTCATCGTCATGCCGGGATAGCCCTTGGTATAGAACAGCTGGGCAGCGGCATCGAGGATCTGGCGGCGGCGCGCTTCCTGCCGCTCGGCGATATGCGAGCGGGCAGGTACGGCGTCCGGAGCGATCTCCGGAGCGGCCTCGGCGGCGGGAGCGGTTTTCTGTGCAGTCGGCATGACGCGATTCTCGCATGGCGCCGTGGCTGGAAGGCCCGGCAGTCCGTTTTGGCGTTGACCCGCTCCCCCTGAAACCTGGATTCACGCGGGCGGCACCTGGCTTGACGCATGACGGCAATGCCAATACGATCATACCCAAGGGTAAACAAATATACCAAAGAGTAAATTTCGCCAGCCCAAGCCGGCTTGGCGGCCCATCAGCAAGGAGACACCGCCAATGGACGAAACGACCTACCTGGCCGACATGCATGCGCGCTGGCAGCGCGCATGGCCCGAGCGCACCCCGCGCACGCCGCAATATCCGCTGGGGCGCCAGCCGCTCACGGACATGCTGCGCCACTGGGGCCGCACCCGGCCAGACCGCCCCGCGGTGATCTTCTACGGCCACGAAACCACCTACGCGGAGCTGGACGCGCAGAGCGACCGCTGCGCCGCACTGCTGGCAGCACACGGCGTCGGCGCCGGTGACCGCGTGGCGGTGCTGATGCCGAACTGCCCGCAGTTCCACATCGTGTTCTTCGGCATCCTCAAGCTGGGCGCCGTGTACGTGCCGATCAGCCCGCTCTCGCAGCGCGCCGAGTTGCAGCACGCGCTCACCGACAGCACGCCGCGCGCGCTGATCGCGCTGGACCAGTTGGTGCCGCTGGTGCGCGAAACGCGCGCCGCGCTGGGCGCGCAGGATCCGCTCGCCCTGCTGTTTTCGACCAGCTTTGCCGACGTGATTCCCACCGAGCCCACATTGCCGCTGCCGCCCATGGTGCAGGCCCCGCGCCATGACTGCGAAGCGGACGGCCACGCCATCGACCTGCTGTCCGCGATGGCGGCGTGCACGCACGCAGCCCCTGCCACACCGGCCTCGCTCGATGCCGTGGCCGCGCTCAACTACACTGGCGGCACCACGGGCCTGCCCAAGGGCTGCATCCACACCCAGGGCGATATGGTGGACATGGCGGCCGCGTTCGGCGCGGTCTCGCTCGACATCGCCGACGACAGCGTCATGCTGGGCTTCTTCCCCGAGTTCTGGATCGCGGGCGAAAACCTCTGCCTGATCTTCCCCGCCTTCTTCGGCATCCCGCTGGTGCTGCTGGCGCGCTGGGATCCCGAGACCTTCATTGCGGCGGTGCAGCGCTACCAGGTCACCAACGCGTCGATGCTGGTGGACAACGCGGTGGAAGTGATGGAGCACCCGCACGCGGCGCAGTACGCATTGCGCTCGCTGCGCTACGTGGGCGTATCGTCCTTCGTCAAGAAGCTCAACCTGCCTTATCGCCGCGCGTGGCAGGCGCTGACCGGCTCGGTCATCGCCGAGACCGCCTGGGGCATGACCGAGACGCAAACCTGCAACACCTTTGCCTACGGCATGCAGGACGATGACCTGGACCTGCGCGCCCAGCCCATCTTTGTCGGCCTGCCCGTGCCGGGCACCGAGTTCAAGATCTGCGACTTCACCAGCGGCGAGCTGCTGCCGCCGGGCGCCGAGGGCGAGCTGTGCGTGCGCACGCCGACCCTGCTCAAAGGCTACTGGAACAAACCCGACGCCACGCGCGAGTCGCTGCGCAACGGCTGGTTCCACACCGGCGACATCGGCCTGATCGACGAGCACGGCTACCTGCACTACCTGGGCCGGCGCAAGGAGATGCTCAAGGTCAACGGCATGAGCGTGTTCCCGGCCGAGATCGAGGCGCTGCTGGGCCAGCATCCGGCCATTCTCGGCTCGGCGGTGCTGGGCCGCGCGGATGAGGACCGCGGCCAGCTGCCGGTAGCCTTTGTCATGCTCAAGCCCGAGGCCATCGGCACGGTGGACAACGCGGCGCTGGTGCAATGGTGCCGCGCCAACATGGCCGTCTACAAGGTGCCGCTCGTGCATATTGTCGACGCCCTGCCGCTGACCGCCACGGGCAAGGTGCGCAAGCAGGACCTGGCGCCGCTGGCCGAGCAGCTTGGCTGATCCCGCGATGCCCTTCCCTATGAAATCCGCCACATTCACCTTCTTCGCATCATGACGTTTCGCAAGCTACTGATCGCCAATCGCGGTGAAATCGCCATCCGCATCGCCCGCGCCGCCGCCGCAATGGGCCTGGAAAGCGTGGCGCTTTATAGCGAGGACGATCGCGACGCCCTCCACGTGCGCAAGGCCGATGGCGCGGTGGCGCTGCCCGGCACCGGCCCGCGCGCCTACCTCGATATCGCGCAGGTAGTGGAAGCCGCGCGCCGCAGTGGCTGCGACGTGGTCCACCCGGGTTACGGCCTGTTGTCCGAGAACGCGGAGTTTGCCCAGGCCTGCCTGGATGCCGGCCTGGCCTTCGTCGGCCCCGCACCCGACGTGCTGCGCCTGTTCGGCGACAAGGCGCGCGCGCGCGCGCTGGCGCACGAGTGCAACGTGCCGGTGGTGCCGGGTTCCACCGGGCCGACGACGCTGGAAGCGACGCATGCGTTCTTTGCCTCGCTGCAAGCGCCAGGCAAGGCGGCCGGCATGATGATCAAGGCGCTGGCCGGCGGCGGCGGGCGCGGCATGCGCGCGGTGCACGCGGCAGCGGACATCGACGAGGCTTATGCCCGCTGCGTCTCCGAGGCCACGGCCGCATTCGGCAACGGCGCCGTCTACGTGGAGCGCATCGTGCATGCACCGCGCCATATCGAGATCCAGGTGGTGGCAGATGCGGCCGGCGGCGTGATCGCCCTGGGCGAGCGCGAATGCAGCCTGCAGCGCAGGCACCAGAAGCTGGTTGAAGTGGCACCCAGCCCTTCGCTCGATGCTGGCATGCGTGCGCGCCTGGCCCAGGCCGCGATCACGCTGGCGCGCGCCAGCGCCTATCGCGGCATCGGCACCTTTGAGTTCCTGCTGGGTGCGGATGCTGCGAATGGTGCGGATGGCGAGTTCTGGTTCATGGAGGCCAACCCGCGCCTGCAGGTGGAGCACACCGTCACGGAAATGGTGACCGGCGTGGACCTGGTCCAGCTGCAGCTGGCCATTGCCGCCGGGCAGGACCTCGGCCACCTCGGGCTGGCGCAGGCGCCCGCGCCGCGCGGCATCGCGGTGCAGTTGCGCATCAACGCCGAGCACCTCGACGCGCAGGGCCAGTTGCGCCCCGCCAGCGGCCGCATCGATGCCTACGAGCCGCCCAGCGGCCCCGGCGTGCGCGTCGATGGCGCGGGCCATGCCGGCATGACGGTCAACCCGCGTTTCGACTCGCTGCTGGCCAAGCTGATCGTGCATGAGCCCGGCGGCAACTACGCGCGCGCTCTGGCCCAGGCTTATCGGGCGCTGTGCGAGTTCCGCATCGAAGGCATCGACACCAACCGCAGGCTGCTGCAGGACCTGCTGCTGCGCGACGATGTGCGGCGCAACGCAGTCCACACGCAGTACCTGGACGCGGCGCTACCGGCCCTCGCTGCGCAGTCGCAGGGCAGCGATCCCGGCCATCCGGCGCTGCATGCGGTGGCCGCGGCCAGCGGCCCGCAAGCGCTCGCATCCACGCTGCCGGACGACCTGCCCGAGGATGCCGAGCTGCTCAGCGCACCCATGGATGGCGCGCTGGCAGCGGTGCAGGTGCGCCCCGGCGACCGCGTGCGGCGCGGCCAATCGCTGGCCATCATCGAAGCCATGAAGATGGAGCACCCGCTGGAAGCGCCAGGCGCGGGCGAAGTGCTGCGCGTGCTGGCCGCGCCCGGCGACGTGCTGCGCGCGGGCGCACCGGTGATCGTGCTGTCGCTGGATGACGGTGGCCATCATGGAGCGCAGGCCGGCGCCGCCGTGGATCCCGCCCATATCCGCGCGGACCTGCGCGACGCCCTGGCCCGCCACGCGCTCACGCAGGATGCGGCCCGCCCGCAGGCGGTGGACAAGCACCATGCCCGCGGCGGGCGCACCGCGCGCGAGAACATCGCCCAGCTGTGCGATGCAGGCTCGTTCATCGAGTACGGCGCGCTCGCCATCGCCGCGCAACGCCAGCGCCGCAGCGTGGAAGACCTGGAGCGCGCGACGCCGGCCGACGGCATCGTCACCGGCATTGGCACCGTCAACGCCGAACGCTTCCCGGCCACGGATGCGCGCTGCATGGTGCTGGCGTACGACTACACGGTGCTGGCCGGCACCCAGGGCTTCTACGGCCACAAGAAACTGGACCGCATGCTGGCGCTGGCGCGCCAGTGGCGCCTGCCGGTGGTGCTGTTCGCCGAAGGCGGCGGCGGGCGGCCCGGAGACACCGACACCCCGGTGGTGGCCGGGCTGGATTGCACGTCCTTCATCCAGTTCGCGCGGCTGTCCGGCCAGGTGCCGCTGGTGGGCATCGTCTCCGGGCGTTGCTTTGCCGGCAATGCCGCGCTGCTAGGCTGCGCCGACGTGATCATCGCCACGCGCAACGCCACCATCGGCATGGGCGGCCCGGCCATGATCGAAGGCGGTGGGCTCGGCGTGTTCGCTCCGGAGGAAGTCGGCCCGGTGAGCGTGCAAGCACCCAACGGCGTGATCGACGTGCTGGTCGACGACGAGATAGCGGCGGTGGAGACGGCGCGCCGCTACCTGTCCTATTTCCAGGGCGACCTCACCGACTGGGAGGCCGGCGATGCGCGCGCGCTGCGCCACCTGATCCCTGAGAACCGGCTGCGCAGCTACGACATGCGCGGCGTGCTCGCGGCGCTGGCCGATCACGACTCCGTCCTGGAGCTGCGCGCCGCCTTTGGCGCGGGCATCATCACCGCGCTGATCCGCATCGAGGGCCGCGCCTTCGGCTGCATCGCCAACAACCCGCGGCACCTGGGCGGCGCCATCGATGCCGCAGCCGCCGACAAGGCCGCGCGCTTCATGCAGCTATGCGATGCGCACGGCTTGCCCATCGTCTCGCTGTGCGACACGCCTGGCTTCATGGTGGGACCGGAGGCGGAGAAGACCGCCACGGTGCGCCACGTCTCGCGCTTGTTCGTCACCGCCGGCGCGCTGCGCGTGCCCTTCTTCACCGTGGTGCTGCGCAAGGGCTATGGCCTCGGCGCGCAAGCCATGGCGGGCGGCAGCTTCAGCGCGCCGTTCTTTACCGCAGCCTGGCCCAGCGGCGAGTTCGGCGCGATGGGCATCGAGGGCTCGATCCGGCTGGGTTTTCGCAAGGAACTGGAAGCGGTGGCCGACCCGGACGAGCGCGAAGCCTTGTTTGCGCGCATGATCGAGGGCGCCTACCAGCGTGGCCGAGCGCTTAATATGGCTAGCCACCTGGAAATCGACGCCGTCATCGACCCGGCCGACACACGCCACTGGCTGCTGCGCGGCCTGGCCTCCGCGCTCCCGGCATCGGCCGCGCGCGATACGCCGGCGGCCGGATCGCGCCGTTTCATCGACACGTGGTGACAAGCAGAAGGAGAGGATCGATGTCCCATGACTTGAGGCACGCGCCACGCGCCGCCGCCAGGATCGCCGCGCTGGCGTGTGGCGTGTTCATGCGCAGCGTCGCCGTTGCCGCGCTCGCGCTGGCCGGCGCGCTGCCGCTACAGGCCCAGGAAAAGGCGCAGGAAAAAACGCAGGACGCCGCCGCACCCATCAAGGTGGCGTTCATCGACCAGTTGTCCGGGCCGCTGGCCAACGTGGGCCAGATCTTCCAGGCCAACCTGAAGTTCGCGCTCGACGACGCCAACGCCCAAGGCGGCGTGCTCGGGCGCAACTACGCGCTGGTGAGCTACGACAACAAGCTCTCTGCGCAGGAAAGCCTCATCGCGCTGCAAAGCGCGATCGACGCCGGCGTGCAAGTGGTGTTCACCGGCGCATCTGGCTCGCCGGTGGTCACGGCGCTGGTGGAGGCCGTCAACCGGCACAACGAGCGCAACCCCGGGCAGCGCGTGCTGATCATGAACTACGCGTCGCTCGACCCCGACCTGACGGGCGCGCGCTGCAGCTTCTGGCACTTCGCCACCGAGGCGAACACGGCAATGAAAATGCGCGCGCTGGCCAATTTCGCGCGCGAGCAAAAGGGCATGCGCAAGGTCTACCTGCTCAACCAGGATTACACCCAGGGCCGCATCTGGGCAGCACTGGGCCGGCAGATGATCGCGGGAGCGCGGCCCGACGTGCAGTTCGTCGGCGAGGCGCTGCACCCGCTGGCGCGAGTCAAGGACTTCGCGCCGTACATGAGCCGGATCAAGGAAAGCGGCGCCGATACCGTGGTCACGGGCAACTGGGGCCAGGACCTCAGCCTGCTGATCAAGGCCGGCGGCGAGGCCGGCTACGAACTGAACTACCTGAACCATAGCGGCGGCGGCGCGCCCGGCACAGTGCTGGCCGTGTCGCAGGCAAAGAACGCGCACCTGACCTGGGTGGCCGAGTACCTGCCCAACGGCGACGATCCGGTGCTGGCTGCGCTGGCGGCGCGGGTCAGGCAAACCCCGGCGGGCGAGTACTTCGCCCCGCGCGTGCTGATCGCCGTGCAAATGCTCAGCGAGGCGATTCGCCGCGCCAGATCCGACGACCCGACCAGCATCGCGTTTGCGCTCGAGGGCATGCAGTACCGCTCGCCCGTTGGCGACGTGCTGATGCGCAAGAGCGATCACCAGTTGCTGTTGCCGCAGGTGGTCTCGACCATTGCGCCGGTGGACGGCAAGACCGTCAAGGTTGGCGTGGAAGGCACGCAGTACGGCTTCCGCCTCGACAGCACGACGGCAGGGGGAGACCTGAACCTGCCGTCGGTCTGCCGGATGAAGCGCCCAACGGGCACCTAGTCAGTCCATCAAGGCTTGGCACCCGCCGCGGGCGCGGATGGCATGTCGGGCGCGCCGCTGGCGCGTGCCGCGCCGATCGCGGCCCCTACCGCGGTCCCGCTCTCGCCGGCGGTCAGCGCGTCACCGCCGCTGGCCGGGGGCGCCAGCTCACGCAGGCGGGCATCGCGTTCGGCGCGCGGCAGATCGCCGATGCGCCTGACCTCGGCATAGAACGCCGTCCAGTCGCCACCGTTTTGCGCCAGGAGCACCGTGAAAGCCGGCACCCATTGCTGGTAGGTCGCCACCGCGGCAAGCTGCGCATTGGTCAGCGGCCGCTCGAACCAGCGATCATAGCCGCTGTAGCCGCCCCACTCTTCCTTGAGCTTCGCATAGCGCGCACGCAGGCCGGCGAAGATTTCCGTCTTGCCCGCGCGCTTGGCATCGTCTGACAGGGGCGAGTGATAGAGCGCATCGAGGCGATCGCGCGCGTCCAGCAGCATCGCGCGAAATTGCTGGCGGCGCAGGTCGTACTGGCGGTAGCTGGCGCGGGCATCGGGCGACGCCGCGAGCGCCAGCCAGCGCTCCACCCCGGCCGTTTCCACCGCGGTGGCAAAAGACTCGTTGAAGGTGGTGTCATTGCGCACATAGACCACCTGGTGCGCCAGTTCGTGGAAGATCAGCCGTGCCAGCTCGCCTTCGGGCTGATAGACGAAGGTATTGAGCAGCGGGTCGTCGAAATAGCCCAGCGTGGAATACGCCGGGATGCCGGCGACATACGGCTCCAGGCCCTCCTTGCGCAGGCCCTGCGCATAGCCGTCGGCATCTTCCTGCGCGTAATAGCCGCGGTAACTGATGCAGCCCACCACCAGGAAGCACCACTTGTGCAGTTCCATCGACAGCTCGGGGGTGGCGAACACGCTCCACACCACATACGACCGGTGCAGGTTGGCGTAGCGCCGGTAGCTGCCGTTGTCCGGCAGCTTCAGCTCATGCGAAGCAAAGTCGCGGATGGTGCCGGCGAGGGCCAGGCGCTGAGCCAGCCGCGTGTCCTTGGCTTGCTGGGCCGCGGCAATGGCGTCGGGCAATGGCCGGGAATCCGCCATCACCCCAAGGTGGCCGCCGATCGACTGCGCGTAGTAGCCGACCGTGTCGCAGCCGGACAGCAGCGCGGCAAGCCCCAGTGCAGCCAGGGCTTGAAGCGTGCGTGCCGGGCGCAGGTTCATGGTGGCTAGGCGGTGGCGGTGGCGGTGGCGGTGGCGGTGGCGGTGGCGGCGGCCGTGGCCGTGGCCGTGGCCGTGGCCGGTGCAGCTTCCACTTGCACCAGGCAATCGTAGAACACCGGCGCACGGCCCAGGTCGGTCAGCCGCTGGCTGGTGAGCTCGTTGGCGTTCTTGCCATCCGGCGCCAGCTTCTTCCACCAGATCGACAGCCCCACCACCAGCCCGCGCCGGGCCCGGTCGGTCACGCGCGCCCGCGCCAGCATGCTGCCGCGGTCGTTGAAGGCGCGCACCATGCTGCCACTGGCGATACCGCGCGGGGCGGCGTCATCAGGATGGATGTCCAGGTGCGGCTCGCCTTCGGTGGCGCGCAGGCTGTCGACGTTGACGAACGAGCTGTTGAGGAAATTGCGCGCCGGCGGCGAGATCATCGCCAGCGGATAGCGCGCAGCCAGTTCCGGCGCGGTCGCGGGGGTCTCGTACGGGGGCACGTAGTCGGGCAAGGGATCGAGGCCGTCGCGGCGCATGATCTCCGAGTAGAACTCGCACTTGCCGGACGCCGTGGCAAAGCCGCCTTCGGCGAGCGGCGCCGCCGGCAGGTTGAGCTTTTGCCAGCCCTGTGCCTTGAGGGACTCCCAACTGATGCCTGCCGCGCGCGGGTCCGTGGCCACGATGGCCTGGGCGGCGATATCTTCGTCGCTATCGGCAAAGCACGGCTCGGCAAAGCCCATGCGCTGGGCCAGGCGGCGGAAGATCTCGGTGTTGGGCACGGCCTCGCCCAGCGGCGCGATGGCCTGGTTGTTGGCCAGGAAGTACGTATGGCCGTAGGCCTTGTGCACATCCACGTGCTCGAGCTGGGTGGTGGCCGGCAGCAGGATGTCGGCGTAGTCAGCCGTATCGGTGCGGAACTGCTCCAGCACCACGGTGAACAGGTCCTCACGGGCGAAGCCTTCGGCCACCTTGGTCGACTGCGGCGCTACCGCCACCGGGTTGCTGTTGTAGACCACCAGCGCCTCGATCTTCGGGTTGCCCGCGCCGTCACCGGCATCCAGCAGCGCGTCACCGATGGTGCTCATGTTGACCGTGCGCGGCAGCGCCGGCAGGCCCGGCAGCAGGTCCGGGCGCTGTAGCGCCAGGTTGTCCACCGGGAAGAAGCCCGATGTGGACAGCTGCAGGCCCCCGGCCGCGTGGCGCCAGGCCCCCACCAGCGACGGCAGGCAGGCCACAGCGCGCACCGCCTGGCCGCCGCCGTGCGAACGCTGCATGCCATAGTTCAGGCGGATCGCCACCGGCTGGCGCTCGCGCACCGCGAGTTGCCCGTAGAGGCCGGCCAGCCATTCGATGTCATCCACGCTGATGCCACAAATCTCGGCCGCGCGCTGCGGGGTGTAGGCCTGGGCGCGCTCGCGCAGCGCCTCGAAGCCCACCGTGTGGCTCGCGATGTACTCAAAGTCGAGCAGGCCGTCGCGCATCAGCACGTGCATCATCGCCAGCGCCAGCGCGCCGTCGGTGCCGGGCATCAAGGCGATGTGGCGATGGCATTTCTCGGCAGTCAGCGAGCGGTACGGGTCGATCGCCACCAGGGTGGCGCCACGCCGCTTGGCTTGCTGCACCCGCGTCCAGAAATGCAGGTTGGAGGCGATGGGGTTGCCGCCCCAGATGATGATGAGCTTGGCATCGGGCACATGCTCGATATCCATGCCGATGCTGGCGCCATAGGTGTAGCGCAGCGCGGTGGCACCGGCGCTGGCGCAGATCGTGCGGTCAAGCAGCGAGGCGCCCAGCTTGTGAAAGAAGCGCGCCGCCATGCTCTCGCCCTGCACTAGCCCCATGGTGCCGGCATAGCTGTACGGCAGGATGGCCTGCGGGTCGCGCGCGGCGATGGCAGACAAGCGCGTGGCCACGGTGTCCAGCGCCTCGTCCCAGGAAATCGGCTCGAACTTGCCTTCGCCCTTGCGGCCGACCCGCTTCATCGGCGTCAGCAGGCGGTCGGGGTGGTAAGTGCGGTCCGTGTAGCGCGACACCTTGGTGCACAGCACGCCCTGGGTGCCGGGATGGTCGGGATCTCCCGCCACCTTGGTCGCGCGGCCGTCTTCAACGGTGACGAGCAAGGCACAGGTATCAGGACAATCGTGCGGGCAAGCGGCACGGACGATGCGGGAAGCCATGGATTCTCCTGGCAAGCAATTGGGGACGGGCGGCGCGACTGCCATGGGGCAGCAGCATTGGGGCGGCTGAGCGGCCACACGCGGCGGGGCCTGGTCACCGTGCAGAAAGGCCGTTGCCGGACTAGCCTGGTGGCGTCGCGTGTTGTATGCCGGCGTCGCCCCGACGGGCACCGCCGGGGGAAATTGTTAGGCTCCGATTGTATTCGATTATGATAGCCCGACGCTGCGCCAGGGGATGGCGCCAGGGCAGCGCCGGCACAGACCGGCAAGGCATTCACGGGTAAAGAACACACCGTTTTTCACGGGGAAACCATGCAAGTGCATTCTGGGGTCAGGGCCTGGCGCATTGCCGGCCTGCTGGTGGCATGCGCCATCGGCTCATTCGTTGCCAATGCCAGCGCCGAGAACGGCGTCAGCGCGGACACCATCCTGCTGGGCCAGTCGGCTGCGCTCACCGGGCCTACCGCCATGCTAGGCAAGCAGCTCAATTCTGGCGCGCAGCTCTACTTCGACTACATCAACCAGCACGGCGGCATCTACGGCCGCAAGATCGAGCTCAAGGTGCTGGACGACTTCAACGAGCCGGAATCCGCCGCCAAGAATACCCGCGCGCTGATCGACGAGGACCACGCCTTCGCGCTGTTCGGCTACGTCGGCACGGAGACCGGCGAGGCCTCGCTGCCGCTGGCCACCCAGGCCAGGGTGCCGTTCTTCGCGCCCTACAGCGGCGCCCAGTCGCTGCGCGAGCCGTTCAACCGCTATGCCTTCCACGTGCGCGCCGGCTTCAACGAGGAAGCCGCGGCCATCCTGCGCCAGGTCCGCGTCACCGGCCTCAAGCGGGTCGCCGTGGTCTACAACGAGGACGCCTACGGCAAGGCCGGCCTGGAAGCGCTCGAGCGCGCCCTCAAGGCCGCGCCCGACAGCGGCGTGCAGATCGTCGCCCGCGAGGGCGTGGTGCGCAATACGGTGGAGATCGGCGACGCCATGCAGGGCTCCATGAAGTCCAAGCCCGACGCGGTGGTGATGATCAACGCGTACCGGACCACTGGTGCCTTCGTGAAGGAAGCGCTGCGCCGCGGCTTCAATGGCCAGTTCTATAACGTCTCGTTCGTCGGCACCCAGGCACTCGCCAAGGAAGTCGGCGCCAAGGGCAGCGGCGTGATCATCTCGCAAGTCATGCCCCACCCAGGCAATGCCACGCTGCCGGTGGTGCGCGAATACCTGCGCCTGCTGCAGGCGGCCGGCAAGCCCAACGAGTTCGACTACGCCAGCATCGAAGGATTCATCGCCGCCAAGGCCTTTGTCGAAGGCACGCGCCGCGCCGGCAAGGACCTCACCCGCGAAAAGCTGATCACCGCGCTGGAAAGCATGAGAAACGTCGACCTCGGCGGCTACATCATCAACTTCAGCCCGGACAGCCACGTCGGCTCGAAATTTGTCGAGATGACCATCATCAACTCGCGGGGGCAGGTCATCCGCTGATGGGCACATGGCCCGTCTCGCGCACGCGTGAGACGGGCCAGATGCTGACAGCACCTACGCCATGTCGTTCAGGTGGCAAGCCGAAAACCGCATCGGCGCGATTTCCTTCAACAACGGCTGCTCCTCCCGGCAACGCGGCATCGCGTGCGGGCAGCGCGGATGGAAATGGCAACCCGGCGGCGGATTCAGCGGCGAAGGGATCTCGCCCTTGATCGCGACGAAGGTCTTCTTGCCCACTTCCAGCTTCGGGGCCTCGGCCAGCAGCGCCTGCGTGTAGGGATGGTTGGGGCTGGCGAAGACATCTTCCGCCGGCGCCGACTCCACCACCCGCCCCAGGTACATGATCACCACCCGGTCGCTGATGTGCTTGACCACGCCCAGGTCATGGCTGATGAACAGGTAGGTCAGGTTCAAGTCCTGCCGCAAGCGCATGAAGAGATTCAGCACCTGCGCCTGGATCGAGACATCCAGCGCCGCCACCGACTCATCGCACACCAGGAATTCCGGCTTGACCGCCAGCGCACGCGCTATGCCGATGCGCGCGCGTTGCCCGCCCGAGAACTGGTGCGGAAAGCGGCGAAGTACGGTGGGGTCCATGCCCACGCGCACCAGCATGTCTTCCACGTAGCGCTTCTGCTCGCTGGCCGGCACCATGCCGTGCACGACCGGCGCCTCGCCAACGATATCCATCACGCGCAGGCGCGGATTCAGCGATGCATACGGATCCTGGAAGATCATCTGGATCGCCAGCTGCTTCTCGCGCTTCTTTTCCGGCGGCAGGCGGTCCAGGTCAACGCCCCGCCACAAGCGGGAGCCTTCGGTCAGCGAATGCAGGCCCACCGCCATGCGGCCCAGCGTGGACTTGCCACAGCCGGACTCGCCGACGAGGCCCACCACCTCGCCCGCGCGAATGGACAGGTCGACCCGGTCGACCGCATGCACTACCTCCTCCTTCGCCCCAGCGCCGAAGAGATTGGCGATCTTGGCTGCGGCGTCGAGCGATTTGACGAAGCGCTTGGACACGCCTCGCAACTCGAGGATGGGCGCGTTGGGCGTGGGTTCCGCGCTGGAATCAGTTGTCATGGCGGCGAGGGCGGGATCAACAACGGCGGCGCTCATGCGGCCTCCTGCTGGGAGAGAACCGGATGAAAGCAGCGCAGGCGGCGCCCGTCTGCCGCGGTGTCGAGCGGCGGCGCGGTCTTGCACACATCGGTAGCGTAAGCGCAGCGCTCGCGGAAAGCACAACCAGCCGGCAGGTTCAGCAACGATGGCGTCATGCCGGGAATCTGCCGCAGCGGCGCGCCACGCGGGTTGCGCGACGGCGCGGAGCTGATCAGGCCGTGCGTGTAGGGATGCTCGGGCCGCTCCAGCACCTGGCGCACATCGCCGGCTTCGACGATCTTGCCCGCGTACATCACACACACGGTATCGGCCAGGCCGGCCACCACGGACAGGTCGTGGGTGATCCAGATCAGCGCGGTGCCGGACTCGCGGCACAGCTTCTGCATCTCGTACAGGATCTGGCCCTGGATGGTTACGTCCAGCGCGGTGGTGGGCTCGTCGGCGATGATCAGGTCGGGCTTGTTCAGCAGCGCGATGGCAATCGCCACGCGCTGGCGCATGCCGCCCGAGAACTGATGGGGATAGGCGCGCAGGCGCTCGTCCGGCGAAGGAATGCCGACGCGTGCCAGCGCGTTGCGGGAGCGCTCGCGCGCCACCGCCTTGTCGACCTTCTCATGCGCCAGCACGGCTTCGATCATTTGCGTGTCGATGCGCAGGACCGGGTTCAACGTCATCATCGGATCCTGGAAGATCATCGCGATGCGGTTGCCGCGCACATCGCGCATCTGCGCCGGCGTGAGGTTGCGCAGGTCGCGCGTGACGCCGTCGCGGCTGGTCAGCTCGATGCGGCCATCCACCACTTTGCCGGGCGGATCGATCAGGCCCATGATCGAGTAGCCGGTCATCGACTTGCCCGATCCGGACTCGCCCACCAGGCCCATGATCTCGCCTCGATCAACCGAGAACGAGACATCGTCGACGGCGCGCGCGACACCGCCGCGCGTGAAAAACTGGGTCTTGAGGCCTTCCACCACAAGGGTCGGTTTGCTCATATTCGCTCCTGTCGTGCTGCGTTACTGCGTTTGCAGGCGCGGATTGAGTACATCGCGAAGCTGGTCGGCGACCAGGTTCATGGCCACGATGGTGACCACCAGCGCAATGCCCGGGAAGAAGCTGATCCAGTACTTGCCGGACAACATGTATTGCTGTCCGTTGGCGATCAGCGAGCCCAGCGACGGCTCGGTAATGGGCACGCCCAGGCCAAGGAAGGACAGCGTGGCCTCCAGCGTGATGGCGGACGCCACCTGCAGTGCCGCGATCACGATCAGGGGCGGCAGGCAGTTGGGCAGCAGGTGGCGGAACATGATCCGCCCCGGCGGCAGGCCCAGGCAGGTGGCGGCCTCGATATATTCCTTGCGCCGCTCCACAAGCGCCGCGCTGCGGGTGGTGCGGGCGTAGTAAGCCCACTGCACCGCCACCAGCGCGATCACGATATTGCCGATGCCGGGCCGCAGGAACGCCAGCAGGATCAACGCCAGCAGGATGGGCGGAAACGACAGCTGCAGGTCGGCCACGCGCATGATGATGGCCTCGACGCGGCCGCCGAGGAAACCGGCGATCAGGCCGAGCGTGGCACCCAGCAGCAGCGCGATCACGGTGCTGACCACGCCCACGCCGATGCTGATGCGCAGGCCGTACATCACGGCCGAGAGAATGTCGCGGCCCTGCTCGTCCGAGCCAAGCAGGAAGGTCATGCCACTGCCGGACTGCTCGCCCGGGGCCATGCGCGCATCGAGCACGTCGAGCGTAGCGAGGTCATACGGGTTCTGCGGCGACAGCCAGGGCGCCAACAGCGCGATCAGCAAGATGATGATCAGCAAGGTCAGGCCGGTCACGGCGATCTTGCTCGAGAAAAACTGGCTGGCGAAGCGCCGCAGCGGGGTCTGCTCGGCTAGCGGCGGGGCCACGGTGGTTTCGGTTGCGGTTGTCATGAGCTCAGCCCTTGTTGTCGGCGATACGCACGCGCGGATCGAGCACGCTGTAGATGATGTCCACCAGCAGGTTGATCAGGATGAACAACGTCACGATCACCATCAGGTAGGCCACGATGACCGGCCGGTCGAGCAACTGGATGGAATCGATGATCAGCTTGCCCATGCCGGGCCAGGCGAAGATCGATTCGGTCACGATGGCAAAGGCGATGATCGAGCCGAACTGCAGGGCAATCACCGTGACGATGGGGATCATGATGTTCTTGAGCACGTGCACGCCCACGATGCGCGTATTCGACAGGCCCTTGGCCCGCGCGAACTTTACGTAATCCATCAGCATCGCTTCCTGCGTGCCGGCCCGCGTGAGACGGATCACCATGGCGATATTGAGCAGCGACAGCGTCACCGCCGGCAGCAGCAAGTGGCGCAGGCCGTCCACCGTCAGGAAGCTGACGGGGATGCCTAGCAGCGAGGTGGTTTCACCGCGCCCGTTGGACGGCAGCCAGCCCAGTTGCACCGCGAACACCATGATCAGCATCAGCCCGACCCAGAAGGTGGGCAGCGAGAAGCCGAGGATGGAAACACCCATGATGGTCTTGCCAGCCACGCCGCCAGGACGCAGGCCCGCCCACAGCCCGAGCGGGATGCCGAGCAGCACGGCCAGCAGGATGGCGCACACGGCCAGTTCCATGGTGGCCGGCATGCGCTCGAAGATCAGCTTGAGCGCGGGCGTGCCGTGCGCGAACGAGGTGCCAAGGTCCCCGTGCAGCGCGTTGCGCAGGAAGATCCAGTATTGTTCCCAGAGGGGCTTGTCGAGTCCGAGCGCCGCGATGGTGCGCTTGATGTCTTCCTGGTCGGCCTGAGGATTGATCAGGATATCGACCGGGTTGCCGATGGCAAAGACGCCCAGGAAAACCAATAGCGACATGACGAAGAGCACGACTACGCTCTGCATCAGGCGCCGAATAATGAAAACCAGCATGTTCGGAAGCTTTCCTTCGCCGATGACAGGCCACGGCGCCTGTGGGCGCCGCCTGGCTGCACCGGCAGTCGGCTCGTGGCTAGGCCCGGCTACCGTCCGGGGATGATTCGCCGGGAAGCGGCCACCCAGACCGCGGACGCTTCCCGCTTTTACCTGCAGATGATCTTGTGTCCGGGGAGCGCGACATTGTGGTCGTGCTCCCCGGCCTCACCGCTACCGCCCAAGGCTTCGCTTCACTGCGGCTTGAAATTGTGTGCGTACGTGCGTTCGTCGGTACGCGGCACGTATGTGATGCCCTTCTGGGTGGCCCAGGTGGTCACCTGCTGGTGGATCGGGATGATACCGCCATCGTTGATGGCGATCGCGGTAGCTTCCTGCAGCAGCTTGGAACGCTCGCCGTCATCCACGGTGGCCAGCGCCTTTTCCAGCACCACGTCCATCTTGGGATTGCAGTACTCGCCCCAGTTGGTCGTGCCAAAGCCCTTCTTCGGATCCTCGCACGCCAGCAGCGCGCGCAGCGGCGAGCTCACTTCGCCGGTTTGCGCACCCCAGCCCAGCAAGCCGAACGAGAATTCGTGCTTGATACCCTTGGAAGAATAGGTTGCCATCGGCATCCCCTCTACCTTGGTCGCAATGCCGATGCGGGTCAGGTTCTGCGCAATGGTCTGAGCGATCTTCTCGTCGTTGACGTAGCGGTTGTTCGGCGTGTGCAGGGTGATGCCGAAACCGTTCGGGTAACCCGCCTCGGCCAGCAGCTTCTTGGCGCCTTCCGGGTCGTACTTGACCGTCTTCAGGTTCGGGTTGTAGCCGAACAGGGTGGGCGGCACCAGGTTGTTGGTCGGCTCGGCGAGGCCTTCCATCAGGCGGTCCTTGATGCCCTGGCGGTTGATGGCCATGCTGATGGCATTGCGCACACGCGCATCCTTCAGCGGGTTCTTGTCCATCGGCGCGCCTTCCTTGGTGGTGACAAAAGGCGACTTGTCTTTCTTGTCATCGGTGTACAGGTAGATCACGCGATGCGAGATCTTGGAGAAGAAGGACAGCTTCGGATCCTTGCGCACCTGCGGCAGGTCCGGCGTCGGCACGTTCTCGATCGCCTGCACGTCGCCGGACAACAGCGCTGCCATGCGGGTGGCGGGGTTCGGGATGAAGCGCAGCGTCACCTTGTCCCAGGCGGGCTTGGGGCCCCAATAGTCGGGGTTCTTCACCAGCTCGACCCGGTCGTCGCGCGCGTAGCTGACGAACTTGAAGGGGCCGGTGCCGATCATGCCCTTGCCTTGCGCGAAGTCGTCCGAGGTCAGGCCCTGCGTGGCCTTCTTCTGCACGATGAAGATCGACGTCAGGTCGTTCAGCATCAGCGGGTACGGCGTGTTGGTGGTGAGCTGGATGGTGTACTTGTCGATCACCTTCTTGTTGATGATCGCCTTGGTGTAGACGTCGAACTTGCCCGGGCTGTTCTGGATGGTGGACGGACGCTCGAGCGACCAGACGATATCGTCGGTGGTGAGCTCCGAGCCGTCGTGGAACTTCACGCCCTTACGGATCTTGAATTCCCAGGTCAGGTTGTTCACCAGCTTCCAGGACTCGGCCAGGCCGGGAATGATCTTGCTGTCCGCATCCATCTTCACCAGGCACTCGAACATGTGTTCGGAGACGTTGATGTTGGAGAACAGGTTGTAGAAGTGCGGATCCATCGAGGTCGGGGGCGAACTCATGGCCAGCTTGAAATCGACCGCGTGGGCCTGGCTGGCAAAACCGAAGCTCATGGCCGCGGTTACCACCATGGCACCGAATGCCTTCTTGCATGTGCGAAGGGACATCGCGCAATTCTCCAGGGAAGAAATGTAGCAAATGACTACTAAGGGCAGCGCAGGCAAATCAGGCCATGCGCCGCATTTTGGTGCGGCTACGGACGCAACAGGCGGCAACGTTGCCAGGCAAGCACATCAAGCATGAACTGTTCCAGCACTGCACCATGCGGGGCAATGCGGGGAAACCCCCGCGCTGGTTGGTGGTGATGCGCTGCGGGAGCGCCGGTGAAAGTGGCGGAAGTGTCGTGCCGGGCGCCTGTTTTGGCGCTTTGGACTAAGGCGTCGTATGATCGGGGTATCCATCGCCCTCAACTGGCATCATGACACTCATCCCCGAAATTCTTCAGGCGCAGCCTGAAATCCGCAGCATCCGACGCGACATCCATGCCCATCCGGAGCTTTGCTTCAAGGAGGAACGGACTTCCGACGTGGTGGCGCAGAACCTCGCTGCCTGGGGCATCGAGGTCCATCGCGGCCTTGGCACCACGGGCCTGGTCGGCGTGATTCGCAACGGCAGCAGCAAGCGCAGCATCGGCCTTCGCGCCGACATGGATGCCCTGCCGCTGCAGGAGGCCAACACCTTCGGCCACCGCTCGCAGCACGACGGCCGCATGCATGCCTGCGGCCATGACGGCCACACCGCAATGCTGCTGGGCGCGGCACGCTATCTGGCCGAGCACCGGAATTTCGATGGCACCATCAACCTGATCTTCCAGCCGGCCGAAGAAGGCGGAGGCGGCGCGCGCGAGATGATCAAGGATGGCCTGTTCGAGCGCTTCCCGTGCGATGCCGTGTTCGGCATGCACAACTGGCCCGGCATGCCGGCCGGCAGCTTTGGCACCACCGCCGGCCCGCTGATGGCGTCGAGCAATGAATTCCGCATCGTCGTGCGCGGCAAGGGCGCGCATGCTGCGTTGCCACACAACGGCAACGACCCGGTCTTCACCGGTGCGCAAATCGTGTCCGCGCTGCAGGGCATCATTACCCGCAACAAGCGCCCGATCGATGCCGCCGTGATCTCGGTCACGCAGTTCCACGGCGGCGATGCCACCAACATCGTGCCGGACCAGGTCTGGCTCGGCGGCACGGTGCGCACCTTCACGCTGCCGGTGCTGGACCTGATCGAGCGCCGCATGGAGGAAGTCTCCAAGGCGGTTGCGAGCGCCTTCGATTGCACCGTGGATTTCGAATTTCACCGCAACTATCCGCCCACCGTCAACAGCGCAGCGGAAACCGCGTTCGCCGTCGAAGTGGCGAGCGAGCTGGTGGGCGCGGGCAATGTCGACGGCAAGATCGAGCCGACCATGGGCGCCGAGGACTTCTCCTTCATGCTGCTGGAAAAGCCCGGGTGCTACCTGTTCATCGGCAATGGCGAAGGCGTACACCGCGAAGCCGGCCACGGCCTTGGTCCCTGCATGCTGCACAACCCCAGCTACGACTTCAACGACGAGATCCTGCCGGTCGGCTCGACCTTCTTCGTGAAGCTGGCGGAGAAGTGGCTCGCGCCGGCTTGAGCGCGCATCAGTCCAGCGCGATGTCGCCGTACCAGCTTTCGGCGCGGCTCCTGGTGTTGTCGGTATCGGTCATGAGGCCGATCGCCACCACCTTGCCCGGATCGGCCCCGAAGGCCTTGCGATAGTCGGCGCGCAGGTCGCGCCGGTGGCAACGCCATTCGCCGGTATGCCGGGTACCGGAGTCGACCACGATCATCCGCACACGCTCAGTGTGCGGATTCGACACCACGGATCCTTCAGGCTTGCGCCCGCCCCAGATGTACATCAGCGTGGCATAAGGCATCTCTCGCCCCGTTGTCAGCCGCGCCATTTCGTACATCAGCTGATCCTTTAACGAGAGGCCGCCTTTGTCGCCATCGAAGGCGACGAAGATGCGCAGCGGCGAGTCCTCGCGCGGGGCCAGTGAGTTGTCAGCGCTACGGATGACGTCGCGCGTTTTCCATGTCCAGTTCAGCATGCCCGGGTCGCGCCCGACCAGTGGTACGTACAGGCCGGATGCAGAACTGTCGGCTTCGGCATGCAACACCATGCGCTGGTCGACTTCTGTCAGGGTATAGCGCGTGGGAATCTTGTTGCGATTGACGGTCCAGGGCTGCCAGCCTGCCGGCTTGCTAAGCCCGCTTGGTGTCGCGGAGAACAAGGGCAGGCGCTTCAGCGTAGGGTGCTCTTCCGGCTCGCTGGACTCGGCATGATCGGCTTCGGCTGGGTCCTGGCTCGTTGCGATCAGGCCCGCTGTCGCGCTCTCGGCGGAAACCGGCGTCTGCGCCGGTTCGGCTAGCCTGAGCTGCTCAATGTGCGCGGCAAAACTGCTGCAGTCGTTCGACGAGAGCGCAGCCATGGCGCCAGGCCCCGACAGCGGGATCGGTCCCCGCGGCGTGGACGCCGTTCCGAGTGTGCTGCAACCCGTCAAAACAAGCGCACCTACCACGCTGGTCAGTACCAACAGGCAAAATCTGGCCGCCATTCATCCCCCAAACCTGGATGCCACCGCCTGGTCACGCCTGTTGGCGCGCACCGGCCCGGACTTATTTCAATCTTTCGAACTGCATCAATGCATCGAACCGCGTCACGCCGGACCAAGCCGGAGCTTGAGGCAAACGGTAACAGAAGGATATGGGCGAAGGAAGGCTCGGGTACCCTGACGCGGGGATTCCCGGTGTGGCGACAGCGCTGTTTCCGTCGCTACTTCGATTGCACTTTCGATCGCGCAAAAGCAAAACCCCCCAGTACTTTCGTACTGAGGGGTTTCAAGGGAGAGCCTGGCGATTACCTACTTTCACACGGGTATCCGCACTATCATCGGCGTGGAGTCGTTTCA
>NZ_JBXANI010000006.1:0-27299 GCF_058801495.1 Cupriavidus sp. GW822-FHT03E04
TTCTTTGCCTACTTTCTTGGCAAGACAAGAAAGTAGGTCGCCGCCCCGCAGGGGTGGTGAAACTGCAGTTGCAGTTGTCATTGAATTCAAGCAGTTGCAGTTGCAGTCACCCCCCCATATCCCAAAAACCATGCCATCCACCCCACTCCCCCTAACCCACCCAGCCCTGCTCCGCACCGGCAACCTAATCGGCCAAGCGTGGTCAGCCGCCCACACCGGCCACCGCCTGAATGTCACCAACCCTGCCACCAACACCGTCTTCGCCTGCGTGCCCGACAGCGACGCCCAGGATGCCATCCAGGCAACCGATGCCGCAGCCGCAGCTTTCCCAACCTGGAGCCGCCGCACCGCCCGCGACCGCGCGCAGATCATCAAGCGCTGGCACGCCCTGATCCTCGAACACCAGGAAGACCTGGCCCAGATCATCTCCGCCGAACAGGGCAAGCCCATCAAGGAGGCCCGCGGCGAAGTGCTGTACGGCGCCTCCTACGTAGAGTGGTTCGCAGAGGAAGCCACCCGCATCAGCGGCGAGATCGTCGCCGAGTCCGTCCCCGGCCGCAAGATGCTGGTGCTCAAGGAACCGGTGGGCGTGGTAGCCGCCATCACGCCGTGGAACTTCCCGCTCGCCATGATCGCGCGCAAGATCGCGCCCGCGCTGGCCGCCGGCTGCACCGTGGTGGCCAAGCCCGCGGAAGACACCCCGCTGACCGCGCTGGCGCTGGTCTACCTGGCGCAGCAAGCCGGCCTGCCCGCCGGTGTGCTCAACATCGTCACCGCCTCGCGCGCCAATACCCCCGCCGTGGTCGATGCCTGGCTGGCCGACAGCCGCGTGCGCAAGATCACCTTCACCGGCTCCACGCCGGTGGGCAAGCACCTGGCCCGCGAATCCGCCGGCACGCTCAAGAAGCTGTCGCTGGAGCTCGGTGGCAATGCGCCGTTCATCGTGTTCGACGACGCGGACGTCGATGCCGCCGTCGATGGCCTGATGGCCTCCAAGTTCCGCAACGGGGGCCAGACCTGCGTCTGCCCGAACCGCGTCTATGTACAGGCTGGCGTGCACGACCATTTCGTCGCGCGCCTGTCGCTGCGGGTGGCCGCGCTGCAGGTCGGGCCTGCCACCGAGGACGCGTCGCAGATCGGCCCCATGATCAACGCGCGCGCCGTGGAAAAGATCGCCCGCCATGTCGAAGATGCCGTCGCCAAGGGCGCCGTGGTGATGACCGGCGGCGAACGCGTGCGCCTGGCAGACGGCCCGCACTACTACGCGCCCACCGTGCTCACCAACGCCACGCCGCAAATGGCGCTGTCGTGCGAAGAAACGTTTGGCCCGGTAGCCGCCGTGTTCCGCTTCACCGATGAAGCCGAAGTGATCCGCGACGCCAACGACACGCCCTTCGGCCTGGCCGCCTACTTCTACTCCAATGACGTGCGCCGCATCTGGCGCATGGCGCAGGCGCTGGAAACGGGCATTGTCGGCGTCAATGAAGGGGCCATCGCCTCGGAGGCCGCGCCCTTCGGCGGCGTCAAGGAATCCGGCTACGGGCGCGAGGGCTCGCGCCACGGGCTGGACGACTACATGCACACCAAATATATTTGCCAGGGCCTGCTCGGCTAAGACCCGGCGGCATCCCACCCACGCCCACGACATTCCTCGGAACACCATGCCCGCACAAAACGCATTCAAGGCCGCGCTGGCGGCCAGCCAGCCCCAGATCGGCCTGTGGCTCTCGATGGCATCGCCTTATCTCGCCGAAGTCTCGGCCACAGCCGGCTTCGACTGGCTGCTGATCGACGGCGAGCACGCGCCCAACGACCTGCGCGGTACGCTAAATGCGCTGCAGGCGATCGCCCCGCACCGCTCGCAACCGGTGGTGCGCTGCGTGGCCGGCGAAGTCCCGCTGATCAAGCAGTTGCTGGATATCGGCGCGAAGAACCTGCTGGTGCCGATGGTGGATACCGCCGAGCAAGCCGCCGCGCTGGTATGCGCCACCCGCTACCCGCCGCAGGGCATCCGCGGTGTGGGCAGCGCCGTGGGCCGTGCCTCGCAATGGAGCGCACGCGCCGATTACCTGGATGTGGCCGACGATGAGATCTGCCTGCTGGTGCAGGCCGAAACCGTGAAGGCCCTGGCGAACCTGGATGCCATCTGCGCTGTCGACGGCGTCGACGGCGTCTTTATCGGCCCCGCCGACCTGGCCGCCTCCATGGGCCATCGCGGCAACCCGGGCCACCCCGAGGTGCAGGCCGCCATCGAAGGCGCCATGCGCACCATCGCCGCCAGCGGCAAGGCCGCGGGCACGCTGAGCTCCGACCCCAAGCTGGCGCGCCGCTACCTGGATCTGGGCTGCACCTTCGTGGCGACAGGCGTGGATGTGCTGCTCTATGCCGGCGCGGCACGCCGGCTGGCCGCGGACTTCATCGGCACCGGCGCCGCGCCCGCGGCAGGGCCGTCTGCCGCATACTGATGCCCGCCACCGCAATCACAGAACACGACAGAACACGACAAAGCACGCCAACATGCCGACTGATTCCCACACCGCCCCTGACACCAGCGCCACCAGCGCCACCCTGGCCGCGATGCAAGCCATCGTCGGCGCCGGCGCCTGCCTGAGCGGCGACGCCGACACCGAGTCCTACGTCACGGATTACCGCCGCATCTATCGCGGCAAAGCCCAGGTGGTGGTCATGCCATCCACCACCGAACAGGTCAGCCAGGTCATGGCCTGGTGCCACGCGCACGATGTGCCGGTGGTGCCGCAAGGCGGTAATACCTCGCTGATGGGCGGCGCGGTGCCCGACGACAGCGGCACCGCGGTGCTGCTCAGCCTGGGCCGCATGAACCGCGTGCTGGCCGTGGACACCATCAACGACACCATGACGGTGCAGGCCGGCGTCACGCTCAACGCGGCCCGCACCGCAGCCGAGCAGGAGCAGCGCCTGTTCCCGCTGCGCATCGGCTCGGAAGGCTCCTGCCAGATTGGCGGCAACCTGGCCACCAACGCAGGCGGCACCGCCGTGCTGCGCTACGGCAATATGCGCGACCTGGTGCTGGGCATCGAGGCCGTGCTGCCCGATGGCCGCATCTACTCGTCGCTGCGCGGCCTGCGCAAGGACAACACCGGCTACGACCTCAAGCAACTCTTCGTCGGCTCGGAAGGCACGCTCGGCATCATCACGGCGGCCGTGCTCAAGCTGATGCCGCAGCCGCGCGCCAATGCCGTGGCCTTCGTGGCCGTGCAAAGCCCCGAAGCCGCCGTGCGCCTGCTCGGCGTGGCCAAGCAGCATGGCGGCCAGGCCGTCACCGCGTTCGAACTGATCTCGGCGCCCGCGCTGGAGCTGGTGCTCGAATACCTGGGCGACGTGGCTTCGCCGCTGCCCGCGCGGCACGACTGGATGGTGCTGATCGAGCTGACCTCCGGCGGCAGCGACGAAAGCCTCAATGCCACGCTGATGGAAATCCTCGAAGCCGGGCTGGCGCAAGAACTGGTGCTGGACGCCGCGGTGGCCGCCAGCCTGGCCGACGCCCAGCGCTTCTGGCGCATCCGCGAGGAAATCTCGGACGCGCAGACCCGTACCGGCGGCAGCATCAAGTGCGACGTGTCGGTGCCGTTGTCGCGCATCGCCGCGTTTATCGGCGACGCCTCGGCCAAGGTGCTGGCACTGGAGCCCGCCGCGCGCATGGTGATCTACGGCCATATGGGCGACGGCAACGTGCACTTCAACCCGCTGCGCCCCAAGGACCGCAGCGCCGCGGACTTCCTCGGCCAGTGGTACGCACCGATCTCCGAGGCGGTGGACACCCTGGCCCACGCGGAGAACGGCTCGATCTCCGCCGAGCATGGCATTGGCGTGGCCAAGCGCGACGACCTGAAGCGCTACAAATCACCCGTGGAGCTGGAACTGATGTGGCAGGTCAAGCGGGCACTGGATCCGAAGAACCTGCTCAATCCCGCCAAGATGCTGCCAAGGCTGGACTGACGGAAAGCGGGCTCCGGCGGCCTATCAATGCGGAACATTCTCACTGATAATCCGCCGGTTCCTGCCTTTGAAAAAAACGGAAGCCGGTGGTTATTGGTTTCTCACCATGCGCAGGTAATTCCGAATTACAGGCTGTCGTTGGGAAGCCGGGCTAAATCGTCCGATATCTCCTGATAGACGATCGCAGCGCCATGGACAGCGCGAGCAAAACGGTCGCCGCAATGATTCCGCCGTCGAAGATCCAGAGCGCCGAATGCACACCGACCCGATCCGCCAGCGCACCGCTCGCGATGACCGGCACGCTGAATCCGAAATACGCGAAGAGGAAATAGCCGGACGTTGCCCGAGCCCGGTTGGCGTCGGTTGAACAGGTTGAATTCGCGGCGAGGCCTGCGAGATAGGTAAAGCCGTAGCAAGCCGCGCTCGCGAGCATCGCGCCTGACAGCAGCAACGGCAACGACGAGAAGACGACGCCCACGATCAATACGGTGAAGCCGCAGGGTACGAGCAGCATGCCCAGGCGCAACGACCGCGGAGGCGATAGCTTGCGCGCCACAGGCTGGACAACGAGTCCGGTTGAAATCACGAAGAACGTGGAGAACCCCGTCCACGCATCGTGCCCATGCGCGGCGAGCGCCACCGGGACCAGAGCGATCACCATCCCGACGGCCGACCAGGCAATGAGGATCGCAATGCTATAGATGAGCGTCTGCCTGGGAAAAACGGGCATGCGAAGCCACGCCGACGACCGCGGGAACGATGGCTCCCGGATCATGGCGAGCAAAACCACCCCGCAAGCGGCGCAAAATATGTAAGCACCGTAGGTCGCGGGGGTCTGTTGAGACGGCACCGCCAAGAGACAGAGGCCGGTCGCCAGCGCGCCGCAGCCGAAGCCCAGCGAGGTGGCCGCCGCAACGATGCGCGCGGCCCGCGCAGCCGCCGCTGGCCACGGCCCGATCAGTTCGACAAGGAACTGCGTGCCGCTTCCGGCCATCAGCCCGGTCGCGATGCCGCACAATCCGCGTGCCGCTGCTAGCGCCTCCAGCCGGGGCCACATCATCGGCAACGCGGTTGCTGCGGATGTCAGCAGCAGCGCGCCGATCAAAGGCAATTTTCGCCCTACGCGATCCGATAGCCCGCCAAGAAAAACCAGCGTGGGCACCAATCCGGCCACGTAACAAGCGAAGGCAAGCGTCTGCGCCCCCGCGCCCATCTGGCTTGCCCGTGCGTAAGTCGTGTAAAGCGGCGCCTGCAGATTCACCGCACCGGTAATCAGGAACAGCGTCAGGGCCACCACCCGGACGGGCCATGGGCCCGCCTTCGCGGTGGAACGGACCAGGGGATCAAGCATGGATTCGTGGGCAAGGGATCGAGGGAACTTAGTATTGGCCCTCGGGGATATTAGTGCAATAATTTCATTGCACTAATATCAATCCAAGAAACGATGGCTGCCCCTGCGCGATACCTGGAACACGTTGAAAGACTTGCGTCGCTGATACAGGACGGCACGCTCGAAGCGGGCAGCCGGTTGATGGCGCATCGCGATTACGCGGATGAGCATGGCATCGCCGCCGCGACTGCCGCCCGCGTTTATCGGGAACTCATTGACCGCGGACTGGCGATTGGCGAAGTTGGGCGGGGTACCTTTGTCCGCGCACAAGAGACACAGGCCGCTGCCGAGTTCTCTCAAATCAGCGAACGCGAGCCCGGCCTGATCGACCTGGCATTCAACTATCCGGTCCTGCCTGAGCAGGCCGCACAGTTGCGTCATGCGCTTCGCCATCTCTCCGACAAGGGGGACCTGTCGACCCTGCTGGACTATCACCCGCATCCGGGGCGTCGCGAAGACAGAGAGATGGCGGCAAAGTGGTTCTCCACCGCCAGCGCGCCAATCGATGCCGCGGGCATCATGGTCTGTGGCGGCAGCCAGCACGCCCTGAGTGTCATTCTCGCAAGCCTTGTCACGCGGCGTGATCTGGTTGCCGTGGAATCCCTGACCTACCCCGGTTTCAAGAGCGCGGCAAAACTGTTGGGCATCCCCTTGGTCGGCGTACCAATCGACGACGACGGCATCGTGCCGGAGTCCCTCGATGCGGTTTGCCGCAAGCATGCAGGCCGGGTACGCATCGTCTACACGATGCCCACGGTTCACAATCCCACCGGGAGCGTGATGCCGCTCGAGCGCAGGCTCGCCTTGATCGAGGTCGCGCGTCGCCACGACTTGCTACTGGTCGATGACAGCGTGTACGGCTTTCTCGAGGCTTCGCCTCCGCCAACGCTGCGCAGCCTGGCGCCAGATTGCGTAATCGAAATTCACAGCCTGTCGAAGAGCGCGGCCCCAGGCTTGCGAGTGGGCTATATTGTCGCACCCGAACGGCTCAGGGAACGGCTCCATGAGGGACTTCGCGCCACGTTGTGGTCCGCAAGCGCCATGACGGCCTCACTGGCCACCGCATGGATGCGGGATGGCACGCTGGCGCACTGGATCGTGGCGAAGCGCGACGAGGCGCGCTTGCGGCAAGACCTCGCGCGGCGCATCCTCGGGGCGTGGCCCATCAAGGCGCACCACACCAGCTTTCATCTTTTGCTCGACCTGCCGAAACACTGGAGACCCGATGACCTCGTCGTCGCGTTGGCACGGCAAGGCGTGACAATCACCCCCCTGGCCGCGTTTGCCGCGCCTGATGTGTCGGCAAGCCGTACGATAAGAATCGCCATGGCGGCGCCTGCCACAATCCGGCAACTGGAAGCCGGGCTCCTGGCCGTGGCGCAGACGTTAGACGGACCACGCCAGCGTGACGCGTTGCAGACGGCCAGGAACGTACGCCCCAGCCCTTGACGCGGGTCTCGATGTGATAGAGCTCGGTCAGCCGGGCCACTATGGTCGGCTCCTACATAGAAGCGACGCAGTCTATACTTGCCGTTTAGCAGCCGAGACATTCACGATGGCGTCGAACCATGAAGACAAGATCATTCTGTTGCGCGGTGTAACGCCGACGGGAAAGAACAAGGTGCTCATGGCACCGCTGCGCGCTGCGCTGGAAGAAGCGGGGCTCGGCAACGTGAGAACCTACATCCAGAGTGGCAACGTCATTGCTTCCACGAACCTGAGCCAGTCCGCCATCGAGGACCTGGTTCACGATGTCATCAAGGAACGGTTTGGTGGCGATATCAAGGTCCTGGCAAGGTCGGCGCCGTACTTCAACAAAGCGATGGAGAACAACCCGTTCAAGGGCGCCGATCCCGCCAAGCTCTATTTCACGCTGCTGTCAGCCGGGCCTGAAGATGCGTTGCTCGAAGCGTTCCATGCGCTTGGACATGCGCCAGACCAGGTACAAGTGGTCGGCGACATGGCGTATGTGTTGTGCGCCACGAAATACAGTGACCTGAAGGCCAACAACAATTTCATCGAGAGAAAGCTCAAGGTGGCCGCGACGACGCGTAATTTCAATACGATCTCGAAGCTCATTGCGCTTGGTGCTATTGGCTGACGGCTTTCCCGCTGAATTTTCTTTGAAACGATCTCCATATGAAAAGAACACTACTGCTGCCGATCTGCGCAGCGCTCATCGTCCAGATTCATGGTTGCGGAGAGAAAGCCAAAGTCGACGCGAATCCCGCGCCGTCCAGCGTTGCCCAGCAGCCGGCTGTCACGCTGTCGATCGAGTCCGTGGCAAGCAACACGCACGGTTTCAATGCCGGCAATGTGCTCAGCGCCAGGAAGATCTATATCTTCTTTGATCCGCAGTGCCCCCATTGCGGTGAGCTCTGGAAGGCAGCGAAGCCACTGCTGTCGTCCGCGCATTTCATCTGGATCCCGGTCGGACTGCTGACCCCGGAAAAATCCGCGCTGCAGAGCGCCTACCTGCTCGGTAGCCAGAACGCCGTCAGGGAAATGGACAATCATGAAGCCTTGCTCGATGCGCGCAAGGGTGGGCTTGAGGTCTCCGCCGCACAGACCCCGGAAAATGCCGTGAGCCAGGTCAAGGCCAACACCGAGTACTTTCTACGTTTGAATCTGGACAGCGTGCCGTTTGCCGTATATCAGGGCCCTGGGGGCGAGATGTTGACGTTTTCGGGAGCGCTGACTACCGATGCACTCAAAGAGCGGCTTGGCATATAGTCAGCCGTTGTTTCCCAACCTGGCAAACTACCTGATCGTGATGGCATGAACGCTTCACGATTCCACCCAATGAACCTGAGAACAGACAAGACCATGTGGAAGCACCCCGTACGCCAAACCCTTGCCGCATTCGCTGCCATCCTGGCGTTACCTGCGCTGGCCGGTATCGTGACGGGCACGGCGACTTATCGTGAGCGTATCGCGCTGCCTCCCGATGCCGTGTTCGAAGTCACGCTGCAAGATGTGTCGCGCGCCGGCGCGCCAGCCCTGGTTATCGGCCGGTCCACGCTGGATCCGGCGGGCCAGCCGCCCTTCCATTTCGGGGTTGCCTACCAGGACCAGGCGATCGAGCCTGGCCATCGCTACGCCGTGCGGGCGGTGATCCGGCAGCATGGCCGCTTGCTGTTCACCACCGACACGCATGTCCCGGCACTGGGCGGCAACAACGCGCCGCTCCAGTTGCAGCTGGTATCGGCTTCCAGGGGCGAGGGGAAGCCATCGGGAAAGCCAACAGCCCAGGTGCCTGACAGCCCGTTGCGGGGGACCTACTGGAAGCTCACGCGGCTGGGCGATGCGCCGGTCAGCGTGGCGGAGCACCAGCGCGAACCGCACCTGATCCTCGCCACGAACGACGCGCGGCTGTCTGGCAATGGCGGCTGTAACAGCCTGATGGGCGGCTATGAAGCCGATGGCGACCAGCTTCACTTCAAAGGCCTGGCGGGCACCATGATGGCCTGCGCGCAGGGCATGGCCCAGGAAACGCAGTTCCTGCACGCTCTGGAAACGGTACGGCGCTACCGCATTGCGGGCCGCCAGCTCGACCTGCTCGGCACCGGCAATGCCGTGGTGGCGAGCTTCGAGGCTGTAGCGCTGCGGTAGAAGAGAGGCTGTCCATCTAAGGGGGGCAGCTGCTCGCTTGAGTGTTGTCATGCACGGCCCAGGCTGAAGTCCAGGCCTGGCTTGGGCGCAGGTGACTGCGGCCACCTCACAGCGGATACAGGCCTGACCGCAAGCCGTGATGCACGTCAATTCGCATCATCTGGTGCTGGGCGCGCTGCGCGACCGGCGCCTGTCAGCGGTCGCGGATCGCATGGGACTGGCCGCGCGGTCAGCGCGCTAGCCACTGGTTGCCCCCGCCGAGAACCATCAAGAAAGCGCCACTTTTTGCAGACAAGCCACACAGGTCACGGGTAAAGTGCAGCTTCCGTCGCGTGCCACCACGCCACGTGCTGGGTCGCATCGCCCGTCAACCCGTCAACCCGATCGACGGATTGCCGCCGTGGGCGGTAGCGCTCAGGCCTCACTCAAATCGGCTTTTCTGACCGGCTTTCCGACTTCTTACCTATTTACCTATTACTCCGGAGCGTGACGATGAATCTAGATTCCGATTCAATTTTTTCCAACCTCGACAAGGCGGCCGCAGAGGCCCGCGCACAGGGTGACAAATGGATTGTGATCGATCGCATCTACGAACACCTGGATGCGCTAGAAAGCCAAGACTATCAAGATGTCCTGGCGCGCATATTGGCCCTGATCGAAAAGTATCCCGAGCTGGATTATGGTGGTCCTGGCCCCTTCGGGTCGCTGATTGAGCGCCAGCCCGTCGGCGCCTATGCGGCGCAGTTGCTGGCGTCATTAAAGCGGCAGCCGAGCACGCAAGTGGTAGCGCTCCTGGACCGCATGATGCGCATGGACGAAGCTGAGCGAGAGGGGCAAGGCGGCCCAACCGTTGCGGCCTTCCTGGATGCGCTTGACGCGGTGCTGCGGCATCCCGCCGCGAACGACGATTGCAGAGAGTTTGCGCGGATGTGCCTGACTCCGTGAGCGCCAGGACCTGCTGTTTGGAAGCCGCATATCTGCTACGCGAGCTCACAGTAGAAATGCCGTATCAGGCGCACTAACACAACCTCTTTGCTGTTGAGCGTCGGAATGGCGCGGATACCCAGAGTGGCGCGGCTTCGGTTATCGCACCACAATCGCGCCACTTCTGATGAGAATCGCGCCAATCTCCTGTGCCTTCGGTACATATCCCGGTTGCGCCTGTGTCAAAATGACGCGCAGCCTGCCTGATCGCACCTCGCCTTGGCTGGGGTAGACTGCGCCGCGCCCGCTCGCAACTAACAATGACGCTTATCCGCCGCATCCGCTTGACCGCATGGCTTGGCCTGATCGCCATGTGGCTCATCGTGCTTGCGCCGGCAGTCAGCCAGTTTGTGGCCGCGGCCCAGGCCAGCGATCCCGCAGCCGTCATCTGCTCGGCCGCCCACCCGGGCGATGCGCCGCATGACATGCCGGGCAGCTCGCTGAACGCCTGCGGCTATTGCGATCTGCTGGCGGACCATGTGCCGCTGCCTACCCTAGCGCCTGCGGCGCTGTCGGCGATCCCGCTGCTGGTGGTCGCTACGTCGCACGTGCTGGTCACCCGCTTCACGCCACTCGGGGCTTTTCCTTCAGGACGCCCCAGGGACCCTCCGGCCCTGCCTCAATCCAGTCTGTAAGCAACGCACGCCCTTTGGCGTGATCGTGGCGTCCGCGCGCACCTGCGCACGGGCGCCGGACAACGATGTGAGGTAGACCCAATCATGCGCACGCTGCTGCCCCTAGTCATCCTTGGCACCATCGGCACGCTGGCCGAGGCCGCCGACGAACAGAGCCTGCCGGCGGTCCAGGTGACCGAAACTCGCTCGTTTGCCGAGAAAAACCAGTTGCCGCAGACCACCGCGAGCATCACCGGCGAACAAGCCGCGCAGGCCATCAACGTGATGGGCGCGGAAGACGCCCTGAAATACCTGCCCGACGTGCTGGTGCGCAAGCGCTTTATCGGCGACACCCAGTCCCCGATGGCGACCCGCACCACCGGCATCAACGCCAGCGCGCGCAGCCTGATCTATGCCGACGGGGTCTTGCTGTCGACCCTGATCAACAACAACAACGGCAACGGCTCCCCGCAGTGGTTCATGGTGACGCCGCAATCGATCGACCGGGTCGACGTCATGTACGGCCCGTTCGCCGCGGCGTATCCGGGCAACTCCTACGGTGCCGTGACCGAGATCACCACGCGGATGCCGAAGACGTTCGAGGGCAGCCTGGAAGTCACGGGCGCCATCCAGCAGTTCAGCAAGTACGGCACCGACCAGAACGAGCCGGCGCAGCAGGTCAGCGCCACGCTGGGCGACCGCACCGGAAAGTTCTCGTGGTGGTTCAGCGCGAACCACCTCAACAGCTTCAGCCAGCCGCTTAGCTTCGCCACGGTCGGCCAGTCGACGGCCGCCGCCGGTGCCGCCCTGCCGGTCATCACCGGCGCGTACGCCGACCGCAACCGGACCGGCGGCGCCATCCAGGTAATTGGCGCTGGCAATTTCATCCATACGCTGCAGGACAACGCCACCGTCAAGCTGGGCTACGATTTCACGCCAACGTTGAGCGCGGTCTACACGCTGGGCTATTGGCAGAACAGTTCGAAAGCGAGCGCGCAAACCTACCTGAGCACGACATCCGGGTCGCCCTTCTACGGCGCGTCAGCCGGCAACGTCAATATCGGTGGATTCGCGTACAGCGCCAGCACCATCGCGGGCCAGTTTTCCAGCAACAACGTCGATCAGGAACACCTGATGCAGAGCCTCAAGGTCGGGACCCGGACGCAAGGGCTGTTCGACTGGGAGGCCATAGTCAGCAATTTCTACTATCTGCAGGATTCGAGCCGCTTGTCCACCGGGCTCCATCCGGCGGCGCTGACGGGTGGGCCTGGCCGGACCACCGACATGAGCGGCTCCGGCTGGTCCACCTTCGACGTCAAGGGCATCTGGCGGCCGCAGGGCATCGCCGGCGCGAACATCGTCAGCTTCGGCGCCCACTACGACCAGTTCAAGCTGAGCAGCCCGACCTACAGCACCACCAACTGGGTCTCCGGTGGCAATGGCGCCCTGTTCAGCACCTCGCAGGGCAAGACGCAGACCGGCGCGCTCTGGCTGCAGGACGTTTGGCGCATGACACCAAGCCTGCAGGCAACGCTGGGCGGCCGCTATGAGATGTGGCGCGCCTATGACGGGTTCAACTACGCCATTGGCAGCAACGGCGTGGGGGTGCCGATCCAGCAGCCCAGCCTCGACAAATCCGGCTTCTCCCCCAAGGCGTCGCTGACATGGGAGGCCAGCCAGCTGTGGTCGGTGACCGGCTCGTTCGGCAAGGCGCTTCGCTTCCCGACGGTCGGCGAGCTCTACCAGAGCGTGCAGACCGGGACGACGTTCACCCAGGCCAATCCGTTCCTGCAACCGGAGCGCGTCCTGTCTGGCGAACTTGCCATCGAGCGCCACACCAGCGAGGGCAAGCTGCGTGTTTCCGCCTTCAGCGAGTACGTCAAGAACGCGCTGATCTCCCAGACCTCGACAATTGCCGGGTTCGCCACGCCCGTCTCCTTTACGCAGAACGTGGGCAAGACACGGCAACTGGGGCTCGAGCTGGCCGGCCAGCAAGACCATGTGCTGATCAACGGCCTGACGCTCTCGGGCAACGTCACCTATGTCAACTCCCGGATTCTCTCGGATGACAGCTACGTGCCGACCACCCCTGGCGCGACGGCGGTCGGCAAGCGCGTGCCCTACGTGCCCACATGGCGCGGCACGGTAGCGGCAACCTATCGGCCTGACAACAAATGGGCTTACACGCTGGCCGCGCGCTATAGCAGCCGCGTGTACGCGACGGTCGACAACACCGACATCAACCCCGCGACCTACCAGGGCTTCGAGAGCTTCTTCGTGATGGATGCGCGCGTGCACTACCAGCTAGACAAGCATTGGAGCGGTGCACTGGGCGTGGACAACCTGAACAATCACAAATACTTCCTGTTCCACCCCTTCCCGCAGCGCACGTTCTACCTGAGCCTGAAGTACACCCTTTGACAGATCCCGCCATGTCCCAGCCTCTCGAACGGCCGCCCATGCGCGCGCAAGCCACACAGACCTCGCCGGCCGCAGCGGCGTCTTATCGCATGCTCTGGCGGTGGCACTTCTACGCCGGGCTCTTCGTCGCACCCTTCCTGGTCGTCCTGGCGATCACCGGCACGATCTACTGCTTCCAGCCGCAGATCGAATCGCTGCTCTATCCGCAGTTGCTGCGCGTGGAGCCCGTGGGCGTGAAGCTTGCCGCCCAGTCCTTGCTGGACCGGGCATGGGCCCAGGCGCCAGAAGGCGCCGTGGCGACGACGTACACCGTCGATTCGTCCCCGCGCGCCAGCGCCGAGTTTGTCTTTCGGCTGCCGTCGGGCAAGAGCGAAAGCCTGTACCTGGACCCGTACACCGGCAATTTTCTCGGCAGCCTGAGCGTGGAGGACCGGCTGATGAAGCAGGTGCGCATGCTGCATCGCGCGCTGCTGCTGGGCAAGACCGGGGAGTTGCTGATGGAGCTGGCGGCATGCTGGTCGCTGGTGATGATTGCCACGGGCGTCGCGATGTGGTGGCCGCGGCTGCGCGACAAGGGCGGCAAGGCCTTCGTGATGGGCAAGGCCGCCGGCGGGCGCGGCTGGTGGAAGGAAGTCCACCTGGTCATCGGCGCCTGGATGGTCATCGGCGCCGTGGCGTTCGTGTTGTCCGGTTTGCCCTGGACCGCATCGTGGGGCAAGCAATTCAAGGCGATCGCGACCGCAGCGCGGCTGGGCAATCCGGCCGGCGCATGGGGCGACGCGGGGGTCCGGTCGACACCGGGCGCGGCCAGCATGGATGCGCTTCCCCTCGCTGCAGTCCCCTGGGCGGTCGGCATGGCCAAGGTTCCGTCCGGCACGTCGCCGGCAGTGGGCGCTGCCACGATCAGCCTGGACCGCGCCGTGGCGATCGTGGCCGAGAACGGTGTGTCGAGCGGCTACCAGCTCGTGCTGCCGAAGTCAGCCACCGGTGTGTTCACCGCCTCCTATTTCCCCGCGGATCCCAAGGTGGAACGCACGCTGCATATCGACCAGTACACCGGCAAGGTGCTCAAGGACATTCGCTACGGCGATTACGGCGCGGTGGCGCAGGCCATCTCCTACGGCACGTCCCTGCACATGGGCCGCTACTTCGGATTGGCCAACCAGATTGCGTGCACGGTGATCTCGCTGGGCCTGATGCTGCTCGCCGTGACGGGCCTCGTGATGTGGCTAAAGCGCCGGCCCGCGCGCGCCCTGGCCGCGCCGTCATTCCCGCGCACGCTCCCGCCCATGCGGGCGTGGGTGATTGGCCTGGGTCTGCTGGGCGCGGTGTTCCCGATGATGGGCGCCACGCTGGCGATGGTCTGGCTGCTGGATCGCTGGTTCGCACGGCCGGCCGCCGTGCGGCGGGCTGCGCCAGACGCTGCCAGTCCGCTCAGAAGCGGTAGTTGACGCTCAGTTCGACCCGCCGGCCAGATCCTTGCAACCATTGCGTGGCGTTGTAGTAGGCGGTGGTGACGTAGCGCTTGTCGAAGACATTGAACCCGCGCAGCGCCAGCGTCGTGTCCCGGCGCGCGCGCCATTGGAGCGACAGGTCGGTGGTCGTATAGGCCGGCATCTCGAGCGTGTTGGCGCGGTCGGCGAAGCGCCGGCCCACATAGCGCAGGCCTGCGCCGGCGGTCCATGCCGGGTGGAAGCGCCACGTCACCCAAACGTTGGCCAGCCGCTCGGGCACGTCCGTGGGCACATTGCCACTACGGGAGACCGCTGCGCCCCCCACGGACTCCGTGAAATCGTCATAGCGCGCCTGCAGCAAAGCGGCATTGGCATCCACGCGCCAGCCGGAGAGAAACGCCAGCCCGAAGGTGGCTTCCAGCCCCTTCGACGACTGCTGGCCCACCTGCACGCTGGCCGAAGGATTGGCAACGTCACGCGTGACCAGGTTCTTCTTGACGATCCGATAGGCGGCCAGCGTCAGCTCGCCCTTGCCCTGCCAGAAGCCCTGCTTGACGCCGACTTCAACCTGGCGACCGGTGGAGACGTCAAAGTTGCTGTTGGCCGGCGTCAGCATCAGCAAGGCGCTGACCGGATCGGCCGCTTGCGCGTACTGCGCGTACACGGCGAGATCCGGCGTCAGGTTGTATACGGTGCCAGCACGCCAGCCAACATTGGAAAACGTCCAGTCGAAGGCCGCCTGCCCGGCCACCAGGTCACGGCGCGACAGGTCGGCGCGGTCATAGCGCAACCCGCCCAGCACGGACCAGCGCGGCGTCACCTCAAGGCGATCCTCGGCAAACAGCGCGTATTGCGTCGCCTCGTTGCGATAGCGCGGCGTGGTGCCCGCCACGTTGATGAACGTACCGCGATCGAACACATAGGGATCCACCGCCGATGTGCCTGAGTACGGCGAATTATTGGTATGCGTGAACGACGCCCGGTTGACGTCGAAACCCACCGACACGCTGTTCTTCATGCCAAAAAGATGGTGCCGGAACGTGGCATCGGTAGTATTGCCGACCTGCCACTGGTCGTGCAGGATCTCCGTATAGGACGAACGGCTGACCAGCCCCGTGGCCGGCACGTAGTTGTAGTACTCGGCATTGCGCCAGTGCCGCTTGCTGTCGATGTAGTAAAAGCGCGAGCGCACCGTGGCATCGGCATTCGGTGTCCACTGCGCGGCGAGCTCCGTCCATTGGTCATCGAACTTGAGCAGGCTGTCGCCCACGTTGTAGTTCTTGCTCCGCAGCGCCGCGTCCTGCTGCCCGTTGACCAGCGGCACGCCGAAGTAGCGCTGCGGCTCCTGCCAGCCTTTGGCATAGCTGAGCTTCAGGCTCAGGTCCGGCGTGGCGTCCCACTGGATGGCACCGGACAGCGACAGGTTCCGGGAGTCGCCGAGATCGACGGATCCGTCGGACCGGTTGCCGCTCACATCGAGCCGGTAGGCGAGCTTGTCGTTGATGGCGCCGCCGCTGCCGAACGCCAGCCGCTGTGTATTCTCCGTGCCCAGCGCGGCCTGGATTTCACTCTCGACCGGGCCACGCGCTGGCTTCTTCGGCACCACGTTGACCACGCCGCCGATGGCGCCCTCTCCGTAGATCACCGAAGCCGGGCCGCGCAGCACCTCGATGCGCTCGACGGACCAGGTATCGAAGGGGAACGTGATGCCGATGCCGCCATACTGGCGAATCCCGTCATAGAGCTGCATCACCGAAGTCGAGCCCGTGAAGCCGCGCGCCGACAATGCGGCGCCGCCGTTGCCGGGGTGGCCGAGGCCGGACATCCCGGGCGCGCGGGTGATGGCATCCACGAGCGATGCGTCGCCGCGTTCTTCCAATTGCTCGCGCCGGATGACGTCGACGCTGGCCGGGGTCTGCATGGGCGTCAGTCCGAGATTGGAGCCCGTGGATGCCCGCCCGCGCAACGCGGACTCCGGCGCGGCGGAGACAGTGACCGGGGCAAGGTCGGGCGCTTCGCGAAGTGCGTCCTCAGCGTAGGCGGGAAAGCCGGCGGTTGCGGCGGCGAGTGCAAAGCAATGATGTCGAAGCGAGGTGGGGAGCATGAATGGAGGCGCGCTGAGTCCGGAGAGTTGTCGGCTCGGAGCGCCACTCGTGCGAGTGGCGCTAGAGGCGCGAAAGTCTACCCAGCGGCCTGACATCAAAGGAATGCGGCAATGCGACGCATTGGGCGCATTGCGTGGTCGCGCCATCCATGCAGCGACCATTTGCCACGGGCTTGTCGATGAATCAAAGCCCGGCGAGATCGGCTACATCTCCTCGCTCACCAACCTGTCCGCCTCCGCCTTCACCCTCTGCCCATGCTGATCCAGCACCGGCGCCGCGAACGGCTCGGGCCCGGGCGTGCGCCCGAACTTGATGGCACGGGTAAAGCCGCGATACCGGCCCACGGTGGGATGCTCGAACGTGGTCACCATGCCTTCCGCCTGCACCTGCGGGAAGTCGAACATATCTTCCACGGAGCGCGCGGCAGCGCAGGGCACCGCTTCGCCGAAGTGCGCCTCCCATTCCAGCGCGGTGCGGGCTGCCAGCGCGCGGTGCAGCATGGGGACGATCTCATCCTGATGCTGCGCGCGCTTGCGCACGCTGTCATAACGCTCGGTGGTGAGTTCAGCCAGGCCGGTTTTCTCGCAAAGCGCCGCCCAGAAATGCGGCGTGTTCGCGGAGATGTAGAGATAGCCTTCCTTGGTCGGATGGATGCCGGTGATGCCGCCGGAGCGCATGTCGCGGCCAACCTCCCTGGGTTCGTTGTCCGCCCAGACCATGCGGGCCGATTGCATGGTCAGCGCCGCGCGCAAGAGTGAGATGCCGACATACTGGCCTTCGCCGCTTTTCTCGCGCTCGTAGAGTGCGGACGCGACGCCGCCGGCGACCAGCGCCGAGCCGTAGTAGTCGACGACCGAGCCATAGAGAATCTCTGGCGCGCCGCCCTGCTTGCCCTGCAGCGTGCACATGCCGGTCATGGTCTGCAAGACCTGGTCGTAGCCGGCCTTGTCCTTGAGCGGGCCATCTTCCCCATAACCGGTCACGGCGCAATAGATCAGGCGCGGGTTGACCAGCTTGAGCTGTTCGTAAGCGATGCCCAGCCTGGGCGGCACGGTGGGCCGGAAGTTGTGCACCAGCACGTCGGCGGTGCGCACCAGCGCCATCAGCCGCTGCAGGTCGTCGGCTTGCTTGAGGTCCAGCACCACGCCCAGCTTGCTGCGGTTCACGCCCAGGAAGGCGCGGCTCTCGGCCTCCAGCGAGGAAGGGTACTTGCGCAGGTTGTCGCCGGCGGGCGGCTCGATCTTGATGACCTCGGCACCCTGGTCGGCCAGCAGCGAGCAACCATAGGGGCCAGCTATGTAGGCGCTCAGGTCCAGCACGCGCAGGCCGGACAGCGGGCCCGGCTTGCCGGTGCGCTCGCTCAGTGGCGCGGCGCGGTCATCAAAGGGGGGACGCATGGAAATCTCCGGAAACAGGAAATAGAGGCAGTAGAGGCAAGGCGGGCGAGCATCAGTCCACGACGATGTTCTGGCGCTTGGCGAGCGTCTTCCACCGTTCCACGTCCTGCCCGATGATGGCGGCGAACTGGGCCGGCGTGACGGGCCTGGCTTCGGCGCCCTCCTTCAGGAAGGCCGCTTTGATCTCGGGCTTGGACAAGATGGTGTTGACGGCGGCGTTGAGCTGGCTGACGATCGCCGGCGGCGTGCCGGCCGGCGCCAGCAGGCCCCACCAGAGTTCGAATTCATAGCCCGGCACCGCGCTGGACATGGGCGTGAGATCCGGCGCGATCGGGCTCGGCTTGAGGCTGGTGATGCCAACGGCGCGTACCTTGCCGGCGCGCACCATCGGCAGCAGCGAGGGGCCGCTGGAGATCAACAGCTGTGTCTGGTCGCCGATCAGGTCGGTCACGGCGGGACCCATGCCGCGATACGGGATATGCGTGATGAACAGGTTCCCGGCCCTGGCCTTGAGCAGCTCGGTGCCAAACTGGTTGACGCTGCCCGGCCCGCTTGAGGCGTAGTTGTACTTGCCCGGCTTGGCGCGGATCGCCGCGATCAGTTCCTGCGGCGTCCTGGCGGGAAACGCATTGTTGACCGCGACAATGAACGGCCCTTGCGCAAACATCGCCACCGGCACAAAGCTCTTGACCGCATCGAACGGCAGCTTGGCCTGCACCGCGGCATTGGTCGTCATGCTGGACGACACGGCGACCAGCGTGTACCCGTCCGGGGCGGACTTGGCCACGATGCCCGTGCCGGTATTGCCGCTGGCGCCGGGCCGGTTGTCGATGACCACGGGTTGCTTGAGCTCCTCGCCGATCTCCCTGGCGACGATGCGAGCGAAGATGTCGTTGGAGCCGCCCGGCGGATAGGGCACAACGATGGTGATGGGCTTGCTTGGATATCCGCCCTGTGCGAACGCCGCGCCGGATACCAGGCTGGCAATGGCCGTGGCGGCCAAGGCCACGCTACGGGAAATGGATACGAATGCGGATGCGGTTGCGGTTGCGGTTGCGGTTGCGGTTGCGGTTGCGGTTGGTGTAGTCAAAGTGTCTCCTTCTGTTTTTTTGTTTGCCCCATGCGATGCAGCCTGATCCCGGCAGCGGATCCCGGCGGAGTCAGGCAGGCAGCAATCCAAGGCGCCTGGCGGTAGCCACGATGGCTTGCGCCCGCTTCAGGAACGGCGGGTCGATCATCTTTCCGTCCACCACGTAGGCGCCCACGCCCCTGGCCATCGCATCGCGCGCGGCCTCCAGTACCCGCGCCGCATGCCCGATCTCCTCATCGCTCGGGCGGAAGGCCTGGTTGGCCAGGGGGACCTGGCTGGGATGAATGCAGCTCTTGCCAAGAAAGCCCATGCGGCGCGACAGCTCGGCCTCGGCACGGAAGCCGGCTTCATCCTTGATGTTGGCAAACACCGTGTCGTAGGCGAATACGCCGGCCTCGCCGGCTGCCATGCGCACCGCGTACATGGCCTGCTGGATCGCCGCGCTTTCGCGCCGGGCGATGCCCAGCGGCTCGAACAGGTCGCCCAGGCCAAGCTGCAAGCCAGCCACGCGCGGGTGGGCCGCGGCCAGTTCGCCGGCCAGGCGCAGCGCCTTGGGCGTTTCAATATTGAGCAGCAGGCGGACCGGGCTGTCCACGCCATGCGCAAACCCGTTGACCCGTTCCGCCTGCTCGATGGCGGCGGCAGCGCGGCGCACGTCGTCGGCGCTCTCGGGCTTGGGCAGGTTGATCAGGTCCAGGCCGGGCTGCACCACTGCGGCCACGTCGGCCGCAAAGTGAGGGGTGTCCATCGCGTTGACCCGGACGATCAGGGTCTTGCCGCTGGCGCGGGCCTGGCCCGAGCGCAGCAGCTCGCGCAGTGCCTCGCGCGCTTGCGGCTTGCGCTCCTGCGCCACCGCGTCCTCGAGGTCGAACGAGAGCCCGTCCGCGGCGCTGGCCAAGGCCTTGTCGAACAATTCCGGGCGGGAGCCGGGGACGAACAGTTTGCTTCTCATGGCAATGTGAACCGATGGCTTTGGAGTGCGCCAGTGTGTGTCACGCCATAACAAAGATAAACTATGTATCTCTTTCTTTAATCGATAGAAAATGTATGGAGACAGCCTACCTCAACGCGTTCCTGGTCGTCGTGGATACCGGCTCCCTCGCGCAAGCCGCCCGGCGGCTCAACGTGACGCCCGCCGCCATCGCGCAGCAGATCCACGTCCTGGAGCGGGAGCTGGGCACTGCCCTGCTGGGCCGTGCCGGCCGCACCGTGGCGCCGACCGAGTCGGGCGCACGGCTCGCCGAACGCGCGCGCACCTTGCTGCGGGACTTCAGCCAATTGCGGGATTGGGTGAATGAGGTGGAAGCACCGCGCGAACTGCGCCTGGGCACGATCAACACTGCGTTGCACAGCCTGCTGCCGGAAACGCTAGCCGGGTTCGCCGCGGAGCATCCGGGTGTCTCCGTGTTTATCCAGTCGGACAAATCGGCGGCGCTGTATGACGCCGTGAAAAACGCAGAGCTGGATGCGGCCGTCTGCCTGCACCCGCCCTTCGCGCTGCCCAAGACCATCGTGTGGGAACTGCTGCGTGAGGAACCCCTGGTTGTACTGGCGCCCGCCCGGCTGGCCCGGCGCGATCCGCACGAACTGCTGCGCACCGAGCCGCTGATCCGCTACGACCGCAGCGTGGGCGGCGGCAAGCAGGCCGACCGGTACCTGCGGCAGGCCGGCATCGCCGCGCACGAGCGGTTCGAGCTCAGCTCGCTGGTGGCGATCGCCATGATGGTCGACCGGGGGCTGGGGGTGTCTCTGGTGCCCGACATAGCGTCGCCGCTGACGGCAGGCCTGCGCATCGCCAAGCTGACGCTGCCCGAAGCGACCGAGCCGCGCCGGTTCGGCATCTTGTGGCAACGCTCGTCTCCCCGCACGCCGTTGATCCACTCGTTGCTGCGGCACGCGCGGCAGGCAGCCGCCTGAGCGCTTACTGGCGCCGATCCGGCGCCGATCCGGAGATGCTCAAACGGCATGATCCGCGCCGCCCGGAAACACCCGCTCGCCCAGGAAGTCGATGAACACGCGCAATTTGGGCGACGGGTGCCGGCTGGCAGGCCACAGCACGCGGAAGGTGCCGCTACGGTCCACGTAGTCGTCCAGCACGGTGCGCAACCGGCCGTCGGCCAGCGCCTCGCGGATGGCAAAGTCCGGCAGGCAGGCGATGCCGAGGCCCTGCAACGCAAAGCTCACGCGGGTCTCGATGTTGTTGCAGATCATCGAGGTAGGCAGGTTCAACTCCGGATCGACGGCTGCGCGGCGCAACGGCCAGGCTTCCAGCTTGCCGCTGTTCGGGAAGCGGTATTGCAGGCAGGCATGCCCGGCCAAGTCCGCGGGCTGCCGGGGCTCCCCGCGCTGCGCGAGATACGCTGGCGACGCCACCAGCAAGATCCGGAACGCGCCGAGACGCCGCGCCGATAGCCGGGAGTCGCTTGGCTCGCCGGTGCGCACCACGGCATCGAAACCCTCTTCGATCACGTCCACCATGCGGTCGGTGAAATCCAGGTCCAGCTCGATTTCCGGGTACTGCCGCATGAAGTCGCCCAGCACCGGCAGCACCAGCGAACTCACCAGCGGCAGGCTGACGCGCAAGCGCCCGCGCGGCGCTTGCGCTGCGCGCGACAGCTCCTGCTCCGCCGCCTCGATCTCGGCCAGGATGCGGCGGCTGCGCTCCAGGAACTGCGCGCCTTCCGCCGTCAGGGTAATGCTGCGCGTGCTGCGGTGAAACAGCCGCGCGCCGAGCTTTTCTTCCAGCCTTGCGACGCTCTTGCCCACGGCCGACGCCGACACGCCCATCAGGCGGCCGGCGGCCACGAAGCTGCGGGTCTCGGCGACCTGCACAAACACCGTAAAGCCACTCAGGCTGTCCATCGGCTTTCCCCTCATGCCAAGCGCCTCGATCCTCGATTACGGATAATTATGTCCGGATAACCAGGAACTCTAGCCTACTTTTTCCCGAGTCAAATGTTTCTTATCGTTTGCTTGATCCCATCCCTGTCTTGCGACGAAGGAAAACACGCATGTTGTCACCCCTGCCCCCCCTGTCCGCCCGCGTTGACGCGGCGATTGAACAAGCCCTTGCCGCCCACCGCCTGGTCGGCGCCGTCGTGCTGGTTGCCCGCCACGGCGAAGTCATCCACCGCCGCGCTGCGGGCCTGGCCGACCGTGAGGCCGGCCGGCCCATGCGCACCGATACGCTGTTCCGCCTGGCGTCGGTATCCAAGCCCATCGTGTCGAGCGCAGCGATGGTGCTGGTGGCGCAGGGCCGCCTGGGGCTCGACGAGGCCGTGACGCGCTGGCTGCCGGATTTCACGCCGCGGCTGGCCGACAGCAGCCCCGCCATCCTCACCGTGCGGCAGCTGATGACCCATACCGCCGGGCTGGGCTACCGCTTCTTCGAAGCCGACGAGCACGGGCCCTATGCCCGCGCTGGCGTGTCGGACGGCATGGACCAGCCGGGCATCACGCTTGCGGAGAACCTGCGCCGCATCGCCAGCGTGCCCTTGCTCTATAAGCCGGGCACCGCCTGGGGCTATTCGCTGGCCACGGACGTGCTTGGCGCCGTGATCGAACGCGTTTGCGACGCGCCGCTGGCCGACGCGGTGCACGCGCTGGTCACGGGTCCGCTGGGCATGGGCGACACCGGCTTTGCCGCGGCCGATGCCGGGCGGCTAGCCACCGCCTACGTCAACGACACGCCAGTGCCGCGCCGCATGCGCGCGCACGATGTGGTCCCCGTCGTCGACGGCACGGCCGGCATCCACTACGCGCCGGCGCGCGCATTGGACACCAGTGCCTTCCCCTCCGGCGGCGCCGGCATGGTTGGCAGCGCCGGCGATTTCCTTAGCTTGCTGGAGGCCCTGCGCCAGGGCGGCGAGCCATTGATGCCCGCGGCCTGGGTCGATGAAATGGGCCGCAACCAGACCGGCGCATGGGGTCCGCCGGATGCGCCGGGCACCGGCTTCGGCCTGGGCTTCTCGGTGCTGCACAATCCGGCTGCGGCCGGCTCGCCGGAGTCGGCCGGCACCTGGCGCTGGGGCGGCGCTTACGGGCACTCTTGGTTCGTCGACCGCGCCCGGGGCCTGAGCGTGGCCGCGTTCACCAACACCCTGTATGAAGGCATGTCCGGCCGCTTCGTGACGGACCTGCGCGACGCCGTCTATGGGCAAGAGGTGGTGGCGCGATGAGCGATGTGGCACCCATGAAGGCCATCGATGCCGGCCGCTCCCTGTTCTTTATCGCGCTCGGCCTGTTTGGCCTTTACACCATCGAGTTCGGCGTGGTCGGCATCCTGCCCGCTATCGTCGCGCGCTACGGCGTCACGGTCGCCCGGGCAGGCTGGCTGGTCGGCCTGTTCGCGCTGGTGGTGGCCATGTGCGGGCCGTTCATGGTGCTGTGGTTGTCGCGCTATGCCCGGCGCAGGGTGCTGGCGGGCTCGCTGTTCGTGTTCGCCGTGTGCAGCGTGCTGTCGGCGTGGGCGCCGAACTTTGCCGGGCTGATGGCGCTGCGCATCGTCCCCGCGCTGCTGCATCCGGTGTTCTTCTCGCTGGCGTTCGCGGCGGCCGTGTCGCTGTACCCGAAGGAGCGAGCCACGCATGCCACGGCGATGGCCTTCGTGGGCACCAGCATGGGCCTGGTGCTGGGCGTGCCAATCACCGCGTGGATCGCGGCGCGCTTTTCCTATGAAGCCTCCTTCCTGTTCTGCGCCGCCGTCAACGCGGCGGCGGGAATCGGCCTGCTGGCCATGCTGCCGGATGCGGCGCAGCGGCCCGCACCCGCGCAGGCCGCATCGGCCAGCCGGCCCTCGGCCATCCTGCGCAAGCCGGCGCTGTGGCTCAACCTGTTCGCAACCGTGTTCGTCTTCGCGACGATGTTCTCGGTCTACAGCTATGCGGCCGAGTACCTCGCGAGCGAGGCCGGCATGGCCGGCGAGGCCATCAGCGCGCTGCTGGTGGTGTTCGGTATCGGCGGCGTGGCGGGCAATCTGATCGCCGGCCGGTTGCTGGGCAAGAGCCTGGCGCGAACCGCGCTGCTGCACCCGGCGGTGCTGGGTGGTGCCTACCTTGTGCTCTACGCCTGCGGCAATGCCTCGTTTGTCCCGATGATCGCGGTCTGCCTGCTGTGGGGCGCCGCGCATACCAGCGGCCTGATCGTCAGCCAGATGTGGCTGGCATCCGCCGCGCCGGAAGCCCCGGAGTTCGCGACCAGCCTCTATATCTCGGCCGCCAACCTGGGCGTGGTATCCGGCTCGGCGGTGGGCGGCTGGTGCATCACCGCAGCGGGCATGACGGGCGCGTTGTGGAGCGGCTGGCTGTTCGCCGTTTTGACAACGCTGTGCATGGCGCTGAAGCTGCTGCTGTTCGACCGCAAGCCGGGTCACGTCAGCGTCATGGCGGCTAAAACCTAAAACGCCGGATGCAGCGGCAGGTACGCCTTGATCACGATCGCATTGGCCAGGTCGATGAGAAAAGGCGCCGACCATGGCCACCACCAGGAACGCCAGGTGCCGCTACTCAGCCGCTACTCAGCCGCTACTCAGCCGATTCGCCCACCCGCAGCATGTTCCACGTCAGGCCAAGCTGGGCATCGGTCTTCAGCGAGAGCAACTGGCGGGAGAGCCGGGCCAGATGCGCCTGTTCCGCCAGGTTCTTGCCGACCACGCCTTTCTCCTCGGCGGCGTTGGCAAGCACGCCCTCCAGGTCGCCGTAGCGCTGCAAGAGCTTGGCCGCGGTCTTGGCCCCGACCTTCTCGACACCGGGGATATCGTCCGTGCTATCCCCCAGCAGCGCGAGATAGTCGGCCAGCTGGTGACTGCCCACGCCGAACTTATCCATGACGTAGCGTTCATCGAACCAGGACGGCTCCCCGTTCTTCACGGTGGCAAAGTGGTTGCGCACAATGGCGCCGTCGGCAATCAGCTGCAGCACGTCCTTGTCCGTGCTCACCGGGATCACCTGCCCCTCCTTGCTCGCGGTCCAGCGATAAAAGGCCGTGGCGATGATGTCGTCGGCCTCGTAGCCGTCGATCATGGCTGTCTGCAGCCCGAGCACTTCCGTCAGCGTCAGCCGGAAGTCCGGCAGGACCTCCGCCAGCTCCGGGTCCATGGGCTTGCGGTGCTGGCGGTACTGGGGATACAGCGCGTGGCGCCAGGTCTTGCCGCCGGTGTCGAATGCCGCCAGCGCGTGTGTCGGCTTGCATTCGGTCAAGGCCCGGCGGAACGAGGCCAGCGCCGAAAGCACGGCGCCCTCGACCTTGGCCGGAATGTCCTCAGCCGGGTTGGCTTCGTAGACCCGGCGCAGGATGTTCAGGCCGTCGATGAGCAGTAGAGTGTGCTTCATTGTTCTTGCGATTCTTGCGATGCGTGCGATCAGACCCTCTATTTTGACGTGCGAAGCCCGTCGCGCAACCTTTTCGGGCGGGGGAATCAGCAAGAATGCGGGGTTGCGCCGGCGGTCCACCTCGTCTAGTCTGAGCAGACTCAACCTACGCCCGGAAATGAACAACAATCACGACACTCGCCAGGCAGTAATCGACGCCCTGCAAAAGACGGGCACCCCGATGGATGCATATCAGGTCGCAAAGGCCACGGGCGTCAGCCCGATCCAGGCAGCGCGCACACTCACGAAACTCGCCGCAAAAGGCGTCGTGCAGACCGACGCCCAGCTTGGCGCCGAGGCCGACTTGTCCGCGCAGTTCCGCCTGGCTCCGGCGCCGAAGGATGCCGCCGGAGGGTAAAAGCGGAGGTGGTTGCTGCCAGGCCGGCGCCAGGATTTGGTGCATGTGCACCGCCGATCTCACGGGCAATCGTGTCCGTTGATACCGCGCGTGCGGCGAATACGTGGCTTGACGACGCGATCAGCCACCGGGCGGATGCCCGAAAAAGCGCGAATGCCGCGCTCATTCTTGCAGCAACTGCATTGATTCTGGCAATGCGCCGAGACCATTTCTGGAAATAATCCCAATCAGGACTATCCATGACGCGCCAACCCGCGTATATTTCGGCCCGCGGGGTGGAGCAGTTGGCAGCTCGTCGGGCTCATAACCCGAAGGTCGCAGGTTCAAGTCCTGCCCCCGCAACCAGATTCTGAAAAGCCCGTACGGTTCACGCCGCACGGGCTTTTTGCATTGCCGGGGCCAGACGGCGAGCAGCGACGGTGTCAGCAGCTTCGGCACCACCAGTTCCATTGCCGGGTTGTCCGCCAGCAAGCAAGCCTGCGGGAAGCCATCGGCCGGCGCCGGAGGCAGCCTCGGGCAATCCGGCGACCTGGCACCCTTGACTGGGCCAGCCAGACCCAGCCAGAGCCAGCCAAAGCGTCTGGCTGGCACAAAACGCTGCCTGGCTGGCAATATTCGGATGGCGCGCCGGATGCTACGGCCATGCCTTTTGCACGATCTTGCCCGATATCGGGCCTAACCCGACAACGCGATATCCGCGGCCGCAAAGGAGTAAAGCGCATGCCCCCGCTCGAGACACTATTGCCATTCTTCGGCATCGCCGTGGTGCTTGGACTGACGCCGGGCCCGGACAATGTATTCGTGCTGCTGCAATCCGCCATGCGGGGGCCCCGCGCGGGCATGGTCGTGGTGCTTGGCCTGTGCACCGGGCTACTGGTGCATACGGCTGCGGTCGCGTTTGGCCTGGCCGCGCTGTTCGCCGCGTCCAAGCTCGCATTCATGGTGCTCAAGATCGCCGGCGCGCTATACCTGGCCTATCTTGCCTGGCAGGCGTTCCGCGCCCCGGTGGGCGCGATGAGCCAGGGCAACGGCGACAAGGCTGGCGTGGGGCATATGTACCGGCGGGGCGTAGTGATGAACCTGACCAACCCCAAGGTGGTGATCTTTTTCCTCGCGTTCCTGCCGCAGTTCGTCGCGCCGGACCGTGGCCATATCGCGCTGCAGATCATGGTGCTCGGCGTGGTCTTCATCATCGCCACCCTGCTGGTCTTTTCCGTCATCGCCTACTGCTCGGCCATGTTCGGCGCCCTGCTGCTGCGCTCGGCACGCGCGCAGCGTGCGCTGAACTGGTTTGCGGGAGTGGTCTTCCTGGGGCTGGCCGCGCGGCTGGCTACGTCGAGGATGTAGGGGAGAGTTGGGGGTTCGGAGTTTTGATGTCCCGTTCCGTTGATTCGTACGCAAAATCTGTTGAGCTTGGAGCAGGAACAGTAGGCCGGGGGCGGTATGCGATGTGTGTTGCTTGTAGCCCGCTGACGCGGGAACGTCTCTTGTGGGTGGGGTTTTGATGCTTCTAGCTGCTGTCGCGGCT